>JAQTXN010000047.1 GCA_028688755.1 Methylococcales bacterium | reverse complement strand
GGCTTTAGCGAAATTTATCGCGATGAAAAGGGCGCGCCGTTGCGTCTTGTTGGCATCAATCAAGATGTTACCGAGCGTGAAGAAGCCGAAGCCATTATTCACAATTTCGCCTATTTTGACGCATTAACGCAGTTACCCAATCGTCGAATGCTTACCGAACAATTGAAACACGCGATTAGTTTTAGTCATCGTGAACAAAAGCAATTTGCGGTGATGGTCATGGATTTGGACAAATTCAAACCCGTCAATGACACACTAGGTCATCGGGCGGGCGACGCATTATTGATACAAGTCGCAGCACGCATCAAAGCGCGTTTGCGTGAGCATGACACTGTTGCACGTTTGGGTGGAGATGAATTTGTGGTGTTACTTGCCAACATTCATTCGCTAGACGATACGGCTCGTGTGGCGAATGCGTTGATTGAAACACTCTCGAAACCTTTTGTGTTAGCGCAAAGCAATAATGTGCAGATTGGAACGAGTATTGGCATTGCATTCTACCCGCAACATGGCATCGATGCCGATGAGTTAATCGATAAAGCCGACATTGCCCTTTATCAAGCTAAACACAATGGACGTGGATGTTTTGCTTATTACGATGAGAACGAAAGTGAATTGTGAATTTATTTTGGCTATCTGCACGCCGCCGTTTTTGGCGGCGGCTTATATTGATGTTGAGGGAAATTTGACGTGCGTTCAAACTTAAAAGTAATGATGATATTTGTGGATGGGATGCACCGTATTAAAAAATTTTCACTAAAATCCACATGCTACGCACCTTGCTAAATATAAAATCGGAAAGTGATAGTTTGGGAACTCAATTTTCCACATAAAATAAAAACAAATAAATAATGCACAAATAGTGAAAGTGATTTCAACATTTCTATAGCAAATAAGAAGTTTTACTATTCTGTGAAATTTCTCATTTATATCTTTTCTTGGCTCTTCTACGTCCTTCTCAGACATCTTTGATTTTGCAAGTAAATCGTCAAAGTTCTTATTAAATTTATTTTTCAGGTAATCAAAGTCTTTAAGCATGTGATTGACTAATGTAATCCCAAACCAACTCCACGATAGAATCAGGACACTTGTTATTATCAAAGGAACAATATCGTCAGTGAATTTGAAGATTAAAACCACATAAGCACCAAACTGAATTGGCATTGATGCTACTTTAGATAAAAAATCGGAAACTGTAGATTGATAATCTTTAAAATACGCTTCTCTTTCTTTTTCTAATTCACTTCTGAATTCCTCAAAAGAAAATTTATTTTTAAATAATTCAAAATCTTTTTGTGCTAACTCTATTACATTGTGAATGGATTTTAGCGTTTCAGTATATCTCAAACGAGAATCACCAATATTTTGAGAAATGCTTAAAAAATTATCTCTAAAAAAACTTTTGAAATCTGAATCATTAGATATTTTGCTTTCGACAATTTGATAGGCTTCTTTTAGCTTCAAATCCCTATCATAAAAATCCTCAACCCATTTTGTTTTATAACCTACCTGAATCTTCCCGAGTTTTTCTGATAAAAAAATCATTTCTTGTACAGCTTGATCATCATGAGTACAAATATCTTCCGCAATCAACCTTTTGAGTTTATGCCAATATAAAACGTTATTAAAGAAAATTGATTCTTTTACTGAGTTTGAACAAAAAATTAAATTGTCTTCAATAATCAAAATATCTTTTGAAAAATCATTCAAAGACAATAAGCGATTAACTGCACTTTGTTTATTTTTGAATAGCTTAAATTTCTGAGAGGAAAATTCTATCTCTACACCCTCTCTCGTAGATTCGAAAACAACTTCAATTTCATCGAGATATGTTTCATGCGAGGAAAGATCAGAAGACAAAAAAACCATCTCATCCGAAGATAGGTCTTCAGACGATTGAAGTAAAGCCAGTAATTCTCTATAACAGTTGCTAGTCACAATTTCATTTATTCGTTCTGTTGTATTCTTATAATTTCTTCTGCTAATTCCTTGGATCGGATCAAAACAGTTTCTCCATTTGATGCAACGTCCATTGTATCAAAAATACTCCTTGCCGCTGATAGCTCAATTCCCCCAGCCTTTATGTAAATTTTGTAAAATTTTTCTAATTGTTTTTTTGTTAGTTTAAATTCACCATCAATGTCTATGTTCTTTTCATCACAATATTTTTGAATAGCATTGTCATCATCATACAAGTGCTGGCTCAAATCTCTTAAATTGACAACTTGTGACGGCTTACTATTAATATATTCAAATATTTTTTTCTTTAACTCTTTTCTATCTGCAATGCCTTCGGGTAAATTTATCCCGTTACTAACCTCATATAAAGTATCGCCATCTTTCATTTCTTGCTTAGAATCGTCAATACCAACCCAATTTAAAAAATAATCAGAAATATCCGTATTACCTTTAGCAAAAGAAATATATCTTTCATCAGAATTGGAATTAAAAGTATCAAGATTGATTTTGACTCCCATAGCAAAATGATCAAAATCGAGATATTCCGTTGAATTTACATTCCAAGTTCTATCATCGCCTTTATAAGAAAATAAATTCCCATTCTTATTCCTAACTAAAAATACAGCCAGAAAATTCTTAGTAGTTGTATAGTTGCAAAATATCAAATATCCCCCCTTCGCGGCGGGTATATTTTGCAAACCATCTTTTAGTTTTCCCATAAGATTTTTTGATACCGCTAAAAAAGTTGTTTTTTCAAGATTGACAATATGCGACTTAAATCCATCATCTGAAAACTTAGCTCTCCGTAGTGTCTTTTTTGAAAAAGAAAGGTCGAGACTGCGAATTATGTTTTGTATATCTTCATTCGTATGGTCTACAAAAGAATCTGACAATGCTAGATTAGCCGTTGTTTCTTTTTCTTTTTTATTGATTTCATGTATTGCAACAAATTCTATCTTCATAATTATTTTACATTTTTTATTAAAAGAGACGACGTAACAACATAACTGTTAATCGTGTTATATGAGCTTACAGAATAAGAATGGTAACGCATTTTCTGGCACGCATAAACGAATGAATTGATGTAAAAAAACACCCACATAAAGCGGGCGTTTTCTTTAAAGATTTAAAAATTTATTCCCACTCAATCGTAGCGGGTGGTTTTCCAGAAATATCGTAAGTGACCCGTGAAATTCCTGCGACTTCGTTAATAATGCGGCGCGAAATCAAATCTAAAAATTCATACGGCAAATGCGCCCAACGCGCCGTCATAAAATCAATGGTTTCCACCGCCCGAATCGCAATCACATAATCATAACGTCGCCCGTCGCCCATTACGCCGACGGATTTCACAGGTAAAAACACCGCAAACGCTTGGCTCACTTTGTCGTACAAATCATTTTTATAAAGTTCTTCGATAAAAATCGCATCGGCTTGACGTAACAAATCCGCATATTCTTTTTTCACTTCGCCCAAAATCCGCACGCCCAAACCAGGCCCTGGGAACGGATGACGATAAACCATATCCGCAGGCAAACCGAGTTCTACGCCTAATTTACGCACTTCATCTTTGAACAATTCGCGCAACGGTTCGACCAATTTCAAGGTCATATTTTCAGGCAAACCGCCCACATTATGATGCGATTTAATGAGATGCGCTTTGCCACTTTTCGCGCCAGCCGATTCAATCACGTCAGGATAAATCGTGCCTTGCGCGAGCCATTTTGCGTTGGCAAGTTTCGCGGCTTCTTCGTCAAAAATTTCGATAAACAAATTGCCGATAATTTTGCGTTTTTTCTCAGGGTCGTTTTCACCTGCTAACGCGGCTAAATAACGCGCTTCGGCATCGACACGAATCACTTTTACGCCCAAATGTTGCGCGAAAATCGCCATCACTTGGTCGCCTTCGTGCAAACGCAATAAACCCGTATCAACAAACACACAAGTGAGTTGCGTGCCAATGGCTTTGTGCAATAACGCCGCGACGACCGACGAATCCACACCACCCGATAAACCTAAAATCACTTCGTCGTTGCCGACTTTTTCGCGCACCGCTTTAATGCTATCGTCGATGATATTGCTCGAATTCCAAAGCGCGGCACAGCCACAAATTTCCAACGCAAAACGTGACAAAATCCGTCCACCTTGTTTGGTGTGCGTGACTTCTGGATGAAATTGCAGCGCATAGAAATTTTTGTCTTCGTTTGCCATGCCCGCAATCGGCGCACCGTCTGAACTAGCAATCAATTTAAAACCTTCTGGTAAATCCACCACGCGGTCGCCGTGACTCATCCAAACATCCAGCAAGCCAAAACCTTCCTCTGAAAGATGGTCTTCGATACCTGATAATAATTTGGAATGCCCACGCGCTCGAATTTGTGCGTAACCAAATTCACGATGTGTTGAGGTTTCCACTTTGCCGCCAAGTTGCTGCGTCATTGTTTGCATTCCGTAGCAAATACCTAAAACGGGAATACCCAATTCAAAAACGATTTGTGGCGCACGCGGCGTATTGCCTTCGGTCACACTTTCAGGACTGCCCGATAAAATAATGCCGTTTGGTGCGAAGTTTTGAATTTCAGCATCCGTGCATTCGCACGAATAAATTTCGCAATACACACCAATTTCACGAATCCGACGCGCGATTAACTGCGTATATTGCGAGCCGAAATCGAGGATTAAAATTTTGTCTGAATGAATGTTTGTCATGTTTTTTAATGAAAAGTAAATGGGAGAACTTTTAGAATAAATGTTTTACTGCGTTGCGTTCTTGCTTTAATTCGTCTTCGGTTAAACGCATACGAGAGCGGCTGAACTCATTGATTGATAAGCCTTGTACAATTTGAATTTCGCCATCTTCAACGGTAACAGGGAAAGAATACATCAAGCCTTTTTCGATGCCGTAACTGCCATCTGAAATTACGCCCATGCTCACCCAATCATTATCAGGCGTGCCGTGCGCCCAAACGCGCATTTGGTCTAACGCGGCATTTGCCGCTGAACCCGCGCTAGATTGCCCACGAGCTTTAATCACTGCTTCGCCACGTTGTTGAACGGTTGGAATAAAATCATTCACAAACCACGCATCGTCAACGAGTGAAAGCGCGTCGCGTCCACGCACTTTTGCATGATGTAAATCGGGATATTGCGTGCCAGAATGATTGCCCCAAATCGTCATATTTTTAATATCTGTAGTTAAAACACCGCATTTTTCAGCAAGTTGACTGATTGCACGATTGTGGTCTAAGCGGCTCATTGCAGAGAAATTTTTAGGCGATAAATCGGGGGCATTTTTTAATGCAATGAGCGCATTCGTGTTAGCGGGATTTCCAGTGACAAGCACTTTTACATTTCGATTGGCAACGGCATTTAAGGCTTTACCTTGAGTGGAAAAAATTTCAGCGTTCACTTGCAACAAATCTTTTCGAGCCATTCCTAACGTACGCGGTCGTGCGCCAATTAAAAAAACATAATCTGCATTTTTAAACGCCACAAGTGGATCTGCCGTCATTTCAATTCCACTTACAATTGGGCTTGCACAATCGTTCAATTCCATCACAACACCTTCTAAAGCGGGCATTGCAGCGGGGATTTCAAGTAAATGTAAATAAATAGGTTGGTCTTTGCCAAATGAATGCCCAGCCGCCAAGCGAAACAGCAGTGAATAACTAATTTGTCCAGCTGCTCCAGTGACAGCGATATGAAGGGGTGCTTTCATTTATTTTTTTCCTTTGAAACAACTCAACGGGGATTATTTTGAAAATAGTGAAGGGGTAACATTTGCGTCATCTTAACATATTTACGCGCTTCAAAACCTGTGCCAATAAATCCGTTTCTCCTGTAATCAATGTATGTGCATCGGTTTCACGACGTAGCCAAGTGAATTGACGTTTAGCAAGTTGGCGCGTCGCAATAATGGCTTTTTCTGTCATTGTCTGTAAATCATATTCACCTTGGAAATACGACCATGCTTCTCGATAACCCACAGCGCGAATAGCAGGCATTTTGTCATTCAAATTACCGCGCAAAACCAGCTTTTCCACTTCGGCTAAAAAGCCTTGTTCAAGCATTTTGTGAAACCGTAACGCGATAATTTCGTGCAAAATTTTTCGGTCTTGCGGCGCAATCACAAATTTGTGAATGTTGTAAGGCAACGATTGCCCATTATCAGCAAAGAAATCGCTCATGGCTTTGCCTGTGAGTTCAAAAACTTCTAATGCCCGTTGCACACGTTGTGGGTCGTTGGGATGAATTCGGTTTGCCGCTTGCGGGTCGATTTGGGCTAAACGATTATGTAGGGCGAGTTTGCCGTCTCGCTCTAATTCAATATCTAAACGAGCGCGAATTTCAGGACTTGCAGGCGGTAATTCAGCTAAACCTTGTGTCAATGCGTTGAAATACAGCATGGTGCCACCGACGAGAATCGGTAATTTCCCGCGCTGTGTAATATCTGCCATTAACGCTAATGATTGAGTACGAAATTGCCCCGTTGAAAAGGATTCACTTGCGTCAAGAATATCAATTAAATGATGGGGAATATCACCACGTTCTTCTAACGTTGGTTTGGCTGTGCCGATGTCCATGCCTTTGAAAACCAAGGCGGAATCCACGCTAATAATTTCACCATTTAAAGCTTGAGCGAGTTGGACTGCAAGGGCGGTTTTGCCTGAAGCAGTAGGTCCCATAAGAAAAATAGCGGGAGGAAGAATTTGAGTAATCACGGTTTATTTAAGTTATTGAATGAAACGTGCATTGTCACGCACCTTGAAAAGGCTAGCAACTCATGAGACAATCAAAAGAGATGTCGGGGCGTAGCGCAGCTTGGTAGCGCACTTGTCTGGGGGACAAGGGGTCGTAGGTTCAAATCCTATCGTCCCGACCAATTATAAGTTTTAAAAATCTACAAATAATACAAAAACCCGCAAGTTTTCTAACTTAGCGGGTTTTTTATTGTCTTGCTACAAAAAAACTCATGCCAAAAATTTTTATAAAAACGTCTGCAAATAACGCAAAACGACTCTTTTAAAGAGTCAAATGTTAGCGTGTAGCTCGGAAGTTCAACCATAAATTTCAAAGATTGATTACCTCACGATGAAAGTTATTCCTGTAATAGATTTAAAAAATGGCGTTGTTGTTCATGCAAAACGTGGTGAACGTGAAAATTATCAACCTATAAAAAGCGTCTTAACGACAAAAGCAGATATTTATTCGGTGTTAAACGGTTTTTTGCAGTTGCACGCTTTCGATACGTTTTACATTGCTGATTTAGATGCGATTACAGGGCAGGGCAGGCAACACAGTTTAATTGAGCAAGTAGCAAAAGACTTTCCAAAAATCACATTTTGGGTTGATGCGGGTTATCAAAAAGCACAACATTTTTTGCCGAATTATTTACCCGTATTGGGAAGTGAATGTTTTACAGATGACAATTTTTATGAAATTTTAGAATTTGAAAAACGATTTATCTTATCGCTAGATTTTGGGTCGAAAGGCGAAAAATTAGGTTCGCAAAACTTTTTTACGCAAGCTGAATTGTGGTCAGAAAACGTGATTGTGATGACGTTAAATCGTGTTGGTAGTTCACAAGGCGTAGCGATTGATTTATTAACTGAATTTAAACGTGATTATCCGAAAACAAATTTTATTGCCGCAGGAGGCGTGCGAAATTGTGATGATTTAGCGAAACTTGAAAAAATGGGCATTGAGCAAGTTTTAGTTGCAAGTGCATTGCATTCTGGCGCAATCACAAAAAATAATTTCATAAAATTTTAGGCAAAAAAATACCTCCAAAAAGGAGGTATTTTTTGTTTGATTAAATCACGCCGAGGCGTTGATTAAATTAAACGTTGTTTGCAGCAAATGGATGTTTCGCAGCTTTTTTGCCTTCAACAACTTCTTTAGCTGTTGGAGTGCCAGCAACAGCGCGTTCTAACGCTTCTTTAGTTGCTTTGTAGTTGAATTCTTCGATTTTCGCGTCGTCTTCAGCTAACCAGTGAATGAAAACACCAACAGAAATGAATAAATCATCAGCTTCAGCAGCTGGGATTGTGCCGTCTTCAACTGAATCAGCAACAGCCATAGCAACAGCGCGTTGAGCTGGTCCAAACATTTGAACAGCTTGTTTTGAACCTTTGATTGTTACTTTGTTGAATAAAATAGTTGCTGGTTTAACCATTAAGTTTGGAGCAACAACAGCTAACAATGTAGAGAAACCGTCTTTGTTATTTGTTAAAGCGTTTGCGAAAGCTGTTTCAGCAGCACTGCCGCGTGGCCCAATGATTAAGTCGATGTGAGCGATTTCGTTGCCTTCGCCTACTAATGATTCGCCTACGCGCAAGTTGTTGATTTTAGCCATGCTATTTGTCCCCTTTGAATTAAAAAATGATAAAACTGAATCTACTATCGACATTTGTCATGTCTCCAAATTGTCTCTACACGCGAGAGAACATTCTAAAAATACGGTTAATACTGTAGTCACCGTCAAATCAGCCGATGTGCCTGGGTTTAAACCGTGTGATTTAAGCTCAGTATCCATCTGATAAAGTAGTGGCTTAACCTGCTCTGGGTCATCTGTGATTTGCAGCTCATTTCTCAGCTGTTGCATCATTTGTTTTACCCTTGCAGAGTACCGACTCCCAAATTTTCTCTCGATATGACTATCAGGAAATTGGCTGAGCAAATTTGCATAAACTGCAACTGCCGCCCAACTCTTTTTTTGCCACCGATTGAAAGCGTGAGTATAACTTAAAACGCCTAAATCGAAAATATCTTTATAATCACTAACGTACTGCAACGCAATCCTATCTTTGTCACAAGCTAGTTGCATCGCGGCTTGTAGTGTCACTGTTGCGTTTTGGGAAACATCTTGTTTTTCAACTTCACCTAATCCACCAGGTTTTGCTAGCGAAATTGCCTGAAATGTCCAATTTGCATCATCAACCGTCGTATTCTTCAAAACTTGCGCTAATCCGTCATGCAATTTTAAATCTGGATATTTTTGCACCGCGTGAATTAACGGCGCACATAATAAGATAATGCCTAAATTTGTATTGCAACCAACCGCTTCACGGGTGGCTTTTGTTGCATAAAAAATTTTTTCACCCAATGAATAATTTTCATCGCAAAGCGGCTCTGCGCTAACTTCGTAACTTTTACGAAAATCATCAACCGTCATGTCATGTCCATCAGCATAAACACTGACATTTCCTGGTTTAAAGGCTTGCAATTCCACTTCGCAAGCCTCTTTATAAAGTTGCGCGAGTTTATTCATTGATTTGCATTCTAGCTGAAAATAATTGATTCAACGCCGCGTGAATCTCATCAACACCGCTTTTTTTAAGCGAAGAAAAAAGTTGTAGCGTCAACGGTGTTGGCAATTCGCTAAGTTCTTTTTGAATTTGCAGCATGACATTTTTCGCTGCACCAAAATTTAATTTATCCGCTTTCGTCAAAATAATATGCAGCGGCAATTGCGTATGCTGACACCATTCAATCATTTGCCAATCGAATTCGGTCAGCGGGTGGCGCACGTCCATCACTAAAACCATGCCGCAAAGCGATTTGCGTTTCGTTAAATACGTTTCCATCAATTGATGCCATTTCTTTTTTACAGGCAACGGTACTTTTGCATAACCGTAACCTGGTAAATCGACAAAGCGTTGCCCTTCATTGATTTCAAAAAAATTTAACGCTTGCGTGCGACCTGGTGTTTTACTGGTTCTCGCTAAACCTGTTTGCCGTGTAAGTGTATTAATTGCGCTCGATTTGCCAGCATTTGAACGTCCAGCAAAGGCAATTTCTAAACCCGTATCGGGCGGCGTAGATTTTAAATCGGGTGAACTGTTAATAAATTTGGCTTGATGATAAAGCGGGTTCATGGTCTCTCGCGTAGCTGGTTGATTTGGGTTAGAATTTAAGCATACACGCGGCTTTGTGTACACTTAACGCGCTTTACTTCTCACTTTTTAAGGAAAATCTGATGCACAAAAAAAGTCTCGCTTTTGCTTTAACCGCTCTTTTATGTAGTCATGCTCATGCTGAACTTTCACATTCTGACAGCGTGAATGCTGGAAAAACGAAAACGGCATCGTGTGTCAGTTGTCACGGCGAACACGGAAATAGCACGATGCCAATGTTTCCAAAACTCGCTGGACAAAATTCGGTTTATATCGCAAACCAATTAAAAGCCTTCAAATCAGGTGAACGCAAAGACCCGATGATGGCAACGTTAGCTATGACACTAACTGAAAACGATATTGTCGATATTGCTAATTATTACGCTGATCAAAAAGTGACGGGAGAACACGAAGAACTATTTGATACAGCCGAAGAAAAAGCTGAACACGAAGCAATGGTAAAACTAGGCGGGGATTTGTATCGTAATGGGGATTTAAAACGCGAAGTTTCAGCGTGCATCGCGTGTCATGGCCCTCACGGCGAAGGTAATAAACCTGCTGGTTTTCCTGCGTTAAAAGCACAACATGCGAATTATTTGGTTAAAGCCTTAACCGATTTCCAAACAGGCAAACGCGCAAATCATCCTGAAAATATGATGCACATGATTGCGGGAAAAATGACCGAAGCGGAAATTAAAGCCGTTGCTACTCGAATTGCCACTATGAAACCTGAGAAATAAAAATGTTAAAAAAATTTACATGCACCAATTTATTTGCTTTATCAATGGCAGTTGCCGTCACATTCAATCCTGTACAAGCCGCAGAACCTGTTGGTTACGAACTTGTTTCGCCCGCGCAGCCGACGCATGATGTGAACAAAGTCGAAGTCATTGAATTCTTTTGGTACGGTTGCCCGCACTGTTTTGACTTTGAACCAACGCTTGCGAAATGGGTAAAAACCTTGCCAAAAAATGTTGAATTTATTCGTCAACCTGCGGTTTTCAGTGATTTGTGGGGTAAACACGCAAAAGCCTATTACACGGCTGAAGCCTTGGGCGTTGTTGATAAAGTTCATCAAGATTTTTTCGATACCATTCAAATCAAAAAAGAACATTTGGAAACAGAAGAGCAATTAGCGAAGTTTTTTGCTGCACATGGCGTAGCCGAAGCGGATTTTAAAAAAGCCTACAACTCATTTCCTGTTGATATGAAAGTGCGCCAAGCAGGTGCCACGGCGGCGAAATATGCCATTTCAGGCGTGCCAGCAATCGTGATTAACGGCAAATACAAAACCAGCGGGCCTCTTGCGGGTTCACATGAAAAAATGATTGAAATCATGGATAAGTTAATCGCTCAAGAAAGCGGCGCAAAAAAATAAGTCGGCATAACGCCCAAAAACAAAAAACCGCCTGACGTTTAAACCAAAGGCGGTTTTTTTTAGCCATTTCAAAGGTTCAAATGAAAATGCTGCAAAAATTATTTCGACAATTTACGAAGTTACACGTTATGAATTATTCATTACGCCGCTTATTGTTATTGAGTTTATTATCGGCTTCGATGTGTATTTGGGGTGTGACGGCATTTTTAACGTATAAAGTCACTCGTGACGAAGTAGCGAGTTTGTTTGATGCTGAACTCGCGCAATCCGCGAAAGTGTTGCACAGTTTCATTGAAAATTTATTGCGCGAAGGTTCGCTTTCAACGCATTGGATGCAAGCACAAACCGACCCTAATTTACATATTCCGTTTGGGCGCAAACGCACCAAAAATCGGGCATTTAAATTATTGACTGACGACGAAAACAATTTGTTAAACGCTCAAAATCCGCCCAGTATTTTGTTACATAGCTTCGACGAAAGAAATATCGACGATCAACTTTGGAGTGTATTTGATGATTTGTTGCAAGAAAGTACGTTAGGGCATAAATATGAACGCAAAATTGCGTTTCAGCTTTGGTCAAACATCAATGGCATTGTGCTACATTCTGACAGTGCGCCGTTATTTGCACTTTCTACCGCAGATCATGGTTTTAGTGATACGAACATCGATGGGCATTTATGGCATGTTTTCAGTATTGCCAGCACAAACGGTGAATACGTTATCCATGTTGGGCAAAAAGAGGAAATTCGCGCCGAATTAACTGATGAAATTTCAAGTCAATTAGTCACACAATTTTTGGTCGGTTTACCGATTTTAGGGCTGTTAATTTGGCTCATTGTTGGCTGGGCGTTGTCGCCGCTCAATCGTTTAGAAATCGCACTTTCGCGCCGTGAGGCAAGTTATTTAAAACCGCTTTCAACTAAAAAATTACCCAATGAAATCATCCCAATTGTGTATGAAATCAATACGTTATTTGTGCAGCTTGAACAAGCCTTTGAGCATGAACGCCAATTTACTGCCGATGCCGCGCATGAATTACGCACACCGCTTGCAGGGCTTTTGACACAAGCGCAAGTGGCATTGCGAACCGCTGACGAAACTGTGCGAAATCAAGCCTTAAAACGTATTGAACAAGCGGTGCATCGCATGACCTATTTGGTGCAACAACTGCTGACTTTTTCGCGCATCGATTCTAATACCGAGTATTTGGCAAAAGCGGTCACGCATGTTGAAAATGAAATTGTGCAAATCATTACTGAACTCGACGCTGAAGCCTACAAAAAAAGGATTCATCTTGAATTTATCGAGGAAAATGTGGTGCCAATTATGGCAAATACCCTGCTAATTAACATTTTGATTCGTAACATTATCGATAACGCGATTAAATACACGCCATTGCGTGGCGATATTAACGTCAGTTTAATCGGCACACCTTCGCAACTGATTTTTTGTGTCGAAGATTCAGGGCCTGGGATTGCGCCAGAAGAATATGAAAATTCATTAAAACGTTTTCATCGTTGCGTTGAGACCGCACATACTGCACAAGGAACAGGATTAGGTTTTTCAATTGTGCAGCGCATTGCAGGAATTCATAATGCCGAATTGTCGCTTGGGGCATCTGAGTTGGGTGGTTTAAAAGTAAAGGTCGCATTTCCGCTGCCATTGCCTGCTAAAAACAAGCCAAAATCGCAAAAATTACGTTTTTTTAACAGACTATAGCCAGATACTTTGTCATTTCAATTAACCATTTTTAAATTTTCAAGTGATTCTATTTCTATCTGATTTACATTTGTCTTTTGACAAACCTCAAATAACGCGCCATTTCATTTATTTTCTGCAAAATAAAGCGCGTCGCGCGAAAGCGATTTACATTTTGGGCGATTTATTTGATGCGTGGGTGGGCGATGATGATTTCACCTCGCCAAACGCGCAAATTCGTTGTGAATTAAAACAACTTACCGATGCAGGCGTTATCGTTTATGTCCAACGTGGTAATCGGGATTTTTTAATTGGCGAGCGTTTTGCGCGAGGGACGGGCGTGATTTTGCTCGATGATTACGCAGTAATTGATTTGGAAGGTGAGAAAACACTTTTAACGCACGGTGATTTATTGTGTAGCGATGATTTACCTTATCAAGCATTTCGAGAAAAATCACGCTCTCAAGAATGGCAACAGAATGTGCTTTCAAAACCGTTGTGGCTACGCTTGATTGCGGCGCGGTGGTATCGGATTCGCAGTTTTTTTCATAAACAAAAGAAGTCTGATTACGTCATGGATGTGAATCAAACTACCGTGGAAAACTCCATGAAACAATATGATTGCACTCGTTTAATTCACGGACATACGCACCGCCCCGCGTTGCATGAATTTATGTTGAATGGACAAAAAGCCCAGCGTTTTGTGCTTTCAGATTGGAATAATGATGGTGGTGCAGTGTTAAGTTTTGATGAGGATAAAAAATGAGCAAAGCGCAAAAGTCGTGTTGTTCAGTTTGTTTTGATGATGCGTGATTTATTTTACAATGGAACTGACATACCATTTTTTGCTACACATTTAGGAGTTTGAAATGCAAAGACAAGAAATAGAACGAAGCCTTTATCAACAAACCCACCAATTACCTACTGAAGATTTAGAAGACGTGTTGCGATTTGTCGAGTTTGTACAGTTTAAAAACAAACGTCTGATTGATTCTAAAACGCCTAATCGTGAAACGATTGAAGCAATGGAATCCGTCGAACGTGGTGAATATGAAACGGTGAGTTTGAATGAGTTACGCCAACAATGGGATGCTGCGTGAAAACAGTTGCTCAAACGTCACAATTTAAACAAGATTTGAAGCGTGTGAAAAATTCGGGACGTTATGCTGTCGATGATCTACTGGTCGTTGTTGATTTACTTTCGAGAAATCAAACATTACCCGAAAAATACAAAGATCATTATTTAACAGGCAATTGGAAAGGTCATAAAGAATGCCATGTCAAACCTAATTGGTTGCTAATTTATCAATCGACAGCGGACACAATTGTTTTAACTCGAACAGGGTCGCACAGTGAGTTGTTCTGAAAAAAAGGAGAAACGATTATGAATAATCAACATTTGGGTTTTGACGATTTTCTTCAAAAGGATAAATGAATGAGCAAACGAAAATCAGGCTTAAATGTTCACGGGATTATTTTGCTCGACAAACGTTTGGGTGTTTCATCAAACAAAGCGTTGCAAGAAGTTCGGCGTTTATTCAACGCAAATAAAGCAGGACACACAGGCAGTTTAGACCCGCTTGCAATAGGACTTTTACCGCTCTGTTTTGGCGAAGCGACCAAAGTTTCAGCGTTGATGCTCGATGATGACAAGCGTTATCAAGTCACTGTCAAACTCGGCGTAATGACTGACACAGGCGATGCCGAAGGGCAAATTATCGAAACCAAACCTGTTCCGCCGTTGTCGCTTGAACAAATTGAAAGTTGTTTAAAAAAATTCACAGGCGCACAAGCCCAAGTTCCACCGATGTATTCGGCGTTAAAACACAATGGTAAAAAACTCTACGAACTTGCGCGTGACGGAATTACGATTGAACGCGAACCACGCCACATTACAATTTACGAAATTAACTTGCTTGAATTTACGCCTGACACGTTGACGCTTGATGTGGCTTGTTCAAAAGGCACTTATATTCGATCGCTCGCCGAAGATATTGGACATGATTTAGGTTGCGGCGGAACAGTGACGGCGTTGCGTCGAACCCAAGCGGGACAATTTCACTTACACGAAGCAAAAACAATTGAACAACTCAGCGCGATGACTTCGGAAGAATTGCACGCGAGTTTGATTTCCGTTGATAAGCCACTCGAGAATTTACAAGCCATTTACTTATCACCTGAGCAAGCAACAGCGATTCGATACGGTCAAGCAATTGATTTTGAAACAAATGAAACAAAACAAAACGTGCGTTTATATGCAGAAAAGTCGTTTTTAGGTTTGGGTGAAATTGGATTAAATGCTAAACTAACCATCGTTAGATTGTTCAATTTGGACGGTTAACATTTCGAGTTTCTACACCCTAAACGTGGAAACTTTTTTATTTTTACCTTAAATTTTAGGGATTTATCCGCAATGCCATTTACAGCAGAACAAAAAAAAGCCGTCGTTGAAGCCTATCGTCAATCAGAAACTGACACAGGTTCACCAGAAGTACAAGTTGCTTTATTAACGGCTCATATTCAACATTTAGCTCCACATTTTGCCGCACACAAAAAAGATAACCATTCACGTCGCGGTTTATTGCGTATGGTTAATCAACGTCGCAAATTGCTTGACTATTTGAAGAAAAAAGATGGCGAACGTTACCGTACGCTTATCGCACGCTTAGGGTTGCGTAAATAAAAAAACCATTAGAAAACGGCACGCTTTTTGTGCCGTTTTTGCTTTATAAACCAAAGACATTTTTAAATTATCCAAACACAGGAAATCCAAGAGTGAATCCTATTCGTAAAGAATTTCAATACGGCGATCAAACAGTTACGCTCGAAACAGGTGAAATTGCCCGTCAAGCAGATGGCGCAGTGATGATTGACGTGAACGGCACGTCTTTATTAGTAACAGTAGTTGGCAAAAAAGGCGCAGCAGGCGGCGACTTTTTCCCTTTAACCGTAAATTACCAAGAAAAAGCCTACGCGGCAGGTAAAATTCCAGGTGGATTTTTCAAACGCGAAGGTCGTCCTTCCGAACAAGAAACCTTAATTTCACGCTTAATTGATCGCCCGATTCGCCCTTTATTTCCAGAAGGCTACACTAACGAAGTACAAATTATTGTCACGGTCGTTTCTTTAAATCCTGACGTAGACACTGAAATTCCTGCGTTGCTTGGCGCATCAGCGGCATTAGCCATTTCAGGTTTGCCATTTAATGGCCCGATCGGCGCGGCAAATGTTGGTTATAAAGACGGTCAGTATTTGTTAAACGCTTCACCCACTGCATTAAAAGAATCAGATTTGATTTTAGTCGTTGCAGGAACGTCGCAAGCTGTTTTGATGGTGGAATCTGAAGCGAAAAATCTATCTGAAGAAGTCATGCTCGGTGCGGTTTTATTTGGTCATGAACAAATGCAAACAGCCATTAACGCGATTAACGAATTTGCTGAATCAGCAGGTCGTGGCGTGGTCGAATGGGTTGCTCCTGAACCAAATCATGAATTAAACCGTTTAGTTGGAGCAATTGAAGCGGACGTAAAAGCGGCGTATTTAATTCCAGAAAAATTGGTTCGCCAAGAAAAATTAAAAGAAATTCGCACTGCGTTAATTGAAAAATTAGTCGCTGACGAAGCCTACGAAGAAGCGGCAATTAAAACGATTATCGAACAATTGGAATACGACATTGTGCGTAGTGCGATTTTAAACGATGGTCAACGTATTGATGGTCGTCCGTTAGATCAAGTTCGTCCGATTAGTATTCGCACGGGTGTTTTACCGCGCACACACGGTTCAGCTTTATTCACACGCGGCGAAACGCAAGCATTGGTGGTTGCGACGTTAGGCA
>JAQTXN010000193.1 GCA_028688755.1 Methylococcales bacterium | reverse complement strand
TGTTATGACCATTCGTGGTTGCGCTTATGCGGGTTCAAAAGGTGTGGTTTGGGGTCCTATCAAAGATATGATTCATATCTCACACGGTCCTGTGGGTTGTGGTCAGTATTCACGCGCTGGTCGTCGTAACTATTACGTCGGTACAACAGGCGTAAATACCTTCGGCACAATGAACTTTACTTCTGATTTCAAAGAAAACGACATCGTTTTCGGTGGCGATAAAAAACTCGCTAAAATCATGAACGAAATCGAACAATTATTCCCATTAAACAAAGGCATTTCAGTTCAATCAGAATGTCCAATCGGTTTAATCGGTGATGACATCGAAGCGGTTTCTAAAAAAGCCAGCAAAGAAATCAACAAACCAGTTGTACCAGTGCGTTGCGAAGGTTTCCGTGGTGTATCGCAATCATTAGGTCATCACATCGCAAACGACGCGATTCGTGATTGGGTTTTAGAAAATCGTGATGGTGACAATAGTTTTGAAACTACGCCTTACGACGTAGCGGTGATTGGTGATTACAACATCGGCGGCGATGCGTGGGCTTCAAGAACATTGTTAGAAGAAATGGGCTTGCGTGTTGTCGCGCAATGGTCAGGTGACGGCACAATTGCTGAAATCGAAAAAACCCCAAAAGTAAAATTGAACTTAATCCACTGCTATCGTTCGATGAACTACATCGCACGTCACATGGAAGAAAAGTACAGCATTCCTTGGATTGAATATAACTTCTTTGGTCCAACTAAAATCGCTGAATCGTTACGCAAAATTGCAGCACTTTTCGACGAAAAAATCCAAGCTGGTGCAGAACGTGTAATTGCTCGCTATCAAGCTGAATATGAAGCAGTTATCGCAAAATACAAACCACGTTTAGAAGGCAAACGTGTGATGCTTTACATCGGTGGTTTGCGTCCACGCCACGTTATCGGTGCTTATGAAGATTTAGGCATGGAAGTGGTTGGTACTGGTTACGAATTCGCGCATAACGACGATTACGACCGTACCATCAAAGAAATGGGCAACGCCACGTTGCTTTATGACGACGTGACAGGCTACGAATTTGAAGAGTTCGTGAAAAAAGTACAGCCAGATTTGATTGGTTCAGGTGTAAAAGAAAAATACATCTTCCAAAAAATGGGTGTGCCATTTAGACAAATGCACTCATGGGATTATTCAGGCCCATATCATGGTTACGACGGCTTTGCCATTTTCGCCCGTGACATGGATATGACTATCAATAATCCTTGCTGGAAAAACATTAAAGCACCTTGGAAAACCGAGACTGCTCAAAATGAAGCCGTAAAAGCGGTAGCGTAATTTTTAGGGTTGGGTTACGCGCCTCGCTAATGCCGTAACCCAACATAATCCAATAAACGCAGTCCACAGATTAGTGGCACGTTAGGAGAAGAATCATGAGCCAAGATGTCAATAACATCCAAACAAGTTATCCATTGTTTCGCAGTGACGAATACAAAGAAAACTTAGCAAACAAACAGGCGTTATATGAAGAACGTCATCCACAAGACAAAATCGAAGAAGTCTTCCAATGGACGACAACCGAAGAATATCAAAAATTAAACTTTGAACGTGAAGCCTTAACGGTCAACCCTGCGAAAGCCTGCCAACCACTTGGTGCGGTATTGTGTGCATTAGGTTTTGAAAAAACATTGCCTTATGTTCATGGTTCACAAGGTTGTGTCGCGTATTTCCGTTCATACTTTAACCGTCATTTCAAAGAACCGATTTCATGTGTATCGGATTCGATGACTGAAGATGCGGCGGTATTTGGTGGACAAAAAAATATGATGGCAGGGCTTGAAAATGCTAAAGCCCTTTATAAACCAGACATCATCGCCGTTTCAACAACTTGTATGGCAGAAGTTATTGGTGACGACTTAAATGCGTTCATCAACAACTCGAAAAAAGAAGGCTACATTGACCAAGATTATCCAGTGCCTTTTGCTCACACACCAAGTTTTGTTGGTAGTCACACAACGGGCTGGGACAACATGTTTGAAGGGATGGGACGTTATTTCACCCTGAATTACATGGAAGACAAAGTTGTTGGTTCAAACAACAAAATCAACTTTGTACCTGGTTTTGAAACGTATTTGGGTAACTTCCGCGTTATTAAACGCATGATGAACGAAATGGGTGTGAATTATTCATTACTCAGCGACCCATCAGAAGTATTGGACACGCCAGCAGACGGTGAATTCCGTATGTATTCAGGTGGTACAACCCAAGCGGAAATCAAAGACGCGCCGAATGCGATTACCACTGTATTGTTGCAACCTTGGCAGTTAGAAAAAACGAAAAAATTGGTGCAAGACACTTGGCATCAAAAAGCTCCGAAACTCGAAATTCCAATGGGTTTAGAGTGGACAGACAAATTCTTAATGGAAATTTCTGAATTGACAGGTAAACCAATTCCTAAATCATTAGAACTTGAACGTGGTCGTTTTGTTGACATGATTACCGACTCACACGCTTGGTTGCACGGTAAAAAATTCGCGCTTTATGGCGATGCGGACTTTGCTTTAGGTATGACCAAATTCTTGCTTGAATTAGGCGTTGAAGTTACTGATGTTCTCGTGAACCACGCGAACAAACGTTGGAAAAAAGCCTGTGAAGAAGTATTGAAAGCGTCACCTTATGGTCAAAGCGCGACAGTACATATTGGTTGTGACTTGTGGCATTTCCGTTCACTCATGTTCACCAACAAACCTGATTTCATGATTGGTAACTCTTACGCAAAATTCATTCAACGTGACACGTTGCATAAAGGTAAAGAGTTTGAAGTGCCATTGATTCGTTTAGGTTTCCCAATTTTCGATCGTCACCATTTACACCGTATGACGACGTTGGGTTATGAAGGCGGTATGTATATGTTGACCACCTTAGTGAATGCGGTACTCGAAAAATTGGATGATGATACTCGCGGCATGGGTACAACCGATTATAACCACGATTTGATTCGCTAGTTACACATTGCATCGGGTTAGAGCGTAATGCTTTAACCCGATTTACTCATTTGGAGGTTGCCATGCCCAGTGTCATGTTAAGAAAGCGCGAAGACGGTAAATTGCTGTTTTACGTTGCGAAAAAAGATTTGGAAGAAACCATTGAATCCTTGGAATTTGACAGTCCAGACAAATGGGGTGGTGAAGTGGTGTTAGGTGATGGTTC
This sequence comes from Methylococcales bacterium, assembly GCA_028688755.1. Classification (GTDB taxonomy): domain Bacteria; phylum Pseudomonadota; class Gammaproteobacteria; order Methylococcales; family Methylomonadaceae; genus UBA10906. Next base: position 793 of record JAQTXN010000193.1, on the reverse strand, counting down.
AAAATACTTTTTTGAAATCCTCGACGCGCCGCCCAAAATTCCTCTAACCCTACAAGCAAAACGTTTATAACTTAGGAGGCTGTCATGTCTTTATATATTGTTGCTGACGAATGTATTTCTTGCGGTGATTGTTTGCCCGTATGCCCTACCGATTCAATCAAAGAAGGCGCAGTTGTTTTTGAAATCAATAAAAAAACCTGTACCGAATGTAACGGTGATTTCGATGTGCCACAATGCGTAAAAGTGTGTCCGATTGATAACTGTATTTTGCCGCTTTAAAATTTAATTTCGTGTAGGGGCAAATCACATTTGCCCTGTTCCCATTTACGGGGCGATTTGAATGGAAGGGCGAATATAATTCGCCCCTACGAAAAATTTGGAGAATTCGTGATGATTACACCAGAGCAATTACAAACCATTGCAAACAGTCTTGAAGGGCAACCCTTAAATGATGCAATCGTCACGTTTTTAAGAGCGCAATTCCCCGACATTCATTTTACTTATTGCATGGATGATGACGTTTCAGGTGTTTCGCCAAAATTGGAAAATCCCCGTTTTAATTTATATCTCATTGATGGTCGAGAACATTGTTTATGTTTGACCAAAAATCATGAAGACGCTTCGGGCGTGCTTGTTGCCGAAGTTATCGACGAACGGTGACGTTGTAGCTGATGAATCGATTGTAAATGTCCCTGTTGCGGATTGCCGTTTATGTCCATTTCGCAATAAAACCTTGTTAATGGGACGTTGCATTCCCGCTGACATTTGCGTTTTTGTCGAAAGCGGTCGGCAA
>JAQTXN010000192.1 GCA_028688755.1 Methylococcales bacterium | reverse complement strand
AAAACACGCGAATAAAGGTTCAATAAAATACGCCACTGCATGATTCCAAAAATCGCCCGACACCATTGCCACACGCAATTTTTTATTCGGGTCACGACCAGCGGGCGAATGCACCAGCGGCGTAATGCCTTGCGAGGCAACTTCTCCAAAACGCAACGCTTCTTGAAAAGCCTCCGTTGGTGAAACATTTGGATTATGCGCGAGGGTATAAAGCAAATTGGTGTAGGCTTCCAAATAGCGTGGATTGACTTCAAGTGCTTTGTTATAGGCAATTTGCGCGGCTTCTAAATCACCTGCATTTTTGAGCAAATTGCCTAAATTGCTGTGTGCTTCGGCAAAGGTCGGATTGATTTGAATTTCACGTTGATAATGAGCAATTGCTTTTTCAATTTGATTAGTTTTGCTCAAAACCAACGCAAGGTTGTAATTCGCTTTGATAAACGACGGATTGATTTTGATGGCTTTGAGATAACTTTCTTTCGCTTCTTCAAAACGTCCTGCTTCATTGAACGCATTGCCTAAGTTGTAAGCGGCTTCGGCATCTTGTGGCAGTAATTCCGATGATTTCTTTTTCGCTTCAAGCGATTCATCTAGCTTTCCTAAACGCTGTAAAACTGCCCCTAAAACTTTCCAAGTAAAACCGTGTTTCGGGTATTTGACGAGCAATGTGCGAGCGGCTTTTTCGAGTTCTTCATTTTTATTTTGATTGAATAATTCGATTAAACGATTCGTGTCAGCTTGTGAGGGCTGTGAAACAGCGGGCTTTTTTGCAAACGATTTAGGAAGTGGTTTTTTCATGTTTTTTTAAAGTAATCAGATTGTGATTTTTGGGTTTTACGAGCAAGCGTGGAGCCATTTTTCAATCAACGTATTTTCGGATAGCTCGTTCATAAAGTGTTTCGGGAGCAACATCAAAGCCACAATCCCATGTCACTGTTGCCCATTCGTCAAGTTTGAAGGCTTTAAAGTTTTCAATATCACGCAACGTTGCAGCGGCTTCATATTTAAAAACTAAGTCTCGTAAATCAACATCGCCTGATTCACCTGTATTGAAAGTCAAATGAAGGCGGTAATCACTCAAGTAATCTGCTTTTTCAACCGTGACAATCATTGACGCTACACCAATGGTTTAATTTTGTGAAAATCTTTACTATTCCACATTCCGAGCAATTCTTGTTCATGTAATTCCGCCCATTCTGCAACCAAATTACGAACTTTTACAGGTAAATGACCGACTAAGATATTTAACGTTTGAATATCCATAATGGCTTTATGTTCGTTGTATTTCACATGAAAATGTGGCGGATTGTGTTCTTCAAAATACATATAAATCACAATCCCTAAAAATCGACTTATTTCTGGCATATTTCTCACTCCATAATGTCTTGAAGCGGTTTTTTCATGAATCATCTGCCTCGTCGGCTAATTTTACTAAACGATTTTTCAACGGTTCTAATTCTTCAACGGTTTTCGTCCGAATTGTCGCATGGGCAATTTTGCGACCTTTGCGCGGAGCTTTGCCATACAAATGCAAATGCGTGTTAGGAATTTTTAACACGTCTTCGTTTTCAGGTTTGCCACCGATGAAATTCACCATTGCCACGTTGTCAACGGCTGCTGTTGAACCCAAAGGCAAGTCTAAAATGGCGCGGAGATGATTTTCAAATTGGCTGGTTTCTGCACCTTCGATTGTCCAATGTCCTGAATTATGCACACGCGGGGCAAATTCATTGGCGACTAATTCACCGTCAACTTCAAATAATTCCAATGCCAACACGCCGACATAATCCAAGGCTTTCATCAAACGAGTGGCGTAATCTTCGGCTTTGGTTTGCATGGCATCGTTTTCACGACTTTCCGACACACGCAAAATCCCACCTTTATGCACGTTTTCAGACAACGGATAAAACGCTAACTCGCCCGAAACGCTACGCACCGCCACAATTGAAACTTCGCGTTTGAAATTCACAAAACCTTCAACAATTGCAGGCAAGCCTTCTAATTTTTGCCACGACGATTTTAAATCTGCCGCCGATTTCAACACCGATTGTCCTTTGCCGTCGTAACCTTGCGTGCGAGTTTTGAGAATCGCGGGATAACCCATTTTTTCCATTGCCGTTTGCAAACTTTCAAAACTCGTTATGTCCGCATAAGGCGCAGTCGGAATGCCTAAATCGTTCAAAAAGTTTTTTTCAACCAAACGGTCTTGCGCGACAGCGAGAGCTTTTGCAGGCGGATAAACTTGGGTGTGTGATTCTAAAAAACTCGCCACTTTGGCAGGCACATTTTCAAATTCATACGTCACGACATCGGCGCGTTTTGCCAGTTCAGCAAGTAAATTTTCGTCGTGGTAATCGCCGTGTAAATGACTGCCCAATGTCGTGGCACACGCGCCAACCGAGGGGTCTAAAAAAATAAAACGAATGCCCAGCGGATAACCCGCTAATGCAATCATGCGAGCCAATTGCCCGCCGCCTAAAATTCCTACTTTCATTTTAAAATCTCTGTTTATGAATTTGTTTTAACGTTTTTCGTGTGGGTCATTTTTGAGTTTCTTATTGTGGCAGTATTCAAGAAACGTTCTTTTGCTCACGCCTGCCTGATTTGCCATCGAACAAACTAACGTATCGCCAAAAGGTGATTTCGGACAATCAACCGTTACTTTCAACATTTTGCCATCAACTACTTTTGTCCAATGTTCATGCGACGTGCCATTTTGTTTCTGGGCGGCAAAACCCATATTTTTTAACGCCATTGTGACTTGAGCGCAGGTTGGCGGCGCAAATTTTTTAAATCCAAACACCATTTAAGCGTGTACAACAGGATACGATTCAATAAAGACACGACTTTCATTACTTTCTGTTCGATGGAACATTTCAGCAATAAAACAAAAAGCTAATGCTTTGTAATAGGTCAACTGTTGTGAAAACGGGGCTTTGCGCGATAAAAGTTGTGCGGCGTATTCTTTGTGTTCGTTCAAGGCTTCATTGACGTAAGTCGTAATCATCGATTCGAGTTTTTCTTTTGCCAATTGTGGTGATTCGGCTTGTGCGGCTAACGATAAATCAATGCACACTGCCACCCAATCCGAACCTTCTTTTTTTGCGTAGCATCTTAGTTTGTTGTTCATGAGTTTTCCTGATTCTGTTAGTTATTTGCCGAAGGCTCTGGAGTTATATGAATTTCTTGCTTTTAGCAAAACTGGATAATTTACAAAAATTTTGTGACTATCATTTTCTTCATTAAACGATGCGTGTTCAAAAAAAGCATATCGTTCAATGAGTGCTTTATACTTGTGGTAATTCTTTTTGTCTTCATCTTCAATGTAACAATTTATGCTAAGCAGTTTCATTATGTCGTCTGGTAATAAGGCACGAACTATATTGCTATACATTTTTTCACTATGACTAACATCATTTCTCGCTATATCTTGGATTCTAAATTCGCCATCAATTCCATTGTCGGAATTTATCGCAATAAATTTCAATAATTGATATAGAACCCTAAAGTATTCACCCCATATTTCTCCTTGACTGGTAAAAAAATCATGCAATTTATCCAACCCTAATGACTCTAAACTCAAAGTTTCCCTTATAACTTTCTCAATAATGTCTGATTTTTCACCATCTTTTCCAACAAATTCACGAAGCTCAAAAAAATTTTCCATGAATTGATTATGTACCTTGAGCAATTCAAAGAACATATTTTCAAATTGCTGTCTTTTTTGTGTTTCTTCCGTTTTCTTCAATTCTTCGCGTTGCATTGCATAAGTTCGTAACAAGACAATCAATGCAAGAAAACTCAGCAATGGGTTTAATGTTCCACCAATGTAATCACCAAACTGCCCCCACTTATCTACACCATCACTTAATTTGGATTCACCGAATTTATGATAATAAAAACTGACAACTACTGTAATTAACACAACAGCAGAACATCCTATTATTCCTATGCAATGCTGAATAAAAAACTCAGGAAGTTGAATCGT
>JAQTXN010000046.1 GCA_028688755.1 Methylococcales bacterium | reverse complement strand
TCGACTGGCACTAATGGCACTAATGGCACTAACGGTACCAATGGTACGAATGGTAAAGATGTTGATTCACAGGGCATTATTGATGCTATCAACGGTTTAAAAGGTAATGGCACAGCAAAAACCGTTAAAACTGGTGACAAGGGTGATTTTGGTACTGCGGCTGATACGGCTTTAACGCAAGTTAAAACTGATTTGAACAATAAAATGGCAGAGGTTAAAAGTGGTTTAAATTCTTTTAAACCTGATTTATCGGGCGGCGGGGCTGGTGTTTTGCCCGTTTTTTATTACGGTCAAATTAAGGGTGTAAATGTAAAACTAGACCTTAATGATTACGCTGATTCTCTTTCACTTGTTTCTTCTGCTGTTGTTTTTGTTGCGTCTGTGATGGCTTTTCGCATTGTATTAGGGGGATAAATGTCTACGCTTGTAGATATAGTTAATTCTATTGTTGATATAAATCAAGAAATTGAAGATTTTAGGTCAACAGGAATTTATCATTTTTTTGTTGAGTGGTTTGCTGAGACTATGAAATGGTTTTACGTTGGTTGGTATAAGTCAAAGTTGTTTGCGATTACTTTTGCTTATGACGTTGCAAAAGAGATTTTGACTAGTATCAATATGTCTCGAATGATTGAAACGGCTTTTAATTCTCTTGATTCAAGAGTTATGCAAATCGTTACTTTTTTTCGCATTCCTGAAGCGATAAACATTATTTTGTCTGCTTATACGACGCGGATGGTTTTGACTTTTATGGGCATGTAGAAAATGGCGACTTCAATTCACCATGGCGCACCGGGTTCTTTTAAGTCGTTCTCGCTTGTTCAGCGTTTTGCAATTCCTGCATTAAAAGCGGGTCGTACAGTTGTTTGCAACGTCCGCGGTTTTGATTCTCTTGACAGAATTATTGAGCAATTTCCTGACACGGTTTTTCCCGAATCTGCACAACTTATTTATCTTGAAACAACTACGCGCGAAGCTCGCATGATTATGGCAGGTTGGTTTCACTGGGTGCCAATTGGCGCAATGATCATTATTGACGAAGGTCAAGAGATTTATCCTGATCGTAAGGATTTTAAACTGGAATCTCTCGATACTTTTGTTTGCCCCGATGGTTTTGAAGTTGAAGAAACTCAAGAACCGCGTCCTGTAGACGTTTTTACGGCTTACGATAAACAACGGCATTATCAATGGGACATTTTCATTTCTACGACTAACGTAGCAAAAATTAAATCAGAGATTAGACAAGTTACTGAATGGGCGTATCGTCATCGTTCGTTAGCTGGTCTTTTTCCGTGGATGAAAACTAGTTGGGTGGAGCATCAACATGACGCAGAAACAAATGGCAAAAGTGACAGTCACCGTGTCGGCTCACCCGTCAGATATAAAGCCGACCCCCGAATTTTTAAGTGCTATAAAAGCACGGCGACAGGAGAAGTTACAGAATCGCAGGCTGGTCAATCAATACTTAAAAACCCTGTGCTTTTATTGCCAGTCTTTGGCATTTTTTTGGGTATCTTTTTGTTCGTTTATTCTTTCTCTAATTCTTCCGACAAAGCAAAATCTGTTGAATCTGTTAAACCTATTTCGCCCGTTTCGCCTTCTTCTGTACCCACTTCAATTGTGCAAAACGGTTCTGTTAAAACTGACGTTGCATCTGTTGGTGCTGTATCTGCTATCCAAATGCCTGCGGCTCTTCCTTTTGGCTATGACTTAATTTCTATCGCTTACAACGACGTTCATGATTTGACAAAGATTAAGTTCAATTATCTTTTAAACGGCGCGATTAAAACGATTGGATTGGATTATTTTGTTTCTCAAGGCGTGAAATTTGTATCGCGGGGGATTTGTGCTGTTGATTTGATAGCTAAAGATGGGCAAAAGCTCTCTTTAAATTGCGAAACACCAGTGATTGCGTCGTGTTCTGTTTCGATTAAATCTGATTCTGTAGTGAGTTATCGCGGTTGTTCTACGGTTAATCAACTTGCCGAATCTAAATCTAAAACGTTTGGTATGCCTGCACCAATGCTTGCGGGGAGTTTTTTAAAATGAGAGATTGTTTTGGTAAATTTTATAGTACTCAATCTTTGGCTAAAAATCTTAAACGTTTTTATCCGTCGAAATTGACTAAAAAGTTAGCTTGGATTGCTGCAAAAAAAGATAGAAAACTCACACGAAGATGTCGTGGGCAGTATTTACCGTTTTGATTATTTTTTAAGGTTTTTTATTTATGAAGGGTTTGTTAGTTTTGCCGTCTAAACTTTCTTTTTTTTCTCGGTTTAAATTGCATTATTTTTTGTGGCATTCACGTTTCCAGCAATCTGATTATTTTGATTTATTTGTTTTTGTCAGAAACCTTTTTTTGTTTTTGTTGGTTCATCCGCGTGATTTATTGGCATTTTTAGGCATTTGTTTTTTATCTATTTTTAAAAATTTTAGTGTTTTTATTACAGTTTTAGTATTTTTATCTGCATTTTTGTTTTTTGTTGGTTTCTTATCTAGTCTATTGATTTAAAGCACTTTTTCTTGCTTTGATGTAATCATTCGCACATTTTATGTTTATTTCTTCGCTTGCTGGTTCAAGACATTCAGGTGATTTTTTGTAATTTCGTCTAAATTCATTGGCTAATTTTAGGCTTTGTGGGTCTTTTGTGTCGATTTTGACACTGCCGTCTTTGGTTTCTATTTTTCCATTTCCTTCGGGGTTAAAAAGCTGTTTTTCGACGGATTTACTGACGCTTTTTGTTCCATCTTTGCTGTGCGTAAATGGCATTAAAATTCCTTGAACCATTCCATCAATAGCCATTTGTCCGAAATCGGGTTGTTTTGCATTCGTGGCATTGGTAGCCAAGCTGAAAAGAATGGTTATTTTTAATATATTGTACGGAGTGAACGAGCAAGCGAAGCGACTGCGAGCGACGCGAGCGAGAGAACGACGGGCAAGATAGTTCGATATGAATGAATTGAAAAAGAAAGGCAAAAAGATGTTTTTCATTTTTATGAATTGAAATTTTTGATAAAAAAGATTATTTAGAAACTACGCATAATGATTATTATGTTAAATAAATAATCATTCGTCATTCAGTGCGACTACCTATCTAAAATAAAAATTACAACCTGTTGATTTTCATTATTGGCAAAAATTTAAATCACGAATTTCTGTATTTCGCACTGATTTTACGGCTACAATCACTGCCACTTTAGAAACTTTTGTGAAACACATTAGTATCTACATCCCGCGTAAATTCTACATACCCCCTATTTTTTCTTATAGAAAATTTAATTTTAAGGTACTCAAAAAATGCTTGTCGTAAAACGAAATGGTCAATCTCAAAAAATCGCTATTGATAAAATTCACAAAGCCGTCGAATGGGCTAGTCAAGGCTTAGATGTTTCTCTATCAGAAATCGAAACAGGCGCACACATTCAATTTTTCGATGGTATTAAAACCGCGCAAATTCACACTGCCCTCGTCAACAGCGCAGCAAGTTTAATCGACGTAGGTAAAACAGATTATGAGTTTGCCGCTGCACGGTTGTTATTGCAGCAGATTTACAAAGAAGTCACACAGGATACGGCATACCCCGATTTGTCTAGCTACGTTGAAAACGCGATTAGTTTAGGCAAGCTAAAACCAGAAATGAATCAGTTTGATTTCGAAAAACTGAATGCTGCAATCGATGTTTCTCGTGATAATTTGTTCAAGTATTTGGGGATGCAAACCATTTATGATCGCTATTTATTACGCGATACCGAGCAGAAACTCATTGAAATGCCTCAACATTTTTGGATGCGCGTCGCAATGGGCATTGCCTTAAACGAAAAACCTGAATCGCGTACAAAATGGGCAATTGAATTTTATAACGTGTTGTCAAAATTTGAATTCATCAGTTCAACCCCAACGCTTTTTAATTCAGGTACCCCTTTTTCACAAATGTCTTCATGCTTTGTTACCACGACCGACGATTCCATTTGGGAAGAACAAGAAGGTGTGAATTTTGGCAAAGGTATCTTTGCCACAATGACCGAATGCGCGTTGTACTCTAAATTTGCTGGCGGAATCGGTACAGATTGGACGCGCGTACGTTGTGCAGGCAGCGAAATCAAATCAACCAACGGTATCAGCTCAGGCATTATCCCCTACTTAAAAGTGTTCAACGACACCGCTGTTGGTGTAAATCAAAGTGGCAAACGTAACGGTTCTTTTGCAGCGTATTTAGAACCTTGGCATGGCGACATTGAACGCTTTATCAATTTGAAAAAACCGAACGGTGATGAACGATTAAGAGCGCGTGAAATTTTCCCTTACATTTGGGCAAATGATTTATTCATGAAGCGCGTCAAAAACCGCGAGTCTTGGTCGCTTTTCTGTTCGCACAAAAATCCTGAATTATGTGAAACCTACGGTGATGAGTTTGAACGTGCTTATTACGCAGCTGAAGGACGTGGTGATGCGATTAAAACCGTTGACGCAATGGAACTTTGGAAAGGCATTATCACCGCTCTAGTCGAATCTGGTGCGCCGTTAATCACCTTCAAAGATGAACATAACCGCAGAAATCCACAAGATCATGTCGGCGTAATTCGCAGTTCGAATTTGTGCAGCGAAATTAGTTTAAACACCAGCGACGATGAATCAGCGGTTTGTAATTTAGGTTCAATTAACGTGTCGGTTTGTAATCAAGCGGATTTTCCGCGCGTGATTCCAATTGCCATGCGAATGCTTGATAACGTCATTGATTTGAATTTTTACCCGACGGCAAAATCGAAACGTTCAAATTTGAAACATCGCCCTGTGGGTTTGGGGTTGATGGGCTGGACGGATTACATTATTTCTCAAGGCATTGATTGGGAATCTAACGAACATTTGCGTTTAACCGATTATGTGTTTGAAGATTTTTCGTATTGGGCAATTAAATCATCCGTTGAAATTGCAAAAGAAAAAGGACATTACGCCAGTTACGAAGGTTCAAAATGGTCGCGTGGAATTTTGCCAATTGATACCGCAAGGAATTTGCCAAAAGAATGGCGACATTCTAGTGTTTCGCAAGAGGCTTGGAATGCGTTGCGTTTTGAAATTAAACAACACGGAATGCGTAACTCAAATTGCATGGCAATTGCACCAACAGCCACGATTGCCAACATCGTTGGCACAACGCCTTGCATTGAACCGATTTACAAACAGGTTTTTGTCAAAGAAAACAAGTCGGGCAAGTTCAAAGTGGTTGACCCTGCAATGCGTCACAATCGCCCAGAACTGTGCAAAACAGCATTTGAAATTGATCAAGATTGGTTAATCAAAGCGGCGGCTGTTCGTCAACGTTATATCGATCAGTCTCAATCGGTCAATTTATTCAAAAAAGCGAATGTCAAAGGCAACGTAATTTCAAATTGGTACTTTTTGGCGTGGGAATTAGGTTTGAAATCTACCTATTATTTGAAACAACAAATTTCAGAGCTTTCTTATGAAGAAGTGATTAAACAAGAATCGCCTACAAATTTCTGTTCAATTGACAATCCAGATTGCGAATCTTGCCAATAAGTGGACATAAAAAAGCCCGTTTTTAAACGGGCTTTTTTTTGTGGCTAACTTTTAGATTTTTTGTAACAACACAATCGCCTGTACCGCAATCCCTTCTTTTCGTCCTTCAAAACCTAACTTTTCAGTTGTCGTTGCTTTGACATTCACACAATCGATTTCAACATTTAAATCTGCGGCGATATTGCCACACATTTGCGCGGTATAAGGCGACATTTTTGGGGCTTGCGCGATAATTGTAATATCTGTATTTCCTAATTCGTAACCCTTCTCTTTCACCAAACCATAAACATGACGCAATAAAACTCGACTATCTGCACCTTTGAAATTAGGATCGGTATCGGGAAAATGTTTGCCAATATCGCCCATGGCAACAGCCCCTAAAAGCGCGTCACTCAAAGCGTGTAACACCACATCACCATCAGAATGTGCTTCTAAACCTTGTTCATAAGGAATTTTCACACCACCTAAAATAACGTCACCACCCTCTTTGAAACGATGAACATCATAGCCCTGCCCTATTTTTAACATTTTTGAATCCTACTTAGTAACGCAAATTTACATTTAGTAACAATCGGTTATTAAATGCTTTCGTTGTTGACGCATCATTTAACGCCGTCGCAAAAGTTAAACTCGCGTTGAGATTTTCACGCCATGCCCATTTTGTCCCAATCCCTGTGCTACTCAAATTCCATTCACCTAATTCGCCTGCCTGCGGTTTTTGTTTTGTACCATGACCATAATCATAAAAAACAAAGGCATTGATTCTTTCCCATGCAGGTGTGGTAAGTTCAACTTTTGCAATTTGTCCATTATCTGCGCCTGTTTCGCGTTGTTCATAACCACGCACATCGAAACTGCCGCCGATACCAATTTGTTCACCTGCAATAAGCGGTTTTTCACTGTATTGCCCTGAAAGCGTCGTTGTTAGCATCCATTGTTCATACGTTGTCATAAAATTTGCACCATAGCGTACTAATTGCCACGATGAGTCCGCGCCTGCACGCGATTTTTGATATAACAAATCGGTATTTTCTGAACCCCAACCTGTATTCATCGCCCATTGCACAAAATAACCTGTTCTTATGTCGTCAAACGGGTATTCAGCTTTATAAGCAATGCTAAATGGCAAACTGCGAACATTGGTGCCCAGTTGTACTTTTTTAAATTGGACATCGTTAATGAAATGCTTGCTATCAAAACCAATGTCTAAACTGTGTTCGTACTTTTCCCATTTTGGCAAAAATTGCTGGTAATGAATCCCCATCATTTCACCCGCACCTGTAATGGTTAAATCCGTGGCAACCACACCGTTATTGGAATTTGATGAAGCGTAATACGCATTGACCCAACCGCCTAATTTGTAAATTGGCAACGCATACGTTCCACCATATTGTTTAATCGTATCAGCGTGATCGGGTGGCAGGGTGTAAGACGCATTCACAACATGATCTAAGCCCCACAAATTACTGTATTGAAAACCACCCATCAAACGGTATTCGCCCGAACTGTCAGAGCCCGTGTTATTAAAACCAAGAGAAAATTGATAAGGGCGTAATTGCTCGGTCACTTTAACTGTTGCATCCACTTTATCTTCCGTTTCGCTTTGTTTAAAGGTGACGGCAACTTGTTTTGTTGGATGTTTATTCGCAACTTTGGACTCGCCTGCTAATTTTTTTGTATTGGGCGACACACCTTCTTTTAAGGTTGGCAAACTTGCCAATACACCGTAGGTTGAAAAGTAATCATTACCTTCAACAGAAATATTTCCAACACCAAAAGCAATTACTTTTAATTTCACTTCGCCTGTATTGAGCGATTGGGGAGGTAGAATTACACGATAAAACGCATAACCTTCCTCTCGAATCATCGTTTCAACACCTTTGCCAACTTCTTGTAATTCTTTCAAATCGTAAGATTTTTCTTCAAAAGGTTTTAAATACGCCGCAATTTCTTCATTTGACAATATAGATGTAATGTTTTCACCTTCAACAGAAAACTTATGAACTGCAAATTTAAACTTTTCAGGCGGAGCATCATCGGCGAAGCTACATGCGGTAGGTAAAAAGCTCAAGCCCACCGCAAGAAATAAAGGTTTTAACATAGTGTTCAAAGATATTGAGTTAACGCAATGCGTACGTTTTGGCAAATTTCGTTCCAGTGGTATTTTTAGCATCATAACGCACATCCCGCATTAGGGTCTCCTGCGCCTCCATTGCCACCGTTACTGGGTTCACCGAATAGAGGAATCGCAGGCGCAGAACCGCTTTCAGATGGTGATTGTTGCATCACGCTATCTTGTGAAATTACAGAAGGTGCCTCGTCTAATTTTTCAACATGACCATCACCCTCACTACTTGAAAAACTACTTTCGCCTGCTGATAATTTCACGCCACCAGTATCACTTGAGCTGCCACCTGATTTTGAACCACCAGAGCCACCGCCTGAATCGGAATTAGTTGTTGTTGCAGCGGTCGAAGATTTATTACTTTCGGCCTTCTTATCACTGTCTCCTTCTTTACCTGATTGAACATTTGCACTGCCTTTATTCACAACAACTGCTGTCCCCGATTTCGATGTGGTAGCGGGTTTATCCTCAAACGCTTTATTCGCATCGGGAGCTGTCGCAGGGGCTGGCGTACTTTTAATAGACTCTTGCACAGCAGGTGGCACATTTTGCACAGGAATTTGAATTGGCGGTACATTTTGACTTGAAGCCATACCCGCTTGATTTGCACTAACATCAATTGAACCAGCTTGCGTAGTCAAACTTTGCGTTCCTTCATGTGTAACAAGCACTGTTGAGGGATCGCCTTCAACATTTGAAACTAACGCTGTTGTTCCGTCTGTGCCTCGGATACCAATTGTTGCAACAGGCGTATCAAGCGCGTAGGCGGATTTGTCTTTTTTACCGATACTTCCCGTTAAAGCCCTCATCCCGCCTGCTGCTAATTTGAATAAAATCTGATCTTTTTTACCAGGTTGCTCGAAGTCGTATTTTACAATGTCGAGTTCACTACTTGGATGCAATGTGACTTTCTCACCATCTCGAAATACCATCACCAAATGACTATTCGCCTGACTCGTTAAAAAATCTTGTGGATTTAATCCCGAACCCATTGTTAATTTACGTTCTTGTGCATTTTTATCGGCACGATTTTGAGCAAACACATCGCCTTTAATTTCGACAACTTTCGCAACGCTTGTGTCCTTTGCAGGCTCTTTTTTATCTTTATTGCAATCGTCGCCTTTACAAACGCGCACTGAAAAATCCGAGTCTTTTTCACCTTTTAACGTTGCATCGGGCGTTTTGACTTGGAAATTATTTTCGCCTGCTTTGGCAAATTCGCCCGTTGCCGCTCGCACACCACCTTCATGAACTGTTAATTTGGCATTTTTGCTTGCACTATCGAATTGCTCAATGGTGAAATTGCTATTTGGACGAATGGTAACTTTTGAACCATCAACAAAATCCACAATGACAAAACTACTATCGGAAGTTTGAATGTTGTCGCCTTGATACACTTCAGCATCTTTACCCAATAATCGTGGTGCCGAATTCGGCTGACTTGCCGCATTACTGCCTTTAGCAAAACTAATCTTGCCAACAACTGTCGGTGCCGCGTAAGTAGAAAATGAAAGGATGGCTAAAAGCACGCCTAAACTAAATATACGATATTTCATGAGCATGACTGTAATTTGAATAGTGTTTGCAAATCGGAAGGTTTTTAGATTTTTAATCTTTACTTTCTATCGATATGGGTTAAGTAATCCAAATTGCTTCAGACCACTACCCACAACGATTGAAATAGAAAACAAGTAAAAACTTAGGAAAATTTCTAGGGGCGATTATGTTACGTTTGCCTGCATTCATACAAGTGGATTTTTTGAAAAGTGCGAATCCTGTCACAAAAACGCACTCGATAATTCACGCTTGAGAATTATCTTTGGTAAAAAACCACATTTGATAAATACTCAATAAAATTTGCAATCCCATCGACAAGCCCATTAACGCACCGCTTGCAATCACGACGTAAGCAAATTCTGGAATCGATTTAGTGATAAACCACGACACTACGTCGAGCAACATCGCCGCAAAAGGCACAACCATTGCGACACGTTTTACATACACGTTAATTTCACAAAGCAGAAAAATTTTACCGATAAAAAACAAAATAAAAGCGATGCCAAATAAATGAATGTGTGACACACGAATTAAAGTTGGAATTGTCGCGCCACCGCCATGTGCAACTTCTGAAACGCCATCGTAATTTGTTAAATCAGGCAGCGATGGATTGACGCTTGGTGTATGACACATGATGCAATCTCGATTTAAGATCGGTGCAATTTCTTCGACATAGCCTGTTTCTGTCGCACCATTATGAATCCACTTTAAAATCACATCTTGATCACTTTTGATTTTTAAATTTGGTTTCATAATGCCTTTCACTGCCGTTCCTAAACGGGTTTGCGTTGTTGAACCGTAATAGCTAATCACCACGTCTTCAACTGAAAGTCCTGCTTTACCATCTAAACCTTGATGGGTGTAATACATATTCGCTAACGCGGCTAAATATCCCAAACCAATTGTCAACAAAAAAACCGTATTTAAAATTCGTTCGCTAATCGAAATATCTTTAAAACGAATAAAACTTTTGTCAGCCATAAAAAAACTCCTAAAAAGAAAAGGCGTTCAAAAATTTATTCTTGAACGCCTTTAAAAAAATTAACGTTGGTCTAAATTAGAACACCAACATTCCGTTTAACATGAACGTGTTGTTGTCTGAGGATTTTTGCGTCGAACCATTCACCTTTGCAAAACCAATATATTGCAAACTCGTCCGCAAATTCAACCACGGTGCGAGTATTGAGCCACTTTTGCCAAAGGGAATATAAACCAATTCAGCGGTGTAATAATCGCTGTTCGGTTTGCCAATATCATAGAAAGTCGTACCATCATCGGCTGTATTCAATGTTGAAACATTTGAACCTTTAACATTGTTGTACGCGAACGTTACGCCATACGTTTGGTCGAAAGTGTAAGAGGTGTTGAATTTGAATGTATTCAAATACGATTTCGCATTTGGATTTAAACCATTGTTGATATTCCATGCCGACAATTTTTGATCTTCGTAGATGTAAGTCGATTTAACTTCAAAAATATGTTTCGGATTTGCCATGTATTGATACGTCGCATCGAACGCAATATCCGTGTAACGATCGGTTGTTCCAGCCGTGTGATCACGTCCAGCAAAAACATCTGCCATCATGCCGTAATGACCCACCGCAAAAAAGTGACCTTTCCAATCCTTTTGTAACGCTACGCGCCAGTACGGAGCTGCACCATCGATTTCCATTCGGTCGCCTGTTGGAATTCCGATGCCTCTTTGAATGCCATTTGAAAGGCTCGTATAACCACCTGCTTCCAAATACAACAAATTGTTAATCATGGTGTAAGCCGTTGCACCACCTACTTGTGCGCCAAGTCCGCCATCAATCAACGCACTTGAACCTGCACCAGGTTGTAATGCACTACCGTTGTATGGGAATCCCCAAGCAGTGGTATTCCATAAATCTTGTACGGTTGGATTATTGTTCAATGAAATCCCGTAAGTGACAGGCGTGTCCATCACATCCAGATTGTCAGCAAACCGAATATCGGTGTTATCCATTTGCGCTTTTTTACTTACGCCATCGTAAGCAAATTCCGCAAATGCGCCGACTTTGCCATAAACTTTGCCCGCGTAAAACGCATTCACGCTATCAAACGTAAAATTGTTGTTTTTGTTATAGCCTGCAGGAACGTCCGTTTGATCTTTATTTGTGTTTGTAAAAGAACCCGAAATCAATGCGCTGACCGCTGGAATGTTAGAGGCTTTGCCGCCCCCCATCGTGTAACCGCCCAATTTAAAATCACGACCAAACGGCGTTAAGTTTGGACCGAAAGATTGCGTGTGACATTGACTGCACGCCGCACCTGTTTGACGAGAAAAACTGGGTAACGCATTTGCCTCGAAACTGGTAAATAACGTTGTCGATGCCACTGCAAAAAGTGAAATGGCAACGAAAATTTTTTTTAGTTTAAGCATGACTGCTCCTTCATATTTATATTTGGGTATGAAAAATTTGTTGCATGGATGCTGCAAACCACAGCATCCAGCACAACATTATTTATTTGCCACTTTTCAACACACCCACGAGCCATGTGATTTCGTCAGGCTCTAATGTTGATTTCCATGATGCCATCGCGGTACCTTTGCGACCATTAGTAATCGTCGTAATCAACAACTCATCAGTTTTGTTTGCTAAGGCTTCGGGTTTTAGTGACGGTCCCATTGCGCCTTGTAATCCTGCACCATGACAGCCGCTGCAACTATTTTGTAATAACGCACGGATTTCAGTTTGACGTTCTGCCGAAGGTTCTGCTGCTAAACAGCTACTAGAGACACAAAGCAATAACAATAATTTTTTCATTTTTAACATGATTATCCTCAAAGAATGTAAGTTTAATTGCGACAATCATAAAGCAATAATTGAGCCAAACACAAGCAAAGTCACCAATTAAATGGCAAAAGAATGAAAAATATATAGATTTGAAAAATATGAAGTTTTAAAACTCGATAGGAGTGGTTGTTATGAACTAAATTTAAGGTTGTTATGGTTCATAACAACCTTAAATTGCTTTTATCGCTTTATCCTATTTTCTTCGATAATACGACGAATCAATACATCAACATTTTCTAACTGGTGACTATAAACATCCGTTTGATAATTCAAGCTCGGCGTAATGGGTTGCAAAACAGATTGCCCTTTTGAACTGGTATCAATTCGTACAAAACTTGATAAACCTGGTCGCAGCGGATTTGCTTGTAATTCCTCGGCTTTCAAACCGATTCGTACAGGCACACGTTCAACAATGTGAATGTAATTACCTGTCGCATTATCGGGTGGCAATAAACCAAAAACGCTACCTGTTCCCGCCGCTAATCCTAAAACTTCACCGTGATACACCACTTTCGAGCCGTACAAATCCACGGTAATTTCCACAGGTTGACTGGGTTGCACATTCACTAATTCGTTTTCTAAAAAATTCGCTTCTACCCATAAGTAATCGAGCGGTACGATAATCATCAATGAGGTTTCAGGGCGCACTTGGTCACCGATTTGCACGCTACGTTTTGCCACATAGCCCGAAACAGGCGCGACAATTTCTTGTCGCGTGTTATCTAAATACGCTTGTTTAAATTGAGCAATCGCTTGTAATACTTTCGGATTATCCGTAGGCGACGTGTTTTGAATTAACGCTTCCGCGCCACCTAATTCCGCGCGAAGTTGCGCGACTTCAGCTTCTTGTTCGCGTACTTGAAATTGCGTATTTTCAATTTGCTGGGCGGAAACAACGCCTTCGGTTGCTACACTTTGATAACGCGCTAAATCACGCTGGCTACGATGCAAAATGGCTTCTTTTGAAATCAATTTTTGCCGCAACATGGCGGATTTGCTAAACAGCGTTTCTACTTCACGAACGCTTTGGGCTAAATTCGCTTGCGCTTGTTCGAGCGAAACTTGCGCTTGCAACCCATCTAAACGTACTAACACATCACCTTGTTTTACAAATTGCGTGTTATCGACACGCACATCAACGACTGTGCCGCTAGTTTGCGCTTTCAATGGAATCAAATTCCCCGCGATATACGCATCATTTGTGACAACAAATTGGCGTGAAACATGAAACCAATAAAACGCATAAGCCCCTGCAATCAGCAACGCAATCACAGTTACTAACGCTAAATGGTAATTTCGGTGGCGTTGAAAATGAAAACGACGCGGTGATTTCGCTTTAAGGTGTTCGTGATTCATGGTTTTGTACTCGGCAAAGTGTGATTTTCGTAACCGCCGCCCAATACTTCAATTAAACCGATAGCGGCTAATAAATGGGCGGCGTGTAATTTGCTGTCGGTGAGTTGTTGCTGTAACAAATTTAATTCGCTATCGATGAAACCGTCGCGCGTACTTAGCCCAGCTTGATAACGTTTTTGGTCTAATTGCAATTCAGCTTTCGCAGCTTCAATGGCGAGTGATTGCTCGGCATCATGTTCAATCGTTTGTCGCCATTGCGCGATATTGTCAGCCACTTGTTGTGCGGCGGTGAGTAGTGTTTGGTTATAGGTTTCCACGGCAACATCGTAAGCGGCTTGTTGATTTTTCAGTTCGGCATCTAAACGCCCGCCTTCAAACAACGGCAATGTTATTGTTGGCCCTACGCCGTAAGCGACACTCGCGCCATTTGATAAAAATAAATCTTTTAAATTCAAACTTCGCAAGCCTGCAAACCCCACTAAATTCACGTCTGGATAAAAAGCCGTTTTTGCAACGTGAATCAGTTTTGCGGCAGATTCGACGCGCCACAATGCCGCAACCACATCGGGACGATGTGCTAACAAGCCAATTGATAAACTTTCAGGCGGTGGTAAATACGCCGTTGTATGTGTTTCGGTGGCATGAATTGTTTTGCCCCAATCGGTTTGTTTGCCTGCAAGCGTTGCCAGCCGATTGCGTAACAGTTGCACCTGCGTTTGAATGCTGGTTTTTTGTTGATTTAACGTTTCCAATTTTTGTTCATTTTCATGAACTGGATCTTGACTGCTTAAACCTTGTTTCCAGCGTAATGTCACAAGCTGTAATTTTTCGCGTGCTTTTTCAGTTAATTTTTCGAGTAATTCAACATCTTCTTCAACAGCGCATAATTCAATATAACTGCGAGCAATCGCGGTACTGAGCAATAATTGTGTGACAGCTAATTCCGAAGCCTGCGCTTGTTCTTTGCCGATAGCGGCTTCTAATTTGGCTTTATCTTTGCCCCATAAATCCAAATGGTAACGAAATACAACAGGGTCGATATATGCCCCTGTGAGTGTTTGTCCGCCCGTTGGGCCATAAAAATCTTTTTCTGAAAAACGTCGATGATGAAATTCAATGTTTGAACTAATCGATGGCAACATTTCAGCTTCTTGAAAATCTGCGACTGCTTCAGATTGTGTTAAACGAGCTGTCGCCGCGTGCAAACTGGGATTATCTTTCAACGCAGTTTCAATTAAACGATTAAATTCGGGATTATGAAAGTCGCGCCACCATTGTGGTTTTGCCCAACTGCGAATGATTTTTGCAGTTTCTAAAGTTTGTGTTTGCGGCGAAAGTTCTAATAATTCAGCTCGTTTGCCATCTTCAGGTAGCCACGCGCAACCGCTAAGAAATAGAAAAATACAGAATGCTATTTTCATGCTCACGGCTCCTCGATGAGTTTTTCTAATTTAATCTGACGCAAATCTTCTTTGGCGGCAGATTTCTTCGGCGTTGTCGGATGAGCAAACCAAACCAACAACGCTAATCCTAAAAATATCCATGCCGCTAAACGAAAGGTATCGTTTAAACCTAGAATTGCCGAGTGTTGATTGGCAACAGCATTTACTTTGGCAATCGCCAGCGAATCATGAAAACCAGCGGCGCGTAAATTCCCGACGACTTCACGACTTAACGCATCCACAGGCGCAAAATTATCAACGAGTCGAATTTGATGTTGCGCGGCGCGACGTTCCCAAAACACGCTCATAAGCGGCGAAGCCACACTACCGCCTAAAACTCGTAACATCCCGCCTAATTCAACGGCTTGTGTTTGCCGTTTTGTGTTTAAGCCTGACAAAAATAGCGTGGTCAACGGCACAAACAAACCGCCTAAACAAAAACCTTCCAGAACTTGCGACCATAACGGTTGGTCAAAAAAACTGCCCCGTTTGTGAAAATCGTAAGAACTTGTCCATTCGCAATACAGCGCGAATAACAACATGTTGATAGACACCAACAGACGCGCATCAAATTTTGCGGCGATTTTATGAATGACACTCGCCATCGGTTTAGCCAAAAAAATCAGCGGTAATAGAACGCTTCCCGCTAGAAAAGAGGTGTAACCCGCTACCGCTTGCAAACGCACTAATAACACCGACAGCAAACCATAAACCAACATAAACGCGACGCTTAACGTCACCGTACCGATGAAAAAATTACGCCGTAAAAATAAACGTAAATTGAGTAGCGGCGCACGCACCGATAATTCCCAAACGACAAAATACGCCAGCAACGATAACCCTAAAGTGGTCAGCCAGACCAAGTATGGCGCGTTGTACCAATCGGAATCTTGACCTTGATTTAACACGGTTTGCAAACACACTAACGCGCCTGTAAGTAGCAAAAAACCGATGCCGTCGAATGGGATTTTGCGCGGAGTTTGGATTTCTTCGCTCAGCAATGCCCATGTTAATCCAGCCGCTAAAAGGGGCAGCGGCACATTCAAATAAAACAACCATCGCCAGCCAAATTCATCACCAATCCAACCGCCCACCGCAGGACCAATGGTGAAAGGGCTTAATGCCGCCATACTCCACAACGCCACCGCAAATGATTTGCCTTCTGGTGGGTATTGACGCATTAACAAGGTTTGTGAAAGTGGAATCGTCAATCCGCCGAAAAAACCTTGAAAACCTCGCCCGAACAAAAACCAAAATAAATCATCCGTGAGAGAGCAAAGCAATGACGCTAACACCATGATAATCAAGCCGCCTAAATACAAACGGATTTCTCCGACCTTTGTAGAAAGCCAGCCGCTAATTGGCAGGGACAACGCTAATGCAATGAAATAATACGTTTGCATCCATGCGGCGTGACTGGGACTGACACCTAAATCGCCAGCCGCGTGCAATGTGACAGACGCAAATGCGCCTGTGTTGAATAGCACTAAAATGTTACCCAACAACAAGCCAAAATTTAAAAAAACAAACTCGACTTTCGTGAGTTTCGGTTTGTGCGTCACAGAAGTGTTAAGGCTGTCGTGGGTTAATGTTGCCCACGCGGCGCGGTTATTTTTTTCAGGCGTTTTCATGTTGTAATTCTTTGACGAAATTTCAAACTGCGTCCCAGAATAAACTAAACAGTTTAGTTCATCAAGTTCGTTTCTTAGCAACAACGCAACGTAAGTTATGTGGCAAAATATCGCCAACTGAAAAAAACGCTTCAAAATCGAGAATGAAACCAATTTACGTCACGCAACCCACACTTCCGCCACTTGAAGAATTCCTTCCGTATTTAGAAAAAATCTGGGATAACAAAATTCTCACCAATGGTGGTGCATTTCATCAACAACTCGAACAAGCCTTGTGTGAGTATTTGGGCGTAAAACATCTTTCGCTTTTCACGAATGGCACGATTGCGTTAATTACGGCGTTGCAAGCATTGCGAATCACAGGCGAAGTGATTACAACACCCTATTCGTTTGTTGCGACCGCACATTCGCTACTTTGGAATGGCATAAAACCTGTTTTTGTTGATATTGACCCGATTACGTTAAATCTTGATCCCGCCAAAATTGAAGCCGCAATTACGCCACAAACTACGGCGATTATGCCTGTGCATTGTTATGGCTATCCGTGTGATGTTGAGCGAATCCAACAAATAGCTGACAACTACAATTTGAAAGTCATTTACGATGCAGCGCACGCTTTTGGC
>JAQTXN010000191.1 GCA_028688755.1 Methylococcales bacterium | reverse complement strand
TGGGCATGATGGGGCGAATAGCTAAATTGGCGACGATTAAAACGCACCATAGAATGAAAATTTGCGGCATGAAATTCAATGTAAGTTATTTAAATGTTGGCAGGACATTTTAGGATACTTTGCAAAATTATGGCGCGATAAACTGATGCTGACACGCAAAGTCTTAATGAAATTTATGCGGCTTTAAAAACTCAGAAAGTGATTTATTAGGTTTAAAACAAATGTTATAACAAACCTACTTTTAATATCAGTTAGGGAATGAAGGTGCGGTTATGCGAAGACGAGCATTTCATTTAAAGTGGTTACTGGAGCAGTCTTTTATCAAAAAACAACATGGACTTTGGGTTTATGTTTTAACACTTTTTTTGATGGGTGCTGCGTTGTTTGTGCGCCTTGAAATCGCCCCCGTCAGTGCTGGATTGCAATATCTCACCTTTTTCCCAGCCGTCGCTATCGCCGCAGTGATAGGTGGATATAGAACAGGTCTTTTTGCAACCGCCATTGGACTAATTTTCGCTACCTATATTTTCGTACCACCATATTATTCATTTTCAATTAGTAGTTTTCAGAATAGTCTTTTGTCTAATCTGGTTTTTTTATTTGATGGTACGGTTGTTTCTTTTTCGATTGAGAAAATGCACAGCTATAGAGAAAAACATCTCTTGGAATTAGAACAAATTAAAAAAAGTGAAACGCGGTTTCGTGAATTATTTGAAAATTCCCCCGTCGCTTATCAATCGCTTAATTCACAAGGTTGTTATATTGACGTAAATGATCGTCTTTGCGCCTTGTTGGGTTATGAACGTGATGAATTATTAGGTCGTTCATTTGGTGATTTTTTCTCGATAGATGCTCGTGAGATATTTCACAAGTATTTTCAAGAGCTTAAATGTACTGGAACGATTGAAGCGGAATTAGAATTGCGACGAAAAGATAATTTGCTTATCAACGTCATTGTTTCTGGTGCTGTTCAGTGTGATTATCAAGGAAATTTTGAGAAAACACATTGCATTATTCATGATATTTCGGAACGAAAAAAAATAGAACAAACTCTGCGAATCGCGGCTGCCGCATTTGAAACGCATGAAGCAATTATGATTACTGATGCAAGGGCTAATATACTTTGTGTAAATAAAGCCTTTCAACAAATTACAGGTTATAGTCGAGAAGAAGTTGTCGGTAAAAGTCCTAGAATGCTTAATTCAGGTCGTCAAGATAAACTGTTTTATTTTGCGATGTGGCGACGATTACTCAAAACAGGTAAATGGGATGGTGAAATTTGGGATAGACGTAAAAATGGACAAATCTATCCCAAATGGTTAACAGTTACGGCATTAAAAGATAATGAAAATAACATAACAGAATACATTGCGCTGTTTAGTGATATTACTGAGCGAAAAGAAGTAGAGGAAGAAATTCGCAATCTTGCGTTTTACGATACGTTAACGCATTTACCTAATCGTCGTTTTCTGTTAGATCGTTTTAAAATTGCCATTTCCTTATCCGAACGCACCGAAAAATACGGGGCGGTTATTTTTTTGGATATGGATAAATTCAAAACATTGAATGATACATTAGGGCATGACTATGGGGACATGATGCTCATTGAAGTTGCTGAACGTATCAAACACAGTGTGCGAGATGTTGATACTGTTGCTCGACTGGGCGGAGATGAATTTATTGTTTTATTTGAAAACCTTAGTCATGACGAGGCAGATGCGTCCAGAAAAGTGACCATGATTGCTGAAAAAATTCGAGCTTCACTTGCGACACCTTTTCATCTCAACGAGCATGTTCATTATAGTTCACCGAGCATTGGTGTTTGTTTGTATCGTGGTCATGCAGTGCCTATCGATGAGTTGATTAAGCGTGCGGATATTGCCATGTATCAAGCAAAAAATTCTGGACGCAATACCGTTCGATTTTATGATCCGATTTTGCAGCAAACGGTTGAAAATCGTACGACTTTAGAATTAGAGTTGCGTCATGCGGTTCTCAATGAGCAATTACAACTTTATTACCAAATTCAGTTGGATCATGATTATGTACCGCTAGGTGCGGAGGCTTTAATTCGATGGATTCATCCACAACGCGGTATTATTTCTCCCGCACAATTTATTCCTCTTGCAGAAGAAAGTGGTTTAATTTTAGAAATTGGTCACTGGGTAATTGAGCAAGCCTGTTCGCAATTAGCGAAATGGAAAGATAATGAGCTGATGAATCATCTACAATTAGCAATTAACGTCAGTCCTCATCAATTTAAATTGACCAATTTTGTTGAAATTATTGATTCTGCTATTCAACGACATCAGATTAGTCCATCGCTGTTAAAATTAGAGCTGACGGAAAACATTGTATTGGGTGACGTGGCTGACGTGATTGCAAAAATGCACGCGCTCAAAGCATTAGGTGTCAGCTTATCTTTAGATGATTTTGGAACAGGTTATTCATCGCTCACTTATTTAAAACTTTTACCCATCGATCAAATCAAAATTGATCAGAGCTTTGTTCGAGATATTGTTTCAAATTCTAGCGATGTCGTGATGGTTAACACGATTATTGAATTAGCGAAAAATTTTGAACTCAATGTTATTGCCGAAGGTGTGGAAACAGAAGCGCAACTTCATTTTCTAAAAGGACATAACAGCGTTTCATTTCAAGGTTTCTTTTTTAGTAAACCGATACCCATTGAACAATTTGAATCTTTATTAAAATCAAATTGATTTATACAAAAACTTATTTTTTTATTTTATTTACTTTTTTATGACAGATAACTCTCAGATTCAAGACGAACAAGACCAAATCCGCCAACGCCGTGAAAAATTAACGGCGTTGCGTGAAGAAACCATTGCTTTTCCAACCGATTTCCGCCGCGATGTTGTGGTCGGTGAATTGCTCGCAAAGTATGGCGAAAAAACCAAAGAAGAACTCGAAACCGAACATTTGCGTGTAAAAATCGCAGGTCGCATGATGACGCGCCGCATTATGGGTAAAGCGAGTTTTAGTCATTTGCAAGATATGTCAGGGCAAATGCAAATTTATGTGGCGCGAGATAATTTGCCCGAAGGCGTTTATAACGACCAATTTAAAAAATGGGACATCGGCGATATTTTGGGCGCAGAAGGCGTATTGTTCAAAACCCAAACAGGCGAACTCAGCGTAAAAGTCGATAGCATTCGCTTACTCACCAAAGCGTTGCGTCCGTTACCTGAAAAATTCCACGGCATTGCTGACCAAGAAATTAAATATCGTCAACGGTATTTAGATTTAATCATGAGCCAAGAATCGCGCAATACGTTTTTGATTCGTTCAAAAGTGGTTGGCTATATTCGGAATTTTTTGACTGAACGCGCGTTTTTAGAAGTCGAAACCCCGATGATGCAAGTGATTCCTGGTGGTGCGACAGCGCGACCTTTTACCACGCATCACAACGCACTCGACATGGATATGTTCTTGCGAATTGCGCCAGAGTTGTATTTGAAACGTTTAGTCGTCGGTGGTTTTGAACGGGTGTTTGAAATCAACCGTAATTTCAGAAACGAAGGTTTATCAACACGCCATAATCCTGAATTCACGATGCTTGAATTCTATCAAGCCTACGCGGAATATCATGAACTCATGGATTTGACGGAAGAAATGTTGCGCGGCATTGCACAAGAAGTTTTGGGGCAAACCGTAATTACTTATCAAGGTGAAGAATACGATTTCGGCAAACCGTTTGCGCGAATGACGGTGTTTGATTCGATTTTGCATTTCAATCCTGATTTAAAACCTGAAAACATTTCAACCCGTGAAGCCGCTTTGAAAGTTGCTGAAAATTTAAAAATTCCTGTTAAAGACGGCTACGGTTTGGGCAAAATTCAAATCGAAATTTTTGAAAAAACCGTTGAAAGTCGTTTGATGAATCCAACGTTTATTACCGCGTATCCCGTGGAAGTTTCACCGCTTGCACGACGCAATGATAATGACCCACACGTTACCGATAGATTTGAGTTTTTTGTTGGCGGACGTGAAATTGCCAATGGTTTCACCGAGTTAAACGATGCCGAAGACCAAGCGGCG
>JAQTXN010000045.1 GCA_028688755.1 Methylococcales bacterium | reverse complement strand
ATTGGTATGTCTGGCGAGACGACAGCCTTGATAGAAAATTCAAATGAAACGAAAAAACTAAATAATTTCTAAAAATACTTAACAAAACTTGGAATCATTATGGCAAAAAATGTAGTTGTTATCGGCACACAATGGGGTGACGAAGGCAAAGGTAAATTGGTCGATTTATTGACTGAACAAGCGTCGTCGGTTGTGCGTTTTCAAGGCGGACACAATGCAGGTCACACGCTCGTTATCAACGGACAAAAAACGGTATTGCATTTAATTCCGTCAGGCATTTTGCGCGAAAACGTGAAATGTTTAATTGGCAATGGTGTGGTTTTATCGCTCGAAGCGTTGTTTCACGAAATCGAAGTTTTAGAAAAAGCAGGCTTGAATGTTCGCAATCGTTTGTTAATCAGCGAAGCGTGCGCGTTAATTTTGCCAATTCATATTGCCATCGACCAAGCGCGTGAAAAAGCACGCGGTGGCAAAGCGATTGGCACAACAGGTCGCGGCATTGGCCCTGCGTATGAAGATAAAGTGGGACGACGCGGTTTGCGGGCTGGCGATTTGTTAAATGCTGAAACGTTTGCCGAAAAATTAAAAGAATTAGTCGAATATCACAATTTCATGCTGGTGAACTATTACAAAGCTGAACCTGTAAATTTCGACGACGTGTTAAAAGAAACCTTGCGTTTGGGTGAACAACTTAAACCAATGATGACTGACGTAAGCGAATTGCTTTACGAAGCGCAAAAACGTGGTGAGAACTTACTTTTTGAAGGCGCACAAGGTGCGTTGCTTGACATCGACCACGGCACATTCCCTTATGTAACGTCGTCAAGCACTACCGCAGGTGGCGCGGCAACAGGTAGCGGCATCGGTTTATTAAATTTCGATTACGTTTTAGGCATTACAAAAGCCTATTCCACCCGCGTTGGAAATGGCCCGTTTCCATCGGAATTATTTGACGAAAACGGCGAACATTTAGGCGTAAAAGGTTTTGAATTCGGTGCGACAACGGGACGTAAACGTCGCACAGGTTGGTTTGATGCAGTAGCGATGCGTAAATCTGCACAACTCAACAGTTTAAGCGGCATTTGCTTAACGAAATTAGACGTACTCGACGGGCTAGAAAAAATTGGTATTTGCACCGCTTACAACATCGACGGCAAAATCGTTGAAGTCGCGCCACTTGGCGCAGATTCTTACGAAAAATGCGTACCTGTTTTTGAAGAAATGGCAGGCTGGTCAGAAAAGTCCGAAGGCGTGAAAAACTACGACGATTTGCCTGAAAATGCCAAAAAATATATTCGCCGTTTAGAAGAATTAGTTGGCGTTAAAATTAGCATCATTTCCACAGGTGCAGAACGTGACGACACGATTGTGTTAGAACATCCTTTCGCTTAAAACGGAGTAAAAAATCATGGCAGAAACCACAGACGAATTAACGATTGAATATGTTGATAACGGTGTCACAACCGTTAAAGAACTCGACAAAAAAGTGCTTACTAAAGGTGCATGGGCAACGCTGATGTTCCGTTACAAAGAATGGAACGCCACAAAAGGTGAATACGGCGACGATAAATTTACGATTCGCCGCTATCAAAAACGCGAAGGTAAATATCAGCAAAAATCAAAGTTCAACATTTCTAGCGTTGAACAAGCGAAATCGATGATTGAAATTTTGCAAGATTGGACAAAAGACTAAGGTCGAAAAAATGACTGAACGCAAAATTACGCCACCACGTTGGTTGCTTGCCGAGCTGACTTATTCTTGTCCGTTGCAATGCCCATATTGCTCGAATCCGCTCGATTACCCAAATTATAAAAGCGAATTGAGTACCGATGATTGGAAACGAGTTTTATCGCAAGCCCGAAAAATGGGCGCGGTTCAACTCGGTTTTTCGGGTGGTGAACCGCTCACTCGTCCTGATTTGGTTGAATTGGTGCAGTACGCACGCGAATTAGGCTATTACTCGAATTTGATTACGTCGGGTTATGGACTGACCGAAGAAAAAATTGTTCAGCTCAAAACGGCTGGACTCGACCACATTCAAGTCAGTATTCAGGCAAGTTCACAAGAATTAAACGACCACATTGCAGGCACAAAATCGTTTGAACACAAACAAGAAGTCGCGTGATTGGTGAAAAAACACGGTTATCCGATGGTTTTGTGCGTCGTAATTCATCGTGAAAACATTCACCAAATGCCCGAAATTTTGGCAATGGCAGAAGCGTTAGGCGCAGATTATTTAGAACTTGCCAACACGCAATACTACGGTTGGGCGCACGTTAATCGAGATTTGCTTTTGCCAACAAAAGAACAATTTGAAGCCGCCGAAGCGATTGCTCAAGCATTCAAAGAAAAAGTCGCAGGCAAAATGAAAATTTATTACGTTGTGCCTGATTTTTACGAAGACCGTCCGAAAGCGTGTATGAATGGTTGGGCAACCACGTTTTTAACCATTGCGCCAGACGGTGCAGCCCTGCCCTGCCATTCGGCGCGAGAATTGCCAAATTTTGAATGCCCGAATGTAAACGATTTTAGCGTTTCAGAAATTTGGAATGATTCCAAAGCATTTAATTTCTTTCGTGGTTTTGAATGGATGCAAGAGCCTTGCCGCAGTTGCGATGAAAAAGAAAAAGATTTTGGTGGTTGCCGTTGCCAAGCCTATCTACTCACAGGCGATGCCAGTGCAACAGATCCCGTTTGCAGCAAATCGCCACAACATGGCGTAATTGATGAGTTGCTTGCATCAGCACGAAACCAAGCGTTGAACGGTAATGAAAAACCACTTGTTTTTAGAAATAGCAAGAATGCGCGAGGCTGAAATTCGCATATAATTACCGCGTAACTTTTTACATTTTTACTTTTAGGAAAAAAACACAATGAAAAAACTCACTCTTTTGTTATCACTTGGCGCATTCATGTTCACGTCTGTGGCTAGCGCACACGGTCCAGTTCGTCAAAAACTCGAAAAAGACATCACCATCAACGCACCAGCGGCAAAAGTTTGGAGCATCATTAAAGAATACAATGACTTGTCGTGGTTGCCTGTAGTTAAAGGTGTTGTTGCAACAGGTGGTAATGAAAAAGGCGCGTCACGCACTTTGACATTAAAAAATGGCGGCACCATCACTGAAGAATTGAAAAAATACGATGCAGATAAAATGTCTTACGATTACAAAATCACCGACATTAGCACCACTCACACTATCGTACATTCTGGTGTAGAAGAAAAAGTGCCTGTATTCCCAGTCGATAACTACGCGGCAAGTATCAAAGTGGAAGATAAAGGCGGTTCATCAGTGGTTTCTTGGAAAACTGGCTATTACCGCGCTTATATGAACAACAATCCACCAGCTGAAATGAACGAAGAAGCGGCAAATACAGCAGTTAATGCGGTTTTAACAGAAGGTTTGGCAAATTTAAAAGCATTGGCTGAAAAATAAGTGTTAAACATTTCAAAATGGACGGTAGCGATGGGAGTCGCTGCCGTTTTTTTATCTACTCCCACGCAAGCTGCGCCACTCGCTTACATTACCAATCAACTAGGTGATAGCGTTTCGGTTGTGAATCCCAAAACAAATACGGTTGAAAATACGATTCCTGTTTCGGGCAAACCCGCTGGCGTTGCTGTCGCGCCAAATGGTGAACGTGTTTATGTTTCCACGCCTGACTCGAAAGGCGTGGCAGTGATTGATACCAAAACAAACACCGTCATTTCAACCATCAAATTAACCGAAGGCGCGTTAGGCATTGCGGTTTCACCTGATAATTCGCGTTTATTTGTTGCCGATTGGTATGAAAACAAAGTCAGCGTGATTGATACCAAAACCTTAGAAATTATTGCCACGCTTGACGTTGAAAAATCTCCCTCTGGTTTAGTGGTGAGTTCGGATAATCATTTTTTGTATGTCGCAAATCGGATGAGCAATTCGGTGTCGCAAATTGATTTGAAAACTTTCAAAACGAAAAACGTCACACCCGTTGGCAAACATCCGTTTGGTTTAGCGTTAGATTCGAAAAATGAACGTCTTTACAGCGCAAATGTACAAAGCGACGATGTCAGCGTTTTAGACACCAAAACCATGCACTTAATTGCAACAGTCAAAGTCAATAAATTGCCTTACACCGTAACGCTTGCCAAAAAGGATTCACTCCTTTTTGCAACCAATCAAGAAGATGGCAACGTTTCTGTTATCGATACTAAAACGTTAAAAGTCATCAAAGAAATCACCGTCGGCGATAAACCCGAAGGTATTTCTACGCATTCAGACGACGTTCACGTCTACGTTGCAAATTGGTTTGACAACACCGTTTCCGTCATTGACGCAAACAAACTTGAAGTCATCGAAACCATCAAAACTGGCTCAGGCAGTCGAGCTTTTGGTCAATTTTTTAGTCGCTAAGTTATGTCATCTCAAGCGGTTATTTACTCCTCTTTTTATTCTGAAGACAGCGCGGAAATCGTCAATTGGTTTGCTGCAAAAAAGTGGACGGTATTTTTAGACAGCGGTCATCCGCGTAGCAAACAAGGGCGTTACGATATTATTTCGGGAAATCCTGTTTGTACGCTGCAAACGCGCGGCGAAAATACCACGATTACCACGAAAAATGACGTGATTGTGTCGAATGAAAATCCGTTTGAACTGCTTAAAAGTGAATTAACTCGTTACGCGAAAATGTTTGATTCAAGCAATATCGCGCATTTTGATTTGCCATTTGTGGGCGGTGCAATGGGGTATTTTTCTTACGATTTGGTTCGACATTTAGAAAATTTACCGACACTTGCTCAAAATCCCGAAACAATTTCTGAAATGCAAGTTGGCATTTATGATTGGGCATTAGTGGTTGACCATGAAACGAAACAAAGTTTTTTGATTTGTTACGACGAACGTGAAGAGAAATTAGACGAAATCTGTGAATTTTTAGCAGGTGTGCAAACGGTGGATAACGACATTGAGTTTGCCATTACTAGCGACATTAAAGCCGATTATTCACAACAAACTTACGCACAAGCGTTTCAAAAAATTAAACGGTATTTAAAAGAAGGCGATTGTTACCAAGTCAATTTAACGCAGCGTTTTTCAGCCAATTGTGAAGGTAATACTTGGCAAGCCTACGAAGCCCTGCGCGAAATCAACGCCGCGCCCTTTAGTGCATATTTGAATTTACCAGAGGTGAAGATTTTGAGTTCGTCGCCTGAGCGATTTTTAAAACTCAAAAATGGACACGTCGAAACAAAACCCATTAAAGGCACTCGTTCACGTAAATCAGATGAAGTCGAAAATGCCGCGCAACTTGACGATTTAATTAACAACCCGAAAGACCGCGCCGAAAACGTGATGATTGTCGATTTGTTACGCAACGACATCAGCAAAGTTTGTCAAAATGTGCGCGTGCCAAAGTTGTTTGAAATCGAAAGTTATACGACGGTGCATCATTTAGTTAGCACCGTGACGGGCGAATTGAAACCAGATCAACACGCATTGGATTTGTTGCAACATTGTTTCCCTGGTGGTTCGATTACAGGCGCACCAAAAATTCGTGCCATGGAAATTATTGAAGAAATTGAACCGAATCGACGTGGTGTTTATTGCGGTGCGATTGGTTACATTGGTTTTGATGGCAACATGGACACCAACATTGCCATTCGCACGCTCGTTGAATCAAATGGCAAAATTCAATTTTGGGCTGGTGGTGGCATCGTCAATGATTCAATTGTCGAAGCTGAATACCAAGAAAGTTTCGATAAAGCAGCAGCCATGTTTGAAGTTTTAAAGCGTTTTCAGCAAAAATAAACTCGAATTTATTCGTCGTCTTTAGCATATTTTCGAATAATTTCTGCTAAATGTTTTACGCCTGCCCCAATAAAATCAGGATTGGCTAAAATCAAATATAGAGGCACGTCTATCACGCCGCCTTCTCTGAGTGGTAGCGGCGCAAGTATTCCCGTTTTTAACTCTTCAGTAATATGTTCTTGTGGCAACCATGCAAAACCAAATCCCATGCTCACGGCTTGAATCGACGTAGAAATGTGACTCACCGTCCAACGTTGATCGACTTCAACCGACATCGCGCGGCTGTCGCGTTTGCTTCCAGAATCACGCACCACGATGTGACGATGCACTTTCAAATCACGACTGGTTAATTCGCGTCCCATTTTATGCAACGGATGATTCACATGAGCCACTGCAATTAACTTCACCCGCATCAATAATTCACCCAAAAAACCAGCTGGCTGATGGGGCGAAATCACTAAATCTGCTTCACCTGTTAGCAGCGCATCGGCTGTGCCACCTAATACAGATTCAATCAATTCAACGCGCGTGCGCGGACTATCCTGACTAAAACGATCTAAACAAGTCAGTAATAATTTCGAGGGAAAAAGAATTTCTGCGGCAAGGTGAATTTCCGCTTCCCAACCTGCTGAAAATTGACGGGTGGCTTTTTCTAAATCACTCGCTTCGCTGACTAATGCTAATGCACGTCGATAAAGCATTTGACCCGTCGGCGTTAAAACCGCCTTTCGTCCTTGGATTTCAAAGGCTTTCACGTCAAGTAACGATTCAATTTTTTGCATTGCATACGTCACAGCGGACTGGCTTTTGTTGAGAATTTCTGCTGCTTGAGCGTAACCGCCTGCATCGACGACGGTAATCAACGCTCTCCACTGTTCAAGTGTAATAATTGGAGGCATAAAACATCAAATAATTAGATTGTTATAAGCCATTTATTATACTTTTTTATCAGATTGATTAACTGTTTAATACTCACACTTTCAATCAACCGAGAAAGGGCTAAACATGGGCGAAAAACAAAGCATTGGCTTTAGAAAAAGCCGTCTCAAAATTAACTAACTTGGCAAAAATTGCCTAAATTCACTTATCCAATTTACAGGAATGATCATTATGAAACGCATTGCATTATTTTTAGCTTTAACTGCTGTTATCTCAACGTCTGTTTTTGCTACACCAGAAACTTATACCATTGATAACACACACACTTATCCACGTTTTTCTTATAACCACCTTGGTTATTCAACACAATTGAGCCGTTTCGATAAAACCGCAGGCACAATCACTATCGACCGAGCTGCAAAAACTGGAGCAGTGAATGTAACCATCGACACCACATCGGTAAATACAGGTTTGCAATTGTTTAATGAGCATATTCAAGGTGCAGACTTTTTAGATACATCTAAATATCCAACGGCGACTTTTATCTCAAACAAAGTAAATTTTGATGGTGATAACATCACATCGGTTGATGGAATACTCACACTCAAAGGAATCAGCAAACCAGTTAGCTTAACGGTAACGGCGTTTCAATGTATGTTGCACCCGATGTTACTGAAAAGTGCGTGTGGCGCGAATTCGACGACTGTTGTAAAACGAACTGACTTTAACATGGGCAAATACGCACCACTTGTTGGCGACGATGTGACAATTACGCTTTCTGTTGAAGCGGTAAAAGAATAACTGGGACAAATCACGCAATTTAGATTTTAACGAGTAAAAAACGCTACCGATTTTGCCGTTCTTGTTGTTGTGTCACGAGGAAAAACGTCAATTTATCCCGCAAAATAGCTTCCATTTGAGGGCTAATGCCACGAATTTGTTGCGCTAAATGAATCTGTAAAATCGCCTGCTGTGTCTCCCCCATCGCAAAATAATAATCCGCTAAATAGCGGTGTGATTCAGCAGGTTGATTTAAATCGCCATACACTTTTGCTAATTGTTCAGAATAAAAAGGTAATTGCTGTGTTTTCGGCGATACCGTGAGCAAAATGGTTTTCGCCGTTTTCGGATCCCCCCATTTGAGCAACGCGCTAACGTATTCCAATTTAATCACATCATTATCAGGAAATTGTGCCGCTAATTTTTGATAGCGATTTAATGCTAATTTGAAGTTATGACTCTCTAACGCAGTTCGCGCCAAACCAGCCGCATAATGAGGTTGCTCTGGATATTCTTTGTTTAAAGCCTGAAAAATCGCTTCTGCTTCAACAAAATTTTGCATTTTCAACGCTAGCAGACCTAAACCATATTTCGCTACCGTGCGTTGCTCTGGCAAACCTTGCGTTAATCGTGCTTGCAAAATCGCACGCAAATTATCATTTTCACCCGCAAGCAAAACTTGCAATTTCGTTTTTATCAATTGATAGGCAAGCGAATCAGGATATTGCCGATATGGATAATTGTCTGCCCGACCTCTTGAATCCGAAATCCGAGACGCTGTCACAGGATGCGTGCGTAAAAACTCGGGGACATTTTGCCCTGAGTAGCGCGTCGATTGCTGCAAGCGTTCAAAAAACGTTGGCATTGCACGGGGATCGTAAGTTGATGACGAAAGGGTTTGCATCCCTACCCTATCTGCTTCTTCTTCATGTTCGCGGGTAAAATTGATTTGAAACTGTACGCTTCCCGCTTGAATTGCCATAATTGCCGCTTGCCCTGCGGCGGGCGATTGGGAACCGAGCAAAATTGCACCTAACGTTGCCGCCATCATCGGAATCGAAAGCCGCGAACTTGCTTCGTAAGAACGATATAAATGCCGTTGGGTAACATGAGCAATTTCGTGTGCCATCACCGATGCGAGTTCACTTTCAGCTTCGGTCATCAAAATCAAGCCCGAATTCACCCCGATATAACCGCCTGGCCCAGCGAAAGCGTTAATGTTATTTTCCATCACTACAAAAAAATGAAAGGGATAACTCGGCGTATCGCTGTGTGAGACTAATTTTTCACCAATTGTTTGAATATATTGCTGAATTTCGCTGTCTTGATTGATTTCAACTTGCGAGTGCAAACTACGAAAAAACGCCTCGCCTAATTGCTTTTCTTCGGTTGGACTAATCAACGCACCAGCGGAATCGCCCAAATCAGGCAACTCCAGTTTGTCAATTTCCAGCGCGAAAAGTGCAACAGGATTTGCCAGAAAAGCACATAAACAAAGGCGTTTTAAAAGTGACATGATGTTTAACGTTTAAAAAAACAATCCATCAATTGGTGAAGAGGCTGACGCAAAACGTTTGCGTGGCATCCGACCTGCTAAAAACGCTTCGCGTCCTGCTTGAATGCCTTTTCGCATCGCTGATGCCATCAAAATTGGATTTTTCGCTTCGGCAATGGCGGTATTCATCAACACGCCTGCACAACCTAACTCCATTGCCATCGCCGCATCAGACGCTGTACCCACGCCTGCATCGACCAAAATTGGAACATTTGCATTTTCAACAATCGTTAAAATGTTATATGGATTACGAATGCCTAAACCTGAGCCAATCGGCGCAGCAAGTGGCATTACCGCCACACAACCCATTTCTTCTAAACGTTTTGCGGCAATCGGGTCATCGTTGGTATAAACCATCACGTCAAAACCATCTTTAATCAGCATTTCGGCGGCAATGTAAGTTTCAGCCACATTGGGAAAAAGTGTTTTTTGATCGGCTAAAACTTCGAGTTTGACGAGTTTATGACCACCTAATAATTCCCGTGCTAAACGGCATGTTCTCACCGCTTCTTGTGCGTCATAGCAGCCTGCTGTATTTGGCAAAATGGTGTATTTATCAGGTGAAATTACGTCAAGCAAATTTGGTTCACCTGCATTTTGTCCAATGTTGGTGCGACGAATTGCCACGGTCACAATTTCTGCACCACTGGCTTCAATCGCAAGGCGTGTTTCTTCTAAATCTTTGTATTTTCCCGTACCGACGAGCAAACGTGATTGATACGCTTTGCCTGCAATCAAAAATGAATCATCTTGCCCACCGCCGATTGCGTGAACAATTTCTAATTTGTCGCCCGAATTTAAACTTTGCGTCGCAAAATTTTGAAATGGCAGAATTTCTTCGTTTAATTCGACGGCAATTTTTTTATTTGTTAAATCCAATTCAGCGATTAAATCTGCAACAGTCGTTTTTTCAGCAACTTCACGTCCGTCGCCATTGATATAAATCATCATTTTCTTTTTAAACTCCACTCAATTTTTATGTTTTGAATATGCGTTTTTTGCTGTCTTTATGGCGTTTTGCGATAAAACCCAAAAACAGCAACAAACAAGCTAACGAACTGCTTTGAATACTAAATCAACATGCCGATTCGAACAAGGCGAAAATGGATTGTTTTACAGTTCTGACTATCTAATCGAAAGAATGTTTCATAAATGTGGCGAAAAGTGTGTTTTTGATAAAAATTTTTGTGGATAATAAGCATAATTAGGAAATTTAACTTTTTAACCCATCGAGAGCTTTCATGATTCAAGGTAGTATCGTCGCATTAGTTACCCCAATGGACAATCAAGGTGCTGTAGACTTCGACAGTTTAGGCAAATTGTGTGAATTTCACATCGAGCAAGGCACTGATGCCCTTGTCGCCGTCGGCACAACAGGTGAATCAGCAACATTAAGCGAACAAGAACATTGCGAAGTCATTAAATTTGTCGTGGATAAAGTGGCTCATCGAATTCCCGTCATTGCTGGTACAGGTTCAAATTCGACTTCTGAAGCGATTAACTTAACGCGCCATGCGAAAGAATTAGGCGCGAATGCCTGTTTAATCGTCACACCTTATTACAACAAACCCACGCAAGAAGGCTTGTTTTTACATCACAAAGCCATCGCTGAAGCGGTTGATATTCCACAAATTTTATACAATGTACCAGGTCGCACCGCGTGTGATATGTTGCCTGAAACCGTTGGTCGATTAGCCAAAATTGCAAACATTGTTGGCGTAAAAGAAGCCACGGGCGATTTGACGCGCGTCACAAAATTGCGCGAATTAACACGTCCCGATTTCGCGCTTTATACGGGCGATGATGCGAGTAGCCGCGAATTTTGTTTATTAGGTGGGAATGGTTCAATTACCGTCACAGGCAATGTTGCGCCACGTTTAGTGCATGAAATGATTATGGCAGCAATTGACGGTGATTCAAAAAAAGCCAAAGAAATTGATCATAAACTTGACGCACTACACCGCGATTTATTTATTCAAGCCAATCCAATTCCTGTGAAATGGGCTGTTGCTGAAATGGGGTTGATGCAAAAAGGTATTCGACTACCTTTAACGTGGCTCACGCATGATTGTGAAGAAACCGTGCGAGCGGCAATGCGTCAAGCGGGTGTTATCTAAATGAAAACATCATTACAAGTTAGTGCAATTGCTTGTGCCTTAAGCATGAACGGTTGTTCAACGTTACAAAGTTGGTTTCCCGATAAAGAAAAAGATTACCAATTCACCACCGAATTACCGCCGCTGGTCATTCCACCCGATTTAGCACAAAAACCATCGTTGCCGACTCGTGCTGCGCCTGAAATAGCGAAAACGGCTAAAAATGCTCTCAGTGATAAAGCATTGCTTGAGCAAGTGAAACCTGCGTTTGAAGAAGCAACCAAAATTATGCAACGCCCGTCGCTTTCTGATGCAGAAACAGAAATGACAAAAAACGAAATTCAACTGAGTTTGACGCACGAAAAGACACCCGCGTTGAATTTGAATGTTCCTGTTGCACGGGCGTGGCGCATTGTGGGTAAAGCGTTAAGTCGCAATGGCATTGAAGTCACAAAGCATGATCAAGAAAATGGACAAATTCACATTCAAGTTGCCAATGCAAAAACGCAACCTGAAAAATCGCTTTGGGATAATACGATTGACGTTTTTAATCCGTTTGCACAAACTGAACAAAAATACATTTTGCAATTTAAAGAGAACAACGCCAAAACATCTGTGACAATTTTAGATGAAGCGTTGCAACCCATCTCCGATGATAAATTACTCGCGTCATTGTTTGATTCGATTAAAGCAGATTTGAGCAAATAAACATGAACCTAAAAACGCAATTACTGAGTTTGGTGATTTGCGTTTTTAGCGGTATGGCAAATGCTCAAATTTATAAATGTTCAATCAATGGACAGGCAGCGAAATATCAAAATTCACCCTGCAATGAAAGTCAGCAAACGCAAGAGCAAATCAATTTGCCGACCGTTGAACGCAAACAAATTACACTTAAGCAAATTCAAGGGCATTATTTTATGACGGGTGATGTGAACGGCATCAAATCAGCATTTCTTGTTGATACAGGCGCATCAGTGGTTGCATTACCTGAATCGTTTGCAAGCAAAGCGCGTGTGATTTGCAGCGGAAAATTTGTAACTAGCAGCACTGCAAATGGCACTGTTCGCGCTTGCATTGCAAACGTGGCGAAATTGAAATTAAGCCCATTTGAATTTGAAAATGTCGAGGTTTTAATTCATCCGAATTTAGATATTCCATTGCTTGGCATGAGTGTCTTGCAGAAATTCAACATTGAACAACGCAATGGTGAAATGCACCTTTCTGAACGTTAAACCAATCAATTTACTTTTTTATTTTTACAAAAAAACATGCAAAAACTTATCAGCACCAGCGCATTATCCGACTTTCGTTTAGAAAAATTACTTTCTGAATTACAAAGCATTCAACCTGACATTCAAAAAGTTGCCGCCCGATTTGTGCATTTTGTGTCAGGCACTTTGACTGCCGAGCAACAAGCCGTTTTAGAACAACTTTTAACTTACGGCTCGCCAAATTCTGTTGCAGAAGAAGGCGAATGTTTATTAGTTGTGCCACGTTCAGGAACGATTTCGCCATGGTCAAGCAAAGCCACCGACATCGCGCACCGTTGTGGATTAACAGACATTGAACGTATCGAACGCGGCATTGAATACTTCATCGTCAGCCCATCGCCATTAAACGAAAACATTGCCAAAAAATTGCACGACCGTATGACGCAAACCGTTGTCTTTGACCAAATGAATTTAGAACTTTTCGCGCATCATGAGCCACAACCATTGCAACGTGTGAATGTGATTGAACAAGGTCGTGACGCGCTGGTTTTAGCAAATACGAATTTAGGTTTAGCGTTGTCAGCAGACGAAATCGATTACTTGACCGACGCATTTGTGCAACTTGAACGCAATCCGACCGACGTTGAATTGATGATGTTCGCGCAGGCGAATTCGGAACATTGTCGCCACAAAATTTTTAATGCGAGTTGGACAATCGACGGCATCGAACAAGCACAATCACTGTTCAAAATGATTCGTCACACCTCAGAAGTCAGCCCTCACGGTATTTTGTCAGCGTATCACGATAATGCGTCAGTGGTTGAGAATGCTCAGACGCAAGTGTTTATCCGCAATCCACACACGGGCGAATACAGTTACACCGAAGAAGCCGCGCATTTGTTGATGAAAGTCGAAACGCATAATCATCCGACTGCGATTTCACCGTATTCAGGTGCGGCAACAGGTTCGGGCGGTGAAATTCGTGACGAAGGCGCGACAGGTCGCGGTTCTACGCCAAAAGCGGGTTTAACAGGTTTTTCAGTGTCGCATTTGCAAATCCCTGATTTTGCGCAACCTTGGGAACAAGCCAACGGCAAACCTGAACGCATCGCTTCCGCGTTAGACATTATGATTGAAGCCCCGCTTGGCGGCGCAGCGTTTAATAATGAATTTGGTCGTCCGAATTTGGCGGGTTATTTCAGAACTTTTGAGCAATCCGTTTTAGGGAACAATAACGAACTGCGCGGTTATCACAAACCGATTATGATTGCAGGCGGTTTAGGTAGCATTCGTCCGATGCTGATTAACAAACAACCGATTCCAGCAGGTTCGCTCATCATTATTTTGGGTGGCCCAGCGATGTTGATTGGGCTAGGTGGTGGCGCGGCATCTTCGCAAGCGTCAGGCGAAAGTTCTGAAACGCTAGATTTTGCCAGTGTGCAACGCGAAAACCCTGAAATGGAACGCCGTTGCCAAGAAGTTATCAACCATTGCAACGCCCTCGGTGAAAATACGCCGATTGTATCGATTCACGATATTGGCGCAGGTGGTTTGTCTAACGCCGTCCCAGAAATCATTCACGATTGCGAACGCGGCGGACGTTTTGAATTACGCAACGTGCAAAATGCCGATTTAGGCATGTCGCCGATGCAAATTTGGTGCAACGAAGCCCAAGAACGTTACGTTGTTGCCATCAAACCTGAATCACTCGAATTATTTAAAGCCTTCTGCGAACGCGAACATTGCTTGTTTGCGGTCATTGGTGAAGCGACCGACGAAGAACATTTAAGCCTTTCGGACAATTTATTGGGCGACAAACCTGTTGATTTGCCAATGTCCGTATTATTTGGCAAACCGCCCAAAATGCACCGTACCGTTGAACACGTTGCGCCAAATGTTGCGGCATTTAACACGGAAAACATTGAACTCGCTGACGCAATTAACCGCGTGTTGGCATTCCCAGCCGTAGCAGACAAAAGTTTCTTAATTCATATCGGCGACCGTTCAGTAACAGGTTTAGTGGCGCGTGACCAAATGGTGGGACGTTGGCAAATTCCTGTCGCCGATGTCGCCGTCACAACGTCTGGTTTTCAAGCCACAACAGGCGAAGCCATGGCGATGGGTGAACGCTCGCCGATTGCCGTGATTAACGCGCCTGCGTCGGGACGTATGGCAATTGGTGAAGCGTTGACGAATTTAGCAGCGGCGCGAATTGATGCCGTGCGCGATATTAAATTATCGGCGAATTGGATGGCAGCGGCAGGCGTTGCAGGTGAAGATGCGGCGTTATTTGATACCGTGAAAGCCGTTGGTTTGGAGCTTTGCCCTGAATTAGGAATTGCGATTCCCGTCGGTAAAGATTCGCTTTCGATGAAAACTGTGTGGCGCGATGAAGCGGGCGAAAAAACCATGACTGCACCGTTGTCACTCATTATCACCGCATTTGCGCCCGTTTTGGATGTAACCAAAACGCTCACGCCAGAATTACAAGCTGTTGAAAATAGCGTGTTGCTGTTAATTGATTTAGGTGCAGGAAAAAATCGTTTAGGTGGTTCAGTTTTAGCGCAAGTTTATAACCAACTTGGTGATTGTGTCCCTGACGTGGATGATGCAAAACGTTTGAAAGCGTTTTTTGAATCCATCCAAACATTGAATCAACAACAAAAATTGCTTGCCTATCACGATCGTTCAGATGGTGGTTTGCTTGCGGTTGCGGCTGAAATGCTTTTCGCAAGCCGTTTGGAAGTGAATTTAAATTTAAACGGTGATGTTTTAAGCGAATTATTTAACGAAGAACTCGGCGCAGTCGTTCAAATCAAAGCTGAAGATTTAGAAAGCGTAAAAACGTTGTTAGCTCACAATGGATTAGTCGATTGCGTATTTGAAATCGGTACCGTCGGCACGCATGAAAATCAACGTTTGAACATTTCAAAATCAGGCGAAATCATTTACAGCGAAACTCGCGCAAATTTGCAAAAAACGTGGTCAGAATTGAGTTTCAGAATGCAAGCGTTGCGTGATAATCCTGCTTGCGCCAAACAAGAGTTTGAACAAATTGCTGATGATTCAGACCGTGGTTTGCACGCGCTTTTGACATTCGATGTTCGCGAAGATGTTGCTGCACCATTTTTAAATTTAAGCCGTCCGAAAGTAGCGATTTTGCGTGAACAAGGTGTAAATGGTCATGTTGAAATGGCGGCGGCGTTTAATCGCGCAGGCTTTACCAGCATCGACGTTCACATGAGCGACATTATTCATGGTCGCGTTAGCTTGCAAGATTTCAAAGGTTTAGTGGCTTGTGGCGGTTTCTCTTATGGCGATGTTTTAGGAGCAGGTGGCGGTTGGGCAAAATCGATTTTGTTCAATCCGCGTGCGCGTGACGAATTCGCGGCATTTTTTGCCCGTGAAGATACCTTTAGTTTAGGGGTTTGTAACGGCTGTCAAATGTTGTCGGGCTTGAAAGAAATTATCCCGAATGCTCAACATTGGGCGCGTTTTGCACGGAATAATTCGGAACAATTTGAAGCGCGTGTGGCAATGGTTCGAGTGGAAGAATCGCCTTCGATTTTGTTTGCGGGAATGGCAGGTTCGAGAATGCCAGTTGTGGTCGCACATGGCGAAGGTCGCGCAGTGTTCTCACAAAATCTGCAAGCCGCCGTTGAAGCGAAAATGATTGCGCTGTCTTATGTGGATTCGCGTGGCGTGCCAACAACTGATTTCCCTGCGAATCCAAATGGTTCGCCGTTTGGAATTACAGGTTTAACCACGACTGACGGCAAAGTTACCATTATGATGCCACATCCAGAGCGTTGTTTTAGAACAGTGCAAAATTCTTGGCATCCAAATGATTGGGATAAAGATGGCGCGTGGTTGCGGTTGTTTAGCAATGCGCGTGTTTGGGTAGGCTAAAATTTAACAAGTAAAAAGGCGGTGTTGTTTAGAGCAACACCGCCTTTTTTTTACATTCTAATTTTTTGTTCAAAATTACCCCATTTTAAAACCTAAAATAAAACCACCCGTTGCACTCACGCCTTTCACTGTGAAACGCGATAAGCGTTCTAATAAAAAATCACTCGAACTTTTTGCGGCTTCGGCGGCGACATCTGTTGCGTGTAAAAGTTGTGAATCTGTGATGTGTACTACACCGTAATATTCGGCTACAAATAAAATCACAACTATACCACCACCCAAAAACAAAGCAGTACGGAGCATTTTTTTTGCAAAGTAACCAACAGCAATACCCAGTAAAAAAGGTGCGCCAACATTGGTAATTAAAGAAGGGGTTGAGAACAGGTCTTGATTGTCCATTTAGTCAAAAAACCTATTTACCTGATTTAGTCGTTTTAGTAGAAGCAGGAGTTATTTCTACAGGTGCGGAAGCTGCATCTGAAAATAGAATATCTGCTTTAACTTTTTCAATCGTTTTATCACCAATGCCAGAAACCTTATTCAAATCATCAAGAGTTTTAAATTCTCCATTTTTTGTACGATAGTCAACGATCGTCTGAGCTTTTTTTAAACCAAAACCAGAGATAGAGTCAGCGATCTTCTCAGCATCAGCGGTATTGATATTGACAGGTTTAGCACTGACATTTACAGAAAATAGAATGGTTAAGGCAAGTAATAATTTTTTCATTATGAAAACTCCAATTGATAAAAAGGGAAGCGGCAATGATAGTCAAAATTACTTTTAGATACAAACAAAAAAGCCCAAAATCATCAGATTTTAGGCTTTTCGTAAAAATAAGAGCTTGGCAATTCCCTACTTTCGCATGGCAAACTGCCACACTATCATCGGCGCTAAGCGGTTTCACTTCCGAGTTCGGGATGGGATCGGGTGGTTCACGCTCGCTATGGTCACC
>JAQTXN010000190.1 GCA_028688755.1 Methylococcales bacterium | reverse complement strand
GCGTAAATGGCAAACGATTGGGCTGAACCAAAATGCTGGTCAACGTGCAACATATCGCTCGTGGCAAACGCGACTTTGATAGCGGTATCCATTTGGATTTTCTCCTCGTTGTTTTTGACAACGTAAATGTGGCGAGCTAGTGACATGATAGCGAGGGCGCGTGATGTTGAGCGGCATCGAACTTTTGCGAATAAATCGAGTGATACACTTCAATTTCTTCATGCGCGAAGTTAATCACCAAATTCGCCAAATCAAATAACGCCTGACGTGTACCGCGATAACCGACCCACGTTTTTTGATAACCACCGATAAGGTCATAAAGTGGAAACCCTGCGCGTAAAATCGGAATCCCTAAACGTTCTGCGCTAGAAACGGCGTGTGAATTACCGATTAACAATTGCGCTTTG
Source organism: Methylococcales bacterium (assembly GCA_028688755.1). GTDB lineage: Bacteria > Pseudomonadota > Gammaproteobacteria > Methylococcales > Methylomonadaceae > UBA10906. The sequence continues at coordinate 3,688 of JAQTXN010000190.1, read as the reverse complement.
TGTTCTTTGGCGAGCAGTTCTAAATCTTCTAAATCGCCGATTTTGATTTGTTTCACGGGCATATTTGCCAAAATCGGTGTGTGTGCTGTCGTCACAGCCGCGACGATTTCTGCGCCCATGCCTGCGAGTAAATGTGAAAACGCATTGAGTTGGTCGGGGTCAGCGGCAATCGCTACGCGCAATTGTCCCAACATAAAATGCGTGTCGAGCATCGCATCTTGTAATTGCGAGCGTTGGCGTTCAATGCGTTCAGGAACAGGTTGCTGACTGATATTTGCCAGCGTCAAAATCAAATCATCATTGGCTTGCAAACCATAAAGATGGTCAAAGTGATAAGTGGGAACACCTGTTTTTTCTTTTAGCAAATCACCCGCTTTTTGCAACGATGCACCGATAACTAGCGTCGCGGTTGCATCGCCCAGTGTTTTTAATTCTGAAATTGGCGTGCCGCCAATCGTCACAGGTGAAAAATCATCTTCGGTCAAACTGCCATCGAGCGAATCTGAAATGTCTGGCACAAAAACAGGGCGCAAATTGAATTGTTCAATTGTGTCGCGCAAGGCTTCTAAATCGCCTGACGTGAGCATCGGACTGACTAACACATTGACTTGGCGCGGACGATTATTGGGTTTTGTACCCGCTTCAGCTGCATTCGGCACTAACGCTTTGATGATTTCATAAACCGTCGCCGCGTAACCCGTTTCGACACAACCCGTAAAATCAGGCGTGTTCACCATCACAACGGCAATGTGGTCGAATTGCGGATAGGTTTCGCGGAATTCTTTTAAATTTCGATGCACATCCGCGCCTTGTGTTTCGGCTAAACCTGTTGTTAAAACCACAATCAACGCAGGATTCGATTTTTCAGCAATGGCTTTGATGCCTTCAATTACATTTTCATCTGCGCCCATCACTGAGCTACTTTGATCCATTGCAGTGGTTTGCAATGGAATTGGCTCACGGAAATGACGCACAAAAAACACTTTGGCAAACGCCGTGCAACCTTGTGAACCGTGCAACATCGGCATCGCGCGGTCAAAACCTAACGTGGCGAGCGTGCCACCGACGGGTTGACTGGCTTTGAGCGGATTTACCGAAAGGGCTTTGTTGCGTTTAATGATTTCAGCCATGTTGTGTCTCCTTCGCATTTTTCCACGGTGCAGGCGCACGCACGGCTTCCCAAACGGGACTTTCAATGGTTAAGGATAATTGCCGCACGAGTTCGAGCATCCCTTGATAACCTTCGTAACCGAATTCGCGTTCTTGGTTAATGTCGAGGAAGGGGATTTTGGCTTTTAGCGCAGTGTACATATTTCGTCCACCTGCAATCAAAATATCGACGTTGTAATCACGGACGCATTTGAGCAACGCTTTCGGACTGCCGTCTTCAATCATCATCGCTTCTTCGCCCATGAGTTCACGGATTCGGGCTTTATCTTCTTCGGTCGATTTTTTCGTGCCAGTTGCGACAACGACCATGCTTAAATCTTGCAATGCCGAAATCACTGACCAACTTTTTACGCCGCCTGTGAATAATAAAACGCGCTTGCCTTTTAAACGCGCTTTCCACGGTTCGAGTGCGGTTTGGATTCGCGCTTCTTCACGAGTGATAATTTTTTCAGTGCGTTCAACTAAATCGGCATCGTTCAAATTTTTGGCAAAATCGCGTAACGCTTGGCTGGTGTCGCTGATGCCGTAAAAACTGCCTTCAAACCACGGCGTGCCGTATTCTTTTTGCAATTTTCGTGCGACGTTGACCATCGCTTTTGAGCAAACCATCATGTTGACTTCGGCGCGGTGCATGGTTTGGACTTCGTGAAAACGGGCATCGCCTGAAAGTGTGCATAAAACGCGCAAACCCATTTCATCAAGCAACGGTAAAACTTGCCAGAATTCGCCTGCAATGTTGTATTCGCCGATTAAATTTACGTCGTGGATTTTGTAGTTTGGATGTTGTGGCTGTGGTTCAGGTTCGCGTGTGCCGATGACGTGATTGACCATTGCATCACCTGCAATGCGATTGCCTAAATTTTTTGTGCCGTAAAAACCCGCGCAATCAATTGGAATCACAGGAACACCGTAACGTTCGGCGGCATTTTTACAAATCGCGTTAATATCGTCACCGACGAGTGCAGGCACGCAAGTGTTATAAACAAAAACAGCTGGCGGGTTGTAGCTATCGATGGCTTGTTTGATGGAATGGAAAAGGCGTTTTTCACTGCGTCCCATGATGACATCTTGTTCGGTTAAATCGGTGGTCATGCCGATTTGATACAACTGTGAACCCGATGAGCGTGTGCCTCGGTTATCCCAAGAACTGCCCGCGCAGGCAATTGAACCGTGAACCAAATGGGCGACATCGGCAATCGGTAACAAGGCAATTTGCGCCCCGTCGAACGCACAACCGCCTGCGGTCGAACCTGGTTTGGGTTTCGCGCAACCTGATTTTTCTTTCTTGTTATGCTCGCAAGCGGGTTCGTCTAATAATTCTGCAATGTCTTTGTTTGTTTTCATGACACAATCCAAGAATTTGTTTTTCTTATGTCACTGCAACGGGCGTGCCACGATTTAACAGTTTGATTTTATTTGTTTTATTTGAAATTTGAATTGTAGGAAATACGACAAAAAGGACGATTTGAGGCTGTTTTGTAACATCGGTTTGTGGACTTTTAAAATTTAATCAGTTATTGGTTATGTTCAAAATTCGGAGAGCATAATGAGCAACAAAACCACATTTTCATCTTCATATTTATTTTTAGCGCAAGAAGGTTATTTAATCAGGTCTTGCCTAACATTAGGATTAACTGAGTTGCGTAAAGCAAATGTTGGCAACATGGGGGCATTTTATTCCGCCTTATTCAATTTATCTGTGGGAATAGAACGGTTATTAAAAGTGATTATTATCGTTGACCACATGCTCCAGAATAAACTTGCAGTTCTTTCTACGAAAGAATTAAAAAAATACGGACATAACTTAATAGATTTGCATAATTCCGTGATTACTATCGCAAATCGAAGGGGGATTGAAATTCCAAGTTTTTCGTCACTGGATGCAATTGACCAAGACTTACTTAATTTACTAAGTGAGTTTGCAAAAATTACTCGATACCACAATCTTGATTCGTTAAGTAAAACTCCAGCTAATCAAAATGACCCTTTAGCTCGCTGGAATGAAATTCTTAACGGAATTCTTGAAAAGGATGTACCTGAAAAACGACGTACACGCATTTTAAATCAATCAAAATTTGTTGCGGGATGTATTGAGAAAAAAGTATTTGTTTTAATGAACGGACTAGATAAACAACCTTTAACGATTGAAGATGTTTTAGCTTTACCAGAGCTACACGATGCTGCTGTTAAGTATGCAATTCTCAGGTTGGTAAATTTGTTGTCACCTTTTAGAGATTTGATTGATTGTTTGTGTCATGAGACATACAGTTTGAATTTGTCATCTCCACCAATTCCACAGTTGCAAGAGTTCTTAGAGTGGTTATGGAATGATAGACAATATGTACTTAGGAAAAAGAAATGGTCGTAGTTCAGTTATGCAAGTTACAAAAACAAAAAACGAAGGTGAAAAATGAGCTACGCAATTGAGCAACAAGAATGGCAAAGTTTGCCAGAACACGCACAACGTGAAATTTACGATTTTTTCTTGTTTATAAAACAACGTTATGAACAACGCGCC
>JAQTXN010000189.1 GCA_028688755.1 Methylococcales bacterium | reverse complement strand
TGTTAATGCAGTGCAAATTTTAGAGTGAAGTCAAAATATGGAGTTACAGAATAATCCCCGCTAAACCTGTTAATTTTTCCCTAAAAAACAAGGAACTTTTCCTGTTGTGATTTAAAACTTAAAAAAGGAAAAATTCTTATTGTTAAAGTCATCATCACATCGCATGATTCTAAAATTTAGCGGAATTACTCGGTTTTATGAGCAATAAAATAGATATATTGTTAGTTGATGATCATGCTGTTGTTAGAACAGGTTATAAAACGTACCTTTCATTATCAAATAGCATTGGTAAAATTTATGAAGCAGATAGAGGTGAAATGGCTTGTCAATTATTTGATTTGCATAAACCCGATGTGATTTTGTTAGATTTATCAATGCCAGGAATCGGCGGTTTTGAAACGATTAAACGGTTAATTAACCGTGATGCAAATTGCAAAATTTTGGTATTTAGCGTTCATAATGAGCCGCTTTACGCCACGCGAGCTATTAAAGCAGGTGCGAAAGGTTATGTGACAAAAAACAGTATGCCAGAAGAATTGGTGAATGCGGTCTACAAGGTTTATCAAGGCAATACTTATGTCAGTAGCGAACTTGCACAACAAATTATTGCAACGATGTCTTCAGTACATGGCGACGATGCTGCAGGTAAAATTAACTTATTGTCACCGCGTGAATTTGATATTTTTTCGTTACTTGCAAATGGCTACACCACTAAACAAATCGCTGAACAATTACATTTAGCGTACAAAACCGTTTGTAATCACGGAACAAGTATTCGAGAAAAGCTAGGCGTTACGTCGGTTGCCGAATTAACGCTACTAGCTATGAGAGAAGGAATTATCAAATTTTAGGAAGTCAGTAATTAGTTGGCGACTTTTTGTTGAAGTCCGCTTAATTCATTTTTGAAAAAGGTCGTCATCGCTTTGACGGCGGATTCATCATTTAATTGGTTTGATGGGGTATTTCCTGTGTCACCGCGATAAAAACGACTTTTTATGCTTACAACACTGGTATTTGCATTTTCACCTTGTTTAACTTGAACGCTGGTTGTATGCGAACTAATTGGTAAGGCAGCTGTATTTTCTTTCTTCAAACGATATTTGTACAAGTGGTCTTGTTCGCTATAAAAATCGAGTTCTTCACTAAATTGTTCATCATTTTTTAAAGTAATTATTCGAACCGAACCCGATTCGTTTTTTCCTTCACCCGTACTGGTTTTGACATCAGGATGCCATTTATCAAGCCCATCAAATTGTTTAATCACTGCCCAAACTTTTTCAACTGGAGCTTGAATAACAAGGCTTTCGTCTGCTTTTTGAGGTGTTGGGCCATGTGCAAAAACAGCAAATGGAAAGACAAATCCTAACGCTATTTTAGTTAATAGATTCATAAAAAATTCTCGTTAAATGTAAATTTGTCATTATCAACAATAACACTTCAAAAATGATTGGGGATTTTTCCCTATTTTTATTAGAAAAGTTCCGCTTATTTTTTAACAACTCATCAAAATTTATTAAAATCAATACGTTGTGTTATCAGATCAATATCCGAATTTTATTTTTATCACTTTGTGTATTTGCGATTGGCGCGGTTGGCACGTTGTGGCACGCTAAAGAAGCGGTTCAAAATGAAATGCAATCCTCGGTTCATTTGGCAGAACAACTAATTACCTTTGAATTGTCCAAACCTTTAGCCAGCACGGAATGGATTAAACAGTTACAAGCCTTAAAAGCCACGCGTCATTTACGCATTCAACTCAAAGACCCCGCAGGAAAAATACTTAAAACAACATCAGGGAAAGACAAACTGCCTGTTAATCCGCCGTTGTGGTTTGTGAAATTAGTCAGCAGTTCACCCACGCAAATTGAACGGGCGTTGATAACAAATGATGGACAAGCGTTGATTGTGATGATTGAAGCAAATCCACTCAATGAAATTGACGAAGTGTGGGAAGAAAGTGTGGCACTTTTCGGATTGTTATTTCTATTGATGACACTCGTTTTTACGGTTATTCGTGTGATGTTTAATCGTGTATTAAAAGCCATTCATTTAATTGTTGAAGGCTTAGAACGTTTTGAAAAAAAGGATTATCAAAATCGTCTACCTGAATTCTCAAGTTATGAAATGAACTTAATTGCGAATGCTATCAACAAATTGATTGAAAAATTAGAAGCCAGTCAGCAAGAAAATCGCGCTTTAACGCAACATACTTTGACGATTCAAGAAGATGAACGCCAACGCCTCGCGCAAGATTTACATGATGAATTAGGGCAGTCGTTAACCGCAATAAAAGTCATGACGGCAACTGTCACCAGAATGAATGACAAGCAAAATGCGATTATCAAACAAAGTACAACGTCGATTATTGAAATTTGTGACCATTTAATGAAAGTGGTTCGCTCGATGATGCAGCAGTTGCATCCATTGACATTGACCGAATTGGGTTTAAAAGCGGCGTTATACGAATTGTGCGATAGCTGGCGACTGCGTTGTCCAACGTTACAAATTGATTTTCAATGTGACAAACAAATTGAACTCTGCCCGAAAGCCATTAACATTCACCTATTTAGAATTATTCAAGAATGTTTAACCAATGTATTTCGACATGCTCAAGCCGAAAAAGTCTCAATTATCTTAGAGGTTGAATTGAATAAAAATTTGTTACTAACGATTATGGATAATGGACAAGGTTGCGATGCGGCGAATATAAAAAATGGTTTTGGATTATTTAGTATGCAAGAGCGAGTGCGAAGTTTGAACGGTGAATTTACGATTGAAACTAATCCTGAGCAAGGCATGAAAATTTCCGCAATTATTCCTTGTTCATCTTAGTTGCATTGATAAATTGTACTAATTGCTTATACTGTTCGTGGTTAGAAAGTTCGGTGACTTTAACATTTTTGGAGTTATTAAGTTATGAAATGGGAAATACCACGTTACACCGATTTACGGTTTGGATTTGAAGTGACGATGTATATTTACAACCGTTAAAAGTTTAAAAGGCTCATTCAAATTGATGGATGAGCCTTTTTTTATTTCCGAAATTATTCTTGACCGATTTATGAGAATGTAAATTCCAGATTGACCTATTAACAGAAAATAATTGTACTGTCTCGGCGTTGAGCAACTAGATTTTTACTCGTGATTCAAAAAACGCTTCCGCTCTTCAGCAGTACGACCCAAGGCTTTTGCCATCCAAGGTGGTGGCGCGTCGAAAACAGATTGAAAAGTTTTTAATTGTTCAACTGCATCCGTGACTTCGGGAACTTTAATGGGATAAATATCCGCGCGAATAATTTTCGCCGCCGCAGGACCTCCAACTGATTGCATAAATAAAACATGACAATCTTTCACCAAATTCACGCGAAACAAATTGCGGTCATCCGAATCATCTGCGCCAATCGTCGAGCGAATATCAATCAAACGGTGTTCATCTTTTGACAATTGATAAACCAAAAACCTTAAACACGAACCAAAATGCCCGTTTAACAATTCTCCACTATTCGATGCCACACCAACACGAATTGATTCGGGCATATCACCGTCTTTATAAGGTTGAACTTCAGGCAAGCCGTCGTCTGTTTCTTCACCCCACAAATAACGCACGGCTTGTTTAATGTTGGCTAAACCGATGTCAATATCTTCGCCATCTTCTTCGCCGTCTAAACTGCCGATACCCGTTTTTAAGTTTGTGACCGTAATCGATTTGAGTTTTTCGTCGTCAAGCGGCATACCGACTTTTTCATGCAAAATTTCAATCAGTCTTGGCACGTCAACGTCAGGTAAAACGCGAGCCGCTAACGCAATTCGCAAAGCTAGTTCTCGTGGTAATTGACTCATTTTTCACCTCTAAAGTTTGTGGTGTGCCTGCCAACCCGTATAACCTTCATTGAGGCTGTAGACTTCTTTAAAACCAAAATCGCTAAACATTTCCGCCACATGTTCACTGGCGTGACCGTGATAGCAATAAATCAAAAACGGCTGTTCTTTTTCGCCCTTTTGAATCAAGCTATCGCGCAGTTTTTCATGCAAGTGCATGGCATTTTCAAGATGCCCCGCGCGATAATCTTTCAAATCACGACAATCCAAAATCACAGGCTTT
>JAQTXN010000188.1 GCA_028688755.1 Methylococcales bacterium | reverse complement strand
ACGCCGCAATCATTAGCGGTTTTTTTGTGCCTATCATTTTTTGGCTTCCTCAAATTTAGGGAGGCTAACATCATTATGGTGGTGTTGCTTGGGCAGCCTTTTTGGCTGGTCGTTCCTTTGTACGATTCTGCTAACTCATTCAACACCGCCACCAATTGTTTAGCAGCATTGCGTGACGGTTTTACCCCTCTAAACAAAGGTATCACCGCATGAAAAATTCAACTCAAATCACAGGCGCAATCCGTCCTGTAACTCAAATCAATCCTGACTTCACGCATCGTTACGCTTCATCAATTTACGACGATAGCGGCGATTTAACCGATTCAATTGGTTTGATGACCGATAGAGCATTAGGCGTTTTGGCGTTAATTTCTAGCCAATTTGAAGGCGATGTTTCAGTCGTAAATAACAACCTCATTTATTTAGCACTCGATAGCGTCACGCAGGAATTGCAAGACATTAGGGCGTATCTCAAGGCTTATACAGATTCTAAAAAAGAGTTTGATGTTGGCGCGTATTTGAAAACATTTTCAGATTCTCAAAAACAATAAAAAACCCACGCTAATAGCACTTAACGCGGGTCTTGTTTTGAAGCATGAATATGAATACGGTTGCGATTATACCGTAGTTTGATGCTTCCTTGTATCCGCAAGGAATGAATTTTATGAATACGATTTACATACCGATTGAACGTTATGCAGTGGAAAACGCACAACATGACGCAATTCGGCTATTTAATGAAACAGGCGTTAAACACATTGTTGAAACGGCATTTTTGTTGCTGTACCTGTTGACGCTCACCATGAAAGCGAACCCCTCTTAGTCGGTGAAAAAATCCCCGACGAGGTACGAAATAAGCCTAAAACAGCCAATGTTAAAACTATCCCCACGATTTCATTAGCTGACATGATGGCGCGTGAATATGTGGCAAATTGGTTAATTGACGGCTTAATTGAACAATCGGATTTAGGTTTGATATTTGGCGCGAGCGGTGGCGGTAAAAGTTTCGTGGTACTTGATATGGCTTACTGCATTGCGGCGGGCATTCCGTATCACGGTAGAAATACCAAAAAAACAGGCGTGCTGTATGTTTGTGGCGAAGGGCATAGTGGATTGCAAAAACGTATTAAAGCAATTCACATCGACAAAGGTTGCACCGAATTACCCAACATTCACATTACCACCGTACCAGCGGCATTTATTGATGAAAGTAGCGCAATCGCGATTCAAAACACCATCAAGGCAATCGGTAATATAGGCGTGGTGTTTGTCGATACGTTTCACCGCAATTTAGGCAATGGCGACGAAAACAGCGCGAAAGATATTGCCAAATTCTTACAAAACATTGACCTGTATTTGCGTTCTATCGGTGTTGCGGTTATTCCCGTGCATCATAGCGGCAATGATTCAAGCGGTCGTAGTCGCGGCTCAAGTTCGATTCGTGCGGCAATGGATGTTGAGTATGAAGTCAAACAAGATGCCGATACCAACATAATCACAGTCACTAACACCAAAATGAAAAACTTTGAGCAACTCAAGCCGTTTTCGTTCAAATTTAAGCCTGTTGCTGAAAGCGTGGTTTTAGAACCGACTAAATACACGGCAAAGAAAAGTAAAAAGTCACTCAATGACAATAGCCTTATTGCGTTGAACTGCTTAAACAAATTGCTTGAATCCGACGGTATCACGCCACCTAAAATTATCATCGACTTATTCCCTGATTCACCACAAAACATCCCTGACAAAGTGGTCAATTTAGAGCAATGGAGAAAGGCGGTTTATGACGCAATTCCTGTTGCCAGTGAGCCTGAAAAAAGACGTGATGCCGTAAGAGCTGCATTTAATAGGGTAAAGAATGACCTAAGTGGTGCTGGACACGTTGGTTTATATGGTTCTTACATTTGGAAGGCTAAGGATATTGCACCGAACGAACGAGACAAAAACGCATAATTCGTAACGTTCGTAACGGGCTGTAATTGGATTGTTAGAGCGAACGAACGTTACACACTCTCTTTAGAGAGTGTAACGAACGTTCGCAACAAAACAGGCTAACCAAAAAATCAGAATAGAAATTGAAGTTTTGCCAACGGGTGAAACGGAAAAATTTGAAGGTTAAAAAAATGAATCCTACTTATTCAATCTTTGAACCTTGTGACAGCAATCAAACAATATCAAATGACTTTGAAACCTGTAACAACGTTCAAACAAAAACGGGTCGTGGCGGTGCAAGAAAAAACAGCGGGGCAAAATCGAGTGGAATTGAAACCGTCACCGTGAGAATTGATAAACGGCTTTTGAACGCTGTCACAGAAATCAAAGCTAGATTCAAAGATGGCAATCTAAACCTAGATGACTTATTCACTAAACCCGCGCCAAAAAACGACGATGCAAAACTGTTAAAAAAAATAGCCAAACTGGAACGCGAGAAAGACGAAATGCGAGATGGTTTTTTTAAGTTATATGAGTCGCATGTTCAAAAACATGGTCAAGAAATTATCGCGTTAAAAGCAGAGATTCATTCGCTAAAAATAGCGGCAGGGGAAAACGGTCAACACAATAGTAAGGGCTTAGACGAAAAACTACGCAAGCGGTTAATTCATTTTTGCCACCCAGATAAACACCCAGACAAAAAAGAAATTGCTACCGAATTAACGCAAGCATTGAACGGGTTAGCCAAATGATTGAACTACGACCTTACCAACACAATGCGATTGAGAATTTGCGTCGGGCAATTGCAAACGGTAACAGACGGGTGTTATTGCAGGCGGCAACAGGTGCAGGGAAAACAATTGTTGCCTGTGAGATGATTCGATTAGCGATGATGAAATCGAAACGAGTGATATTTATCGCTCACCGCAAAGAAATCATTACTCAAACCAGCGGCAAGCTCGACGCATTCGGCATCAATCATGGTGTCATCATGGCGAACCATGCACGGGTAAATAATCATGCTGTGCAAGTGGCATCAATTCAAACCTTAACCCGTCGAGATAAACCACCCGCCGATTTAATTATCATCGATGAAACGCATTTAGCCTGTAGCGCGTCGTTCAAGCAAATCTTGAAGCATTACCACAATGCGACAGTAATCGGGTTGACTGCGACCCCCACGCGCTTAGACGGCAAAGGATTAGGCGAAATCTACAGCGACATTATTCAAGTCGTGCCAATGGCGCAATTGATTGAAGAAGGGCATTTGGTGAAACCGCGAGTTTTCGCGCCATTCACGCCCGACATGAAAAACGTTCGCAAATCGAAAGGCGATTACGATGCCATTCAAACCGCTAACTTGATGGACAGAAAAGAGATTACCGCCAATATCGTGAAGCATTGGGCTACGTCAGCCGCCAACCGTAAAACCATCGTCTTTGCCTCCAGCGTCGAACATTCCAAAAATATCGTTGCCGAATTTGAAGCCGCCAACATTTCAGCCAAACACCTCGACGCAAATACCCCTGCCGATTTGCGCGATAGAACCTTGAATGAGTGGCGCGAGGGACACTTTACCGTGCTATCGAATATGGGACTGTTCATTGAGGGATTAGACGTACCTGCCGCCGCGTGTTGCATTCTTGCCCGTCCAACGAAATCACTCACGATTTACCTGCAAGCGGTCGGGCGAGTGATGCGACCACACGAAACCAAAACCGATTGCGTGATTTTGGATTGCGCGGGGCTGACGTATGAGCATGGTTTTGTCGATGATGCTCGTGAATGGACATTAGACGGCAAAGCGAAGAAACAACGCGAGGAAATATCAGCAGTTCATATCTGCGATGAATGCTTTGCCGCTTACTCAAAAGCACAGCATTCTGACGAATGCCCTGAATGTGGTACGAAAACACCCGTAGAGGCAAAAATCATCGAACAGGCTGAGGTTGATATGGTTGAACTCACGCCGTCGATTGTGGAGCAATTACGCGCCAAACGGATGAAGTTTTTAGAGCAATCAAAATGCAAAACGCTTGAGGACTTCAAAGAGCTGGGCAAATTACGCGGCTACAAATCAGGCTGGGCATATTTGAAATGGAACGAGCGCAAAGCATGGCTGGAAGCAAACGGCTACCCCGTACCAACGGAACAACCAAAATGACATTTACCTTCGAACCTTGTAACAACTTTCAAACGCATTCGACTAACAACTTTAACGGTTAAAAATTCAACT
>JAQTXN010000187.1 GCA_028688755.1 Methylococcales bacterium | reverse complement strand
GTTATTATATAGGAAATTAGTTGAAGCGTGGATTGACAGTTGATAATTAAACGAAAAATACAACATGTCTTGTTAGATATTTTTCAGCAAATTTAATCACTAATTTCAAATTGCTGCCGATATTAACCCTAAGTCGTGGCATCAAAAGTGCTGCCTAATTTTTATTAAAATTTTCATAGCGAGTTTTTACAATGACTAAATCTTTTTTTGAAGCAAGCGACAGTGTTTTAACTGTTAGCGATAATAATCAGGTTGTTTATGGGGCAAAAAATGGCACTCAAACAGTCAAAATCAAATCAGGGGCAACAAACGTAAATGTAGATGCTAATGTTGAAAAAATTGCTTTTGATAACGCGCTCAGTTCATATAAATTTCAACAAGCGGGTACTGCTTTAAAAGTTTTTGATGCCACGAATCAATTGATTGCTTCGTTAGGCGTTCCTGATAGTGCTTCAGGTTTGCAATTAGATTTTTTAAACGGCACGACGCAAGCGACAATTTCGGGTGATTCAACAGGCGTACATATCGCAATTGGTGGTGTTCAAATTAGCAATCAAACCGCGACTGCCTTAACAACCCCCATTAGCGGCATTGATAGTTCAATTACGTCAACCTCTGGAGCATTTTTAATTTCATCCAGCTCGCTTAGCGCACCAACACAAGAAGGCAAAACAATTACCTTCTCCGTCATGCCAAATGGGGCGGTTGATAAAGCGACTACGTTAAGCATTGATTTTCAAGGACAAGCCTTAAACAGCATTTTGGCTATCACAACGCCTGATGATTTTGTGGCGGGGAATTCCATCACGTTTAATGCAGGGGAAACGGCAGCGAAACAAATTACCGTGACTGTCAAAAATGACGGCTTTGCAGAAGGTTTGGAAGCCTATAAAGCGCGTTTATTGGATTCTTCTGGAGCAGAAAAAGGTTATGTTGTTGGCACAATTACCGATGGCGTACCCATTTTGAATGTGTCCGCCAATGCCAATACGGTCAACGAAGGCAGCAGCGTAATTTTTAGCATTACCTCAGATGTTGCTGCACCTGTAGGCGGGCTTGTTATTCCGTACCAATTAGGCGGCAGCGCAACCAATACCGCTGATTACAGCATTGCGCCTGCAACAGGCACTGTCACCATTCCTTACGGTGAAAAAACGGGGCTTTTAACTTTCACGACGATTACCGATTCAGTCGTCGAATCACCTGAAACGATTTCGCTCACGCTAACGCCCATTAGCAATGCCTCTATTAACAATGCAACGGCTACGACGACAATTGTTGACACTAACGTTGTTGTCGAAGCGGATAAATTTTTCTTTTCTGGCGCGGCATCAGTTAATGAAGGCGAAACGGCGCATTACGCCATCAGTCATGCCGCTGTCACAGGCACTGCCATTACCGTTCCCTACACCATTTCAGGCACTGCAACAACGGGTAGTGATTACACTGGCGCAAGTTCAGGTACGCTTACTTTCAATGTTGGCGACACAGTCAAAACCATTGATTTACCAATTGTTGCCGATGGCATTGTGGAAGCGGGTGAAAGTCTTACTATCACGTTGGGAAATCCTAGTGCAGGCAGTATTGCCGCTGGGCAAAGCACCGTTAGCACGACCATTTTTGATACCAGCGCAACGACAACTGGTTCAACAACAACGCTAACAACCAATAATGATTTGGTTGCGGGTTCGACAAATAATGACTTAATCATCGGTTACATCAATGCGAATGGCACAAATAGCACCTTGAATTTGGGTGACACCGTTGACGGAAGTAGTGGCATTGATACGTTGCAACTTACTATCGATGGCGCAGATGCAGGTTCATTTCCCGCTGGTGTCATACCGACAAACATTGAGATTTTCAGCATCAAAGAATCAGGCGGCGTAGCGGGAACGTATGATTTTGCTTCAATTTCTAGCGAAACAACTGTTACCAATAATTTAAGTGGCGACGATGTGACGTTTAACAATTTAGGGTCAAATACTCGTTTAGTTATTCAAGGCAATGGTAATAACGTTACGGCAAATACGACCTTCACGATGGCATCGACAACGGATGCAGTCAATTTAACATTGAGCAATGGTGTGAATGGCGGAAATATCACCCGCAATCAAACAGGGGCAGCTAGCGTTACTATCAATTCGTCAGGCGCAGAAAATGTTGTTGATACGATTGATTTAGATACGGCAAATGCGTTAAACGGTTTAACGATTAACGCGGTGACTAATTTAACCGCATCACTTGCAAATGATTTTGCCGCAAATTCAACAGTTACAATCAATGGCTCTGCAAGTAAAGTCGATTTATCAGGTGCGGCATTATCTTCTGCCATTACAAATGTTAATGCAGCTTCATTGACAGGCGGTGTATTGGTCAAAGTTAATCAAAACGATAAAACCGCTGATACGGCTTTTACAGGCGGCAAAGGCAATGACACGCTCGATATTGGCAAAGTGCAATACAGTGGCACGTTAAAAGTTGATGGTGATGGTGGCACTGATACCTTGAAACTTTCTGACCAAGCGGCGTTAAGTGCTGCAACCGTTGGTAATATCTTGAATTTTGAACGCATTGAACTTTACGACGATAACGACAACAGTGTTGAATCCGTTGATTTGTCATTGCTGAAAAATATCTCAACCGTTCAGCTCGATAAAGATTCACTCGGTGATGGTTATGTTTTAAACAATATCTCAGCAAGCCAAGCCAGAAACATCATTTTGGCGGGGAATCAAGTTGTTTCGCCAACGTTTAACGTACAAAACGCGCTGACTTTAGGAAACATTGATGCGCTAGGATTAACTATTGACGCAGGCGATACGGGGAATGCTGTCACTGTTGCAGGCATTGAAGCACCTGGGATTGAACTAATCAATTTGAATGCGATTGATAGTTTTACCAGTACGACCTTAACGGGCTTACCCGCCTTGACGACTTTTACCATTGTGGGCAATGGCAACGTAAATTTAACTACCGACAAATTGCAATTGAATTTAAATGCGACCATTGATGCAAGTTTATCAAAAGGGTTATTGACCGTTGATGCAAGCAAAGCGACTGCGCCAAGCGGGACGCAAAATGGTTTAGCGGTAAAAGGCAGTTTGACGCAAACGAGTGTTTTAACGGGGTCTGAATTTGCAGATTTCTTCACAGGTGGCGCGGGGGCTGATTCATTTGTTGGCGCAGGCGGTAATGACACTTTAACTGGCGGCACAGGGGCGGATTATTTAGATGGCGGTGCAGGTAGCGATGTCATCAATGGTGGCGCAGGGGCAGATTTCATCATTGGCGGGGCAGGCTTTGATACGCTAAATGGCGGTAGCGGTGATGACACGTTTGTTTATGCTGCAACGGCGGATTTATTTGACAAGTTCGCTCTCGTTGATCGTCTTTCAGGTGGCTCAGGCGTTAATAGTTTATTACTCGGCACCAATGCGGCGGCTTTTGCTATTGGCGCAACTGACATTTGGACGGGGGCAACAAACATTGATACGTTAATTGGCGTGGCAAATACGACGGCAAATACCTTTGTTTTAGATAAAAGTGCCGAAACAGCAGGTGTTAAATTAGTCGATTTATCGGCAAATAGCTCAGCAACGGGCAACAAAATTGACGCAAGTAGTTTTACGGCGACAAATTTAACGTTAATTGGCAGCGCGACTGGTGCGAATATCTTATCTAGCGGTGCGGGCAATGACACGATTATCGGCGGGGCAGCGATTGATACCATTGTTGCAGGCAATGGCGCAGACGTGATTTATACCAACGGTGGAAACGATTCAATTGATTTAAGTGTTACCGCAGCAGGTTCGACCGTTGCGACTGCTGATAGCGCAGTCGATAGCATCTACATTCCTGCTCTTCCAACGACAACAGGTAGTGTCTCGATTAAGGGTTTTGGAACGCTGGATAAGTTGTATTTAACCAAAACAGCGTTTGGAAATATCACAGCTCTAACAGAAACGACGACGACACCAGCCGTCTCAGGAAATTATGCAGAAGTAGCCACTTTTACCGCAACGGCAACGGCTCCTGCCGCGTTAGGTAATTCAGGGGCTGGGATTATTGCTGTTGGCGCAGCCGTTACAGCAACGACTGCTACGGTTTCGTTATATTTAACCAGCGATATGAGTGCGGCAACGACTGCAAATTCAACATTATTTGTCACCTT
>JAQTXN010000044.1 GCA_028688755.1 Methylococcales bacterium | reverse complement strand
GGCTTGCGGCGAAATATCTTGTCCTTCAAGTGCAAGCGATTCAAGCCAATCAAACGCTCGCACGACTTCTTTATGTTCAAAACCTGCTTCAAGCAATTCAGTTTTGACTATGTCGTTATCGGGCGGAATTTCGCGCTCATCGTCCATGTAGTTTTCAAACAGATACATCAGGACATCAAATATATTTTCTTTCATATTTCCAATTATTTTATGCGGATATAACAACCGCCTGCGACGGCTTCAACGTAGCCTTGAATTTCTAACATTAAAAGTTGCGAGGTTATCGAATCAACAGATTTCGACGAACTTTCGACTAAATCATCAATGGAAGTGGGATTAAACATGACTAGATTCAATAATGTTTGTTGTTCTAGGTCAAGCAATGATTGTTCGGGTTCAGCGCGTAAAGAGCTAATGCGTTGTTTATATTGGCTTAATTCTTCAATAATATCTTGCGGTGATTCGACGAGTTTTGCGCCTTCTTTAATCATGGCATTGCAGCCGCGAGAAAGTGGGCTATAAATTGAACCTGGAATCGCAAACACTTCACGATTTTGCTCTAACGCCATTCGCGCGGTAATCAATGAGCCGCTTTTTTGCGCGGCTTCAACGACTAATAAGCCTTGGCACAAACCACTGATAATGCGATTTCGTCGTGGAAAATTCGAGCCTTTTGCCAATGTACCAGGTGGTAATTCAGAAACCATTGCGCCTGTATTCACAATTTCTAACGCTAAATCTTTGTTACTCGATGGATAAACTCGATCTAATCCTGTTCCTGCAACGGCAATCGTAAATCCCGCCGCGCTTAACGTGCCTTGATGCGCCGTTGAGTCGATTCCTAATGCTAAACCGCTCGTAATCGCAAAACCGTATTTACTGAGTTCAAAAGCAAAATCAAAGGCGGTTTTATTCCCCAACGCGGATGGATTCCGACTGCCGACAATGGCAATTTGTGGATAAACCAGAATTTGCGGATTGCCGCGAATAAAAAGCAGAGGAGGTGGGTCATAAATTTCTTTTAGCGCATCGGGATACATGGGATGCGTAATTTTTAAAACGTCATTATTTGGTTGCGAAAGCCACTGCAAATCATAATCAACGAGCGACCAATCAAAATTTAAAATGGCTTCCACCAAATTTTTTTTAATATCCCAACTCAATAATTCATTTTCGGTTGCCGCGAAAATTTCTTCGGGCGAATGTTCTTCAATTAACGACGCAAAAGTGAGGCAACCAATACCTTCAATGCGTAGCAATGCAAGCCAGTATTTAATATCGTCGTCTTGGCAATTTAATGTTTTCATTTAAGTTGGTTTTTAACGTTTTTGCGTAGTTTATACGCATTAGGCAATTTGTGCGTTTTCACAATAAATGCGCCAAGTCTGTATTATTTTCAAATAACTGTTTGCGAAACGCTTCAACGGTTTGAGGACTGCGATTTTCACGCGCCATGTCAACGTAAACTTCTTGTAAAACGCGCATCGGTCGAGCGGTCAAAAAAACTAATCTGTCAGCAAGGGCAATCGCTTCGCGCAAATCGTGCGTCACAAATAACACCGTGTGCGGGCGATTTTGCCAAAGTTGTTGCAACAATTCGCGTACTTCTCTTGCCATTGGCGCGTCGAGCGAAACAAATGGCTCGTCCATTAAAAGCAAATCAGGATTGATGACAAAAGCACGAATGATTGATACACGTCGCTTCATGCCTTCGGAAAGGCTTTTAGGATAAGCGTTGGCATAAGCGGTGAGTTGCATAAATTCGAGTAGATTATCAATTTGTGTTTTTGGCGTAACTTTTTGATTTGCAAAAACCAATTCGATATTTTCTCGAACTGTACGCCACGGCAATAAACATGGCTGTTGAAATACAAAACCGCAAGTCGATTTTTGCGTTTTATTGCCGATTTTAATTTCGCCTGAATAATTTGAATCTAATCCTGCAATGCTATTGAGCAACGTTGTTTTTCCACAACCTGATTGACCAACCAAACACACAAATTCCCCCGCCTTTAAGGTCAAATCGAAATTTTCAATCGTCGGTTTTTCTGCACCATGATGCGTTTTTTCGTGAATTTGAATGTGAACGGTCGTCATTGTTGTTTGCACTAAAAATAAAATGGCTGGTGCGAGATTTTACGTTCGCCCAGCCAATCTTGAAACAGAAAATGTTATTAACGGTTAATCATCATGGTTGTCGTGTTGGTTTTCATTGTGGTCATCATGTTCGTTACCGTCTTCACTACTAAATGGATTATTCGATGAATTATTGGCAACCGTCACAGGCGTTGTAATCGCCGCAGTAGAGTTGGTACAACCGACAACAGTTCTAGCGGCATTTTTTCCTTCGTATTGTAAAACAATATCGCAAGTCGTCGAACTTGCAGGAACTTTTGCTGCCCAATTTCCACTTGCATCAAGCATTAAAGGCACTGTTCCGATTAACACACCATTTTTGTCAGAAACCGTCAAATCGAATTTTTGCGCTAAAAAGTCTTTCTTTTCCGCTGCCGTTAAAATGGAATTAAGAGTCACTTTCCCGCTGAGATTTAACGCGCCATTTGCAAATTTACTGGTTGTTACGGTGAATGTTTTCACGGACGCAGAATTGCGACTTCCTGCTGCCCAAACACGCACTTTTACCGACACTTTGTTTGAGGCTAGTTTTTGTGTTGTTTTGGTTTCTTTGGCTTGGAAGGTAATCGTGAAAATTTTGTTTGCTTGTACCGCTGTTGGTGTCCATTCAAAATCAATCGAAGGCAAACCCGCCGCATCAGGATGCACGGCACTTAATTTAGCCCCCGCGACTTTACCTAATAAAATTGTGAATTCATCTTGTTCTGCGTCATTGACAGACAACGGAATCGTGAAAAGTTCACCTACCGTTGCGTCCCACTGTTTCGCAACCGCATTTAAAACAGGTTTTGTATTTGTTGTAGTCGAGCTGGGTGTCACGCACGCTGTTTGCGCGGCATTCAATACTTGCGGTGAAACACATGTAGGTGGTGTAGTCGTTGTGGCTGGTGTGACACAAGCGGTTTTAGCCGAATTTAAAACTTGTGGACTTTTGCAAACAGGAACAGGTGTAACGCAAGTATTTGTTGCTGCATTCAAAACCTGACCATTTGTACAAGTTGGTGTTGGTGTTTCACACGCTGTTTTTGTAGTATTCAATACTTGTGGAGAAACACAAGTTGGCGTTGGTGTAATGCAGGCTGTTTTAGCGGCATTCAAAACCTGACCGTTAGTGCAGGTTGGAACAGGTGTGACACAAGTATTAGTTGTCGTGTTTAAAACCTGACCATTTGTACAGGTTGGAGCGGGGGTGTCGCAAGTATTGGTTGCCGTGTTTAAAACTTGTCCATTTGTGCAAGTTGGTGCTGTTGTAACTGACGTTGCTACAAACGTTCTTAAACCTGATAAGCCCCATTTATCTTTTTGATATGCTGCACTAACACCTGCTTTTAAATTACCTTTACTTTCCCAACCTGGATTTCCACTATGACAAGTGCTGCATGAATCTATGTAGGCTGATGCACCAAATAATGCGTAAGCAATTTGTTCTGTCGCGAAAACAGGCTCTGCACTAAAAAGTGCTGCCAATCCTAAAACCGCACTTGCGGTGGTTAATGTATATTTTTTCATAAATTTCTCTTAAAAATTAAAAGTTATTTGTATTCAAAACCGCAATCATTTTTTCAGTCGCTTGATAATCGGTACCTGACCATAAAACGCTGCCATCGGGTTTTAAAATCGCAAAATATGGCAAGCCAATTTTCAACTGACGATGCGCTGGATTTTCACGAAATTTTTCAAATTCTGGTTCTTTATCGACGAGTTTTACTGCAACGGCTTTGGTTCGCAGAGCTTCATTTAATGCCGCATTGGTTTCAGTGGATTTTTTAAACTCCACACAATTCGCACACCAACTTGCGTAAAAATCGATAAAAATTGGTTTGCCAGTTTGCTGTGCTAATTTTTGAGCGGCATCAAAACTGCGATACCAATCAATACCTGCTTCGGTTTCAACTAACGAGTTGGCATTTGCACCGCTTACGATTTCAGTCGCACAGGCACTTTGAATGGGGGATTTTAAAATTGGCAAATGTCCAAAACCTGCAACGATTAACCATCCGCCAATTAGCAACGAAATTGCACCAATAAAATGGGTGAATTTGTGATTTGGCTGAGCGTCAGAAGGCAATAAACTCAACACATTGCAATGCACAACGCTTATCCAAATGGCGACAACGCCCAATGCTAAAATCAACGTTGTTTGCGGCTCTACGCCAAAAACCCCCATTGCTTTGTTTAAGTAAGCGTAAGCGAAGTACAAAATCAAAAAGCCAAACGCATACTTGATTTTGTTCATCCAATAACCTGCGCGTGGCAGTTTTTTGAATTTCACCACGCTAACCAAAAAGAATGGCAAACCCACACCTAAACCAAATCCCGCCATCATGAAACTGCCTTGCAAGGAAATCGTAAATTTATCCGCAAAGGTAAGTGTTTGATTAAGCAAGGCAAGCGCGGCAGCTTTGTCAGCGATATTGTCAGCAACTTGCAAAAGCAGCGCGAAAACAATCGGGCCTACGCAAGGCGAAATGACTAAACCTGCAACACTTCCCATTAAAAATGTACCTGTCAAACCACCTACGTTTGATGATTTTTGGTCTAACTGATGCACTTCGTTTTGCATAAAACCGAGTTCGTAAAAACCGAGCAATGCAATAGCAAAAAATGTGAAAAACAAAGCAAACGCTAAATTTACCCAACCTGATTGCATAAAGGTATTAAATGCACCACCCGTCATTCCTGCCATTAAACCCAGTAGCATATAAGTACACACAATGCCGATGACATAAACTAGCGCATGTTGTTTTTCTTTCGCTGCAACACCGTTAGCGCGACCAACAATAAACATCGAAGTAATTGGTAACATCGGATAAACGCACGGCGTAGCGACTGATAACATTCCTGCGAGTAACATCAAACCAAACATGATGAACACGTTATCTTTGTTGTTTTTGAACAAGCTGAGCAATTTATCAGTGAAACTTTCGTTACTTTCAGGTTCAACTTTTTTAACGGCTGAAACGTTTGAAAATGGCAAATCAACCGAAACGGTTTGTGGACGAAAACATTGATGTGTCACATCGTTACAAATTTGATATTTCACTGCGAGTGGAAAACTTGCCGCGTTCGGAGTACCAGAAATCGTTAAATCAAATTTTCCCGTGTCGCGTAACACAGTGGCTTTGACTTCTTCGTCATAAACACCAGTTGGTCTTTTTAAATCATCAATTTTCAAACCTGCACCAGCTAATCCGCCATTCGCATCAAACGTAATGGGAATGTACATTTGCTCTTCGCCTTTGTCTAAATAGGCGTGATGTTGCGACGGTACGGTGAAATCAATTTCAAAGTGCGCGGGGACAGTGGCATTGAGTGTTTTAACTTTAATCTCAGCGGTTGGCGCATCTGCAAAAGCAAACGATATAACGCCTAGCCACAGCGTAAAAATGAGTAAATTGTTTTTCATGATTAGAATTTCAAATTGAGGGAAGCGGTGAATAAGTAATAACTAAAATCGGCAAAACTGCCCGAGTTGTTACCGCCTAATTGATACGCTGCGCTGTGGTCGTAGTACTCAACGCCGCCTTGCAGTTTCATTTGTTCAATCGGTTTATTTAATTCGGTGAAGGTTTTCGCAATCTTCAAACCACCTGAAACTGCCCCAAATCCAGCAAGACGATAATCGCTTGAATACGCATCGTAGTCTTTGCCTTTGCCCGAAAAAACAGGTGCGTAAAAATCTGCGTGATCTTGCGAGTAATAACGAAAACGTGGAATCAATTGAAAACCTGCGCCTATGGGCTGATACCAACTTAATTCTGTCGTATGTGAATTGATACCCCAATCGTCGGTGGCAAAACGATAATCTGCGTGTAACGCGGCATTATTCAAACCTTCAAAATGGCGAACATATTGTGCGAGCCACGCAAATTGCAGTTTGTTACGCGGACGTTTGTCGTTTTTTATGTCCGAAAGACGCAACGAATTTGCAACATCATAAAAAAACACTTGTTTGTACGGGTCAGACAAGTAGCCGTCGCTATAATTGACGGTCATATTGAGTTGTAATAATGAATCTTTATCGAGAATCTGTGACACACCAAGCAGATATTGTTGACTTGTCTTGTGGCAATTTGCACTTCGGACATCGCCTGTTTCTTTGTTTGTCACAATACCTGTGCCGCAATCTTGATTCACATTTGACGGTTCAACCACATCAAATGCTACACTGCTGCCTAAATTCAAAGTCGTTAATTTTTTATTAAAATCAACGCTCAAATTCGTATTGATAAAACGTGAGGTGTAATCTTGTTCTTGAGAAAAGCCACCATCAAAATTGAGAGCCGCATTTTCAAAAAAATACGTCAAACTTGAATTCACGCCATCACGTTGGTCTTGAATTGATGCACCGCTTAACGTTTGAATGATATTGCCTTTGGCATCTTTTTTATTGTATTTGGGCGAAGCACCTGAAATCACATCCCGCACCGCACTTGCCGCAAAAGTCATGGATTTTCCAATCGGGGCAGAAATCGCAGTTTCAAAAATGTCAACATTCATGCGATTGCCGCTTTCTGAGTAATTTCCGTGTTGAAAATCAAAGTTGTAATCTTCTTCCACGCGCCCAGCTTGTGCATCTTGCATCACACCTGTTAACGCTAACGCGGCTAAATTTAATTTAGCCAGCGCGTTTATCGTTTTATTTTTTTTCATCAGAATTTCCTAATTGCAACCACATCCACCGCCGCCACCGCCATAACCACCGCTTGCGGCTTCTTTACTAAATGCGGTGTGTTGACGCAAGCCAAATTCCATTGGATCAGGTGTTAATGCCATCTGTGGCAATGCTAAATTTCCGCGTTGACGTGGCAAAACGTCTGTGCAAGCCGTTAAGCTAATTAACAAAAAGAGTGTGAGCAATTTCATTTTTTCGCCAAAAGTTCAGTAATTTTTGTTTCGATTTCTTTAATATCGTCACTGTTAAAACCGTGATGAATTTTTTGCACTACGCCGTTTTTATCGATAATAAAAGAGGTTGGCATCGTTTCAACAACGTATTGATCCGACAATTCACCTTTCGCATCGCGTAACACAGTGAAATCAACAGGGACATCTTGTAAAAATTTATCAGCGGCGACCTTGTCTTCATCTAAATTCACAGCTACTACTTCAAAACCTTGTGATTTCAGTTTTTGATGTAAAGCGTTGAGTGCAGGAAATGACTTTTTACACGGCGCACACCATGAAGCCCAAAAATCTAAATACACAACTTTTCCCGCAAATTGTTTTAATGGTGTTGGTGTGTCAGATTTTAAAGTTGGTAAGGTGAATTGTGGTGCGGGTTGTCCAACCTCTGTGGCATTTGCCGCAAACGTGAATGCGAGTAACATGAAAACAGCGAATTTTTTTTTCATTATAATAACCATTTTGTAAGTTTTAACACTCTAATTTAAAGCAATAAAAATGCCGCACTGCAATATGTTGAAAATACAATAAATTCTAAAAGATGAATTCTAAAAGTGTGTGATATGACACACTAAAACTCAATGAAATAGGTCATATCACATATTAAATGTAACGTTTTTTTGTAAGGGCGAATAGCATTCGCCCTTACAATGCGTAATTTCAGTAAATAACAAAAACGAGAGGGATATAAAAATGACACCACGATTACATAGTAAAAAAAATATGGATGAAAAATAAACGTGTCATTTTTTCCAATTTTAGAATGGCTTAGAACTTATCGCCGTGCTGATTTTAGTAGTGATTTATTTGCAGGTGTTGTAACTGCGATTTTGCTCGTGCCACAAGGAATCGCTCTTGCATTATTAGCCCACTTACCACCCGAATTTGGCTTATATTCGAGTATTTTACCGTGTTTAATTTATGCCGTTTTAGGTACAAGTCGTACGCTTTCTGTTAGTCCTATTTCGATTGTGGCGATTATGATTGCAAGCACAATTGCCTTGCCAGCGGTTAGCCAGCTTGGGAATCCATTACAAAGTGCGGTGATTTTATCGGCAGAAAGTGGTGTGATTATGCTGATAATGGCAATGTGTCGAATGGGTGGATTAGTGAATTTTATCAGCCAACCCGTTTTAACAGGTTTCACCAGTGGCGCAGCATTACTCATCATTCAAAACCAATTGCCACTCACCTTGGGTTTAAAAATCCCTCAATGCGGTTTCGAATGGAATTGCTACGAAATCTATTTCCAAAATACAAATTCTGCGACGCTATTTACGAGTTTAATTGCCTTAGCGATATTGTTATTTTTCAAAGCCCCGCTTGCCGTATTGCTACGGGAAATTGGGGCATCCATAACACTCATCAATGCACTGACAAAATGCGGTGTCATTGTCGCGGTCATTTCAACAACCTTAATCGTTTTACAGGGGCAACTAAACGTCGCCGTTATCGGTAAAATTCCAGCGGGATTGCCCATGTTACGAATTGATTTTATTGATTTTGTAAAATGGAAAGTATTGCTACCTTCTGCAACGTTTATTGCGTTGATTGCTTATGTGAATAGCATTGCCATCGCGAAAGTCATGGCAAACTCACACGGTGAAAAAATTGAACCCAATCAAGAATTACTCGCCTTAGGACTTGCAAATTTTTCAGCCGCTATGTCGGGCGGAATGAACGTGGCGGGGGGATTTAGTCAAACTATGGTAAATGTTGCCGCTGGGGCAAGAACGCAAATTGCTACGGTAATTACCGCCCTTTGTTTAGCCATTACGGTCGTTTTTTTTAGCGATAGTATTCAATACATTCCCAAAGCCGTGTTAGCCGTCATTATTTTGGTCGCAATCGTACCGTTAGTGAAAATAAAAAGCGTTTTTCACTCTTTACATTACGACAAAGGCGATGGCATTGCAGAAGCCATGACCTTACTTGGCGTTTTATTTTTAGGGTTAGAAGAAGGTCTCACGCTGGGTATTTTTCTCACGTTTATTAGTTACTTACGCAAAACATCTCATCCACATATTGCTGTTTTAGGACGCATTCCAAATACGCCCTATTTTCGTAATAGCAAAAACCATTGCATGGGTGATTTAGAATTATGGGACGACTTGCTTTTAGTGCGAATTGACGAAAGTATCACCTTTGCCAATATCAATTTTATTGACGATTTTATCGACGCAGAATTAAAAGCCGCTCCGTTAGTTAAACATGTGGTGCTAGTTTTTACCTCGGTGAGTGATATTGATATGACGGCTTTACAAGCATTAGAACAGTTGAATTTGAATTTAAAAAAGGTAGGAATTAGTTTTAATTTGGCAGAGGTGAAGCATTTTGTGTTCGTGAAGTTAGAACGCAGTCATCTGTTTGAACAATTAAGTGGTGAAGTGTTTTTTGATACACAAGAAGCGGTCAGTAAATTGGGTTTTGGTCATTAAAATTTCAATGATGACGCGGCTACGATTATAATACGGCTTTAATTTATCTAGCATTTTGAGGAAAAAATGGCAGTTTTTAGTACAAATGAATTTAGAGCAGGCTTAAAAGTGATGCTCGATAACGATCCTTGCGCGATTATCGAAAACGAATTCGTTAAACCTGGTAAAGGGCAGGCATTTAACCGCGTCAAAATTCGTAATTTAAAAACGGGGCGCGTCATTGAACGCACGTTTAAGTCGGGCGAATCACTTGAAGGTGCTGACGTTATCGATATGGATATGCAGTATTTGTACAATGACGGCGATTATCGTCATTTCATGCAACCCGAGTCGTTTGAACAATATCAAGCCGATTCTAAAGTTGTGGGTGACGCAGCGTTATGGCTCAAAGACCAAGATATGTGTACCGTTACATTGTGGAATGATGCACCGTTAGCGGTTACGCCTGCGAACTTCGTGGAATTAGAAATTGTTGAAACCGACCCAGGTGTGCGCGGCGATACGTCAGGCGGCGGCGGTAAACCAGCCAAACTCGCAACAGGTGCAGTGGTTCGCGTGCCATTATTTGTCGCGCAAGGCGAAGTAATTAAAGTTGATACGCGTACAGGCGAATATATTTCTCGCGTTAAAGAATAGGTCGTTATGCAAAATCAACTGAACTGGCAACCAAGCTGTTCGATTGAATTATTGCAACAAAGAGCGCGAATGCTGCAACGCATTCGCGTTTTTTTTGCCAGTCGAAATGTGCTTGAAGTCGAAACACCTTTGCTAAGTCAAGCGAGCGGCACAGACCCAAATCTTGAATTTTTCAGCACCATTTACGAAACACCGCCAAATCGTCAGCCATTATTTCTGCAAACGTCGCCTGAATTTGCGATGAAACGCTTGTTAGCCGCAGGAAGTGGCAGCATTTTTCAAATCTGTAAAGCCTTTCGTAACGGTGAGGCGGGGCGTTTTCACAATCCCGAATTTACGATGCTTGAATGGTATCGCGTGGATTTTGATTTAGCGCAATTGATGGATGAAGTCGAAAGTCTATTTGAAACCTTATTTGATGGACAATTGGGCGCACCGCAGCGCGTCAGTTATCAAGCGATTTTTGAGCAATTTACAGGTTTGGATGCGCTGAATTTTTCGTGGGACACCTATTCTGCTTTTGCAAAAAAAGAAAACTTGCATGATGCCATTGCGATTTGCGGTGACAGTCATGTTTTGTGGCTCGATTTTTTATTTAGTTTTTGCGTGCAACCAAATTTAGGGCATGGCGGTTTGTGCTTGGTTTATGGTTATCACGCTTGCCAATCGTCGCTGGCACGTTTGAACTCAGAAAATCCGCTGATTACCGAGCGTGTCGAAGTATTTTTAAATGGTGTTGAATTGGGTAATGGCTATCATGAATTAACCGATGCCGCCGAGCAAAATCGCCGTTTTGAAACTGAAATTCAACTTCGCAAAACAGCATCTTTACCTATGCCAACAAAAGATGAACGTTTACTTGCGGCGTTAGGAAGCGGTTTGCCAAATTGTGCGGGAATTGCGTTTGGTTTGGATAGGATTTTAACTTTACTTGCAAAAAAATCGTCCATTTCACAGGTGTTAAGTTTTGACATTGAGCGGGCTTAATTTCGTAAAAATCCCTGTTTTTAAATTCATTCAAGCGCATAATTCGCCCCGATGTTAAGCAACTTTGCTTAACCAAAATCGGAGTTAGACATGAAAAAAGTAAATCAAGCGGCACTGTTAATTGCGTTAGCCTTTTCAGCAAATGTAGTTTTGGCAGATATTGATTTGAAATCAAAAGATGAAGTTGCAGGTACTTGGAAATTGCAATCAACAAAAAACACGTCTAGCGAAAAAGAAGCGGCTTTGCCACGAGAAGATACTTGGGTTTTCAAAGATGGAAAATTAACGATTTTGCACATTCCGCGTGAAGGCAAATACTACGATCAACCGCCTGTCAATTACGATGTGGAAGAAGGGAAATTGAAAGTATCACAAGTGGGTAGCAGTCGATTAGATTTCTTTTCACTCGTTGAAAAAAGTGAAAACAAAATGATTTTAAAAGGAAAATTCGGCGGTTTCTTTTACTTCGAAAAAAAATAATACGCACAAAAAAAGGCGCGAATCATTCGCGCCTTTTTTTATTTTCACCAAAACTTAGCCTTTCATCTTTGCTTCAAGCTCTGCTTGCGTTAAATGACGCACGTCTTCGCCTTTCACCATATAAATCAAATGTTCACAAATATAACGTGAATGGTCGCCAATGCGTTCTAACGCGCGGACTGTCCACAAAATATCTAACGTGCGTGTGATGTTGCGTGGGTCTTCCATCATTTGCGTAATCAATTGACGAATAATACTTGCATATTCACGATCCACTTGTTCATCGCTGCCTGTAATGTCTGTAATGCCATCAATAGACATCCGCGCAAAACTATCGAGTGCGCCGTGCAGCATTTCTTTGACTAAACCTGCAATGTGTTTAAGTTCGTGATATTGATCATTTTTATTTTCATTGCCTGAAAGTTGAATCGCCATCTTAGCAATTCGCTCTGCTAAATCACCGATACGTTCTAATTCGGTAATTACGCGCAAAACCGTCAGTAACAATCGCAAATCAAATGCTGCGGGCTGACGTAGAGCAAGAATTTGCGTGCATTCCGCGTCGATTTCCATTTCAAAATCATCGACCTCGTTATCTTGTTTAATAACGGTTTCTGCAAGTTCCATATCACTGATTATGAAGGCTTTTACGGCTAAATCGATTTGCTCTTCGACCAGCCCACCCATTGCCAACACTTTGTTACGAATGTCTTCGAGTTCTTTATTGAAATTCTCTGAAATGTGGTGCGCTATTTTACTGTTATCCATTGTTCAACCTCTGTTATGCGGGTTTTTCTTGATTCAACTGAATTGTTATGTCGGCAATTCCTTCGGCTTTTGCAGCAATACTTTCCAGTTCATTAGTCACTTTGATGATTGAAATTAACAAACTCAAATCGCAGCCCGTTGGTTGGCGTCGCGCAATCGTACTGACACATTCAGCATCAATGATCGATTCACATTCATCTACCACATCATCTTGTTTTAAAACTTGCATCGCCAAATTCATATCACCTGTCGTGAAGGCTTGCAACGCTAACGAAAGTTGTTGTTCAACTAATTGTCCCATTGCCGTAATTTTGGTGTGTATCGATTCGAGTTCTTTATCGAACTGCCCAGAAATATGACTCGACGTGTTAAAGCTGTCCATAACGTTCTCCTGATTAGCCGTAACGACCAGTAATATAATCTTCGGTTTGTTTTTTGGTAGGTTTTGTGAAAAGTTGGCTTGTCGCACCCATTTCAATCAATTCCCCCATGTACATAAATGCCGTGTAATCTGACACACGCGCGGCTTGTTGCATGTTGTGCGTAACGATAACGATGGTGAATTTTTCTTTAAGTTCGTTGATTAACTCTTCGATTTTCAACGTCGAAATAGGGTCTAACGCAGAAGCAGGTTCATCAAGCAATAACACTTCTGGTGCAATCGCAATCGCTCTCGCAATCACCAAACGTTGTTGTTGACCACCTGATAGACCAAGCGCGTTGTCGTTTAAACGATCTTTTACTTCATCCCACAACGCTGCGCCGCGCAATGACGTTTCAACGGTTTCTTCTAAAATGCGTTTATCGTTAATGCCTTGGATTCGCAAACCATACGTCACGTTTTCAAAAATCGATTTTGGGAATGGATTTGGTTTTTGAAACACCATACCAACGCGACGACGCAACGCTGCAACATTTACCGATTTGTCGAAAATGTTTTCGTCATGCAACAAAATCTTGCCGTCAATTGTTACGCCATCGACCAAATCATTCATGCGGTTAATACAACGTAAAAGCGTCGATTTCCCACAACCTGAAGGGCCAATAAATGCGGTTACTTTTTTCTTTGGCATTTCCATGTTAATGCCATGTAACGCTTGTTTTTTGCCGTAGTACAAATTGAGATTTTCAACTTTTAAACACGGTTCAACAGGATCATCGTGCTTGTGGGTACTGCGTAAAATCGAACTCGCATCAAAACTGTGCGAACGGGTTTCTATTGAAGCCATGTTTAACCTTCCAACGCGCGGTATTTTTCGCGCAAGTGATTACGAATAAGAATTGCCGCTAAGTTCAAGCCAATAATGACTACAACTAGCAATAATGAGGTTGCATAAACCAAAGGACGTGCCGCTTCAACGTTTGGACTTTGAAAACCGACATCGTAAATATGAAAACCTAAGTGCATGAATTTACGGTCTAAATGCAAAAATGGGTAATTGCCATCAAGCGGCAACGTTGGAGCAAGTTTTACAACGCCAACCAGCATTAACGGCGCAACTTCGCCCGCTGCCCGCGCGACGGCGAGAATTAACCCTGTCATCATTGCAGGGCTTGCCATTGGCAAAACCGTTTTCCAAAGCGTTTCAATTTTAGTTGCGCCTAACGCTAAACTGCCTTCACGAATCGCTTTTGGCACACGCGCTAACCCTTCTTCAGTTGAAACAATCACCACAGGCAGCGTCAAAAGTGCGAGCGTAATTGAAGCCCACATCAAACCTGGTGTGCCGAAAACGGGCGCAGGTGCTGATTCTGGATAAAATAATTTATCAATGCTGCCGCCCAAAATGTAGACGAAAAAGCCTAAGCCAAATACGCCATAAACAATAGATGGCACGCCCGCTAAATTGTTCACCGCGATACGAATTAAACGGGTTGTGAAACCTTGTTTTGCATATTCACGCAAATACACGGCTGCAATCACACCAAATGGCGTAACAATAATCGACATCATGATAACCATCATAATCGTGCCGAAAATGGCTGGGAAAATACCGCCTTCGGTATTTGCTTCGCGTGGGTCTTCGCTTAAAAATTCACCTAATTTAGCGAAATAACGTCCAACTTTTGTGAAAAATCCCATTTTATTTGGTTGCGAAATATCAACCACTTTTGATAAAGGAATAGATAGTTCTGCGCCGCTTTCCGTTGTTGCGACTAAGCTGTCACGACGCACTTTTTGATAAAGCTCTCCAAGTTGCGCTTGATATTTTTTATAGTCCACATCGTAAGCCGCTTTTTTATCGGCAAATTCTTTGGCGGTTTGGTCATTCCATTTGCCTTTGAGTTCTAAAGCGCGTTGTTCTAAACGCAATTTATCTAAACCGTAGTTAATTGCGCCGATTTCTTTTTTCTCTAAATGCGCGATATGTTCATGCAATTCAAGGGCAACTTTCAAACGTTCTTGCAAAACATCCCAAGCCTTTTCGCCTGTTGCAATCACGTTTTCGCCTTCTTTGACAGCGGTCAAATTGCCGTAAAAATTACCCCATTCACGACGCTCAATTACAATCAGACTTTCAGGTTGTGATTGTGCTTTGATGTTACGTTCTTGAATCCAACGGAAATCTGCCCCCGTCAAATCACGGTTGCCTGTTTTCATCAAATACTGAACTAACACATCTTCGTTATCTGCCATTTTGAAACCTGTCGATTTCGCCATTAACGCAGGCGTAATCGTGGTGTCAACATGTTCACCGATGATGGTTTTAACTTGTCCATCATCTTCTTGATAACTGAGTTGCACAATCGGCGCAGCCCAAAAATGCCCCGCGCCGCGTGCCATAATCAAGCCTAAAATCCCGACCACCATAATTAGACAAGTGCTAACTGCTGCGGCATTGAGCCAAATCCAAGGACTACCGCTTTTAAACCAAGTTTTAATCATTTTGTTCACCTTTTATAACGAGCTGTATTTTTCGCGTAGACGTTGACGCACAACTTCCGCGAGCGTGTTAAACACAAACGTGAACACAAAAAGCACCAATGCCGCTAAAAATAAAACGCGATAATGCGTGCTATCGACCTCGGATTCTGGCATTTCCACCGCGATATTTGCCGCGAGGGTTCGCAAACCTTGAAACACACTCAAATCCATCACTGGCGTGTTTCCTGTTGCCATCAGTACAATCATCGTTTCACCCACTGCGCGACCAAAACCAATCATAATGGCTGAGAAAATACCTGGACTGGCCGTGAGTAAAACTACTCGTGCCATGGTTTGCCAAGGCGTTGCACCTAATGCTAACGAACCCGTCGTTAAATGTTTTGGCACGCTGAAAATTGCATCTTCAGCAATCGAGAAAATCGTTGGCACAACCGCAAATCCCATTGCAATACCCACGACAAGCGCATTTCGTTGGTCGTAACCAATACCTAATTCGTTTTTGAACCAATCACGCAACGTGCCGCCAAAAATTGCAGATTCCAATGGCACACTGATTGTGAAGGCAAACCAGCCTGTCACTAAAATTACAGGAATCAGCATTGCTGCGTCCCAACCTTCGGGAATTTCTTTGCGAATATTTTCAGGTAAAAATTGCAAGCTGAATGCAAATGCCATCACGCCTAACGGCATAATCATTAGCATTGCAAACAAGCCAGCTAAATGTTCTTCGATAAATGGCGCAAGCCACAAACCCGCTAAGAAACCTAAAATAACCGTTGGTAACGCGCCCATAATTTCAATGGCAGGTTTTGCATAAATTCGCATTTTGGGCGACATAAAATAAGCGGTATAAATCGCGCCCATGAGTGATAACGGAACAGCAACGAGCATCGCATAAAATGCGGCTTTCAATGTTCCAAAAACTAAAGGCGTTAAGCTGTATTTCGGTTCAAAATCGTTGCTTGCCGAAGACGATTGCCAAATGTAGGCAGGTTTTGCATAACTTTCGTACCACACTTTTTGCCACATCGATTTGAAAGACACCTCAGGATGTTCGTTTTCGACTTTCCAAAGGTTAATTTTACCGTCGGCATTTTCAAACAAGAGTGCATTTGCGCGAGGCGATAAAATCGTGGTCAATGGTGCGGTGGTGCTGATTTTTTCTTTAATCAATTCACGTTCAGCTGTTGAATGGTAAATGCCCATTTGCCCCGCAGAATCAACGGTCACAAAGCCTTTTCGGCGTTGCTCTGAGTCAATTTCAATCACAGGTTTATCTGAAACTTTGAAGGCGCGAATTTTTTCAAAAGCAGGTTTGCCCAATTGGTCTTTTACCAAGCTCCACTGTGAAACTAAGCCGCTTGAATCCCCAATTAAAATCGACAAATCGCCATTTAAAAACGTCAAACTAGTGATTTTTTGCCCTGCTTCGACCACATTTAAATGTTGTTTAATTTCAGGCGCAGATTTTTTGCTGATGTCGATAAAACTTAAACTGCCGTCGTCGCTGACTAAAAATAAATTACGGTCTTCTTTATCCACGAGCATATCGGTGATATTTGCCGCTGGCATATCTAAAAACGAATCCGTACGGGTAAAAATGGCTTCATCTGAAAACATCGATTGTTCTTTTTCGATGCTGGTTAAACGAATTTTATCTGCCGTTTTCGCCACGATGGTTGCTGCGCCGTCACCGACTTTGAAGGCAATTTTTTCTAATGCCGCGCCTGTGTCATCAACCACTAAAGGTGTTTCACCGAGCGGATATTTGAGCGAAGCCGTAATTTCACGTTTATCATTTTTGAAAGCGACTTTAAATTGTTGTTTCACAATTACCGCTTGACCATTTGATAAACCATAAATTACCGCACCCTCGCTTAACGGACTGGCTAACGCCACGCTCGTAATTTTCGTATCAGGCGGCAATAAAACCGTTTTTTGTGAAAGTGTTTTGCCTGTTTTCGCTTCAAAGAAAATAACTTGTCCGCTGTCGGTAAAACGCGCTGCGACTTCGTTTTGTTCTTCGATATTTAAAAACAGCGTTTTGCCTGCGGATTGCTCTGGTACAGGATATTGTGCGACCGATTCTGCACTTGCCGATAAAAAAATCGGAAATACGACATAAAGCAGATAAAAGAAAATCACCACAATCGCAAAAATGATACTCAAACCGCCAACCGTGACAGCACGACGCATAATCGCGTCTTTGAGCAATCGCCATTTTTCATGGTGCGAAGTCGCTGCGGTATTGAGCGAGGATTGCGACGTTGAATTGTTTAGTTCAGACATAAATTCTTGTTTCAAAAAAGGTTCAAGGTAAAAAACGAAAACCGCAAGCGAATGACAAATTCGTTGCGGTTCGCGCTTTGAAAAGTTTGAGCCTCGTTTATTTCAACTTGGCTAATTCTTTTTCCACAACTTTTGCTGGTAATGGAATATAGCCGTCTTTGATGACAACTTGTTGACCAGTTTTAGAAAGAACCATTTTTACAAATTCATTTTCTAATGGTGCAAGTGGGGTGTTTGGTTTTTTATTCACATAAACGTACAAGTAACGGGTTAATGGATACGTTCCATTTACCGCGTTTGCAGGTGTTGCTTCAACAAATGTGGTTGAACCTTTTTTCGCTAAAGGCACCATTCTTACGCCAGAAGTTGTATAACCCATACCTGAATAACCGATACCGTTTGTTGATGACGTTACTGATTGCACAACAGACGCTGAACCTGGTTGTTCATTTACGTTACTTTTGAAATCGCCTTTGCAAAGCGCGTGGTCTTTGAAATAACCGTAAGTACCTGAAACGGAGTTGCGACCATATAATTGAATCGGTTTGCTTGCCCACGCACTCACGCCCGCATCGCCCCAGTTTTCAATTTCTTTTGCGCCGCCACATTTCAACGTGCTTGAGAAAATCGCGTCAACTTGTTCCATTGTCAAACCTTTAACAGGATTGTCTTTGTTGACCATAACCGCTAAAGCGTCAACGGCAACAGGAAT
>JAQTXN010000186.1 GCA_028688755.1 Methylococcales bacterium | reverse complement strand
GGCGTAAAAGGTTTTGAATTCGGTGCAACAACAGGTCGCAAACGCCGAACAGGCTGGTTTGATGCCGTTGCAATGCGTAAATCAGCGCAACTCAACAGTTTGAGCGGCATTTGCTTAACGAAATTAGACGTACTCGACGGGCTAGAAAAAATTGGCATTTGCACCGCCTATAACATCGACGGAAAAATTGTTGACGTTGCACCGCTTGGCGCAGATTCTTACGAAAAATGCGTGCCTGTTTTTGAAGAAATGGCGGGCTGGTCGGAAAAATCTGAAGGTGTAACAAATTATGACGATTTACCTGAAAATGCGAAAAAGTACATTCACCGTTTAGAAGAATTGGTTGGCGTAAAAATTACCATCATTTCAACAGGCGCAGAACGTGACGAAACTATTGTTTTAGAAAATCCTTTCGCTTAAACGGAGCAAGCAATCATGGCAGAAACCACAGATGAATTAACCATTGAGTACGAAGATAACGGCGTAATTACTGTTAAAGAACTCGATAAAAAAGTGTTGACTAAAGGCGCGTGGGCAACGCTTATGTTTCGCTACAAAGAATGGAATGCAACAAAAGGTGAATATGGGGACGATAAATTCACCATTCGCCGTTACCAAAAACGCGAAGGTAAATATCAGCAAAAATCGAAGTTCAACATTTCCAGCGTTGAACAAGCAAAGTCGATGATTGAAATTTTGCAAGATTGGACAAAAGACTAAGGTCGAAAAAAATGACTGAACGCAAAATTACACCACCACGTTGGTTGCTTGCAGAATTAACATACTCGTGTCCGTTGCAATGTCCGTATTGCTCAAATCCGCTTGATTATCCGAATTATAAAAGCGAACTCAGTACAGATGATTGGAAACGAGTTTTATCGCAAGCACGCAAAATGGGCGCGGTTCAACTCGGTTTTTCAGGTGGCGAACCGCTGACTCGTCCTGATTTAGTGGAATTGGTGCAGTACGCACGCGAATTAGGCTATTACTCGAATTTGATTACATCTGGTTATGGTTTGACGGAAGAAAAAATTATTGAACTTAAAACCGCTGGTTTAGATCATATTCAAGTCAGTATTCAAGCAAGTTCGCAAGAATTAAACGACCACATTGCAGGCACAAAATCGTTTGAACACAAACAAGAAGTCGCACGATTGGTAAAAAAGCACGGTTATCCGATGGTTTTGTGTGTTGTACTGCACCGCGAAAACATTCATCAAATGCCCGAAATTTTGGCAATGGCAGAATCACTTGGTGCGGATTATTTAGAACTCGCTAACACGCAATACTACGGTTGGGCGCACGTTAATCGGGATTTGCTTTTGCCGACAAAAGAACAATTTGAAACTGCCGAAGCCATTGCCCAAGCGTTCAAAGAAAAAGTCGCTGGCAAAATGAAAATTTATTACGTTGTGCCTGATTTTTACGAAGACCGTCCGAAAGCGTGCATGAATGGTTGGGCAACCACATTTTTAACCATTGCACCAGATGGGGTTGCCCTGCCCTGCCATTCAGCACGAGAATTGCCCAATTTTGAATGCCCGAATGTGAATGATTTTAGCGTTTCAGAAATTTGGAATGATTCAAAAGCATTTAATTTCTTTCGCGGTTTTGAATGGATGCAAGAACCTTGTCGTAGTTGCGATGAAAAAGAAAAAGATTTTGGTGGTTGTCGCTGCCAAGCCTATTTGCTCACAGGCGATGCAGGCGCGACTGACCCTGTTTGCAGCAAATCACCGCAACATGGCGTAATTGATGATTTACTTGCGTCTGCTAGAAAACAAGCGTTAAACGGCAATGAAAAACCACTTGTTTTTAGGAATAGCAAGAATGCGCGACGCTGAAATTCGCATATAATTACCGCGTAACTTTTTACATTTTTACTTTTAGGAAAAAATACAATGAAAAAACTCACTCTTTTGTTATCACTTGGCGCATTTATGTTCACGTCAGTTGCCAGCGCACACGGTCCAGTTCGTCAAAAACTCGAAAAAGACATCACCAACAATGCACCTGCTGCAAAAGTTTGGAATATTATCAAAGAATATAATGATTTAGCATGGTTGCCAGTCGTTAAAGGCGTTCTCGCAACAGGTGGTAACGAAAAAGGCGCGTCGCGTGTTTTGACGTTAAAAAATGGCGGTACAATCACCGAAGAATTGAAAAAATACGATGCTGAAAAAATGTCTTACGATTACAAAATCACTGACATCAGCACCACTCACACCATCATACATTCTGGCGTTGAAGAAAAAGTACCTGTTTTTCCAGTCGATAACTACGCAGCAAGCATTAAAGTTGAAGACAAAGGCGGTTCATCAGTGGTTTCTTGGAAAACAGGTTATTACCGCGCTTATATGAACAACAATCCACCTACTGAAATGAACGAAGAAGCTGCAAATACAGCCGTTAATGCAGTTCTAACAGAAGGTTTGGCAAATTTAAAAGCATTGGCTGAAAAATAAGTGTTAAACATTTCAAAATGGACGGTAGCGATGGGAGTCGCTGCCGTTTTTTTATCAACTCCCATGCAAGCTGCTCCACTCGCTTACATTACGAATCAGCTAGGAGATGATATTTCTGTTATTGATTCGAAAACAAATACCGTAGCAAATACAATTGCTGTTTCGGGAAAACCAGCAGGCATTGCCGTTTCTCCAGATGGAAAACGTGTTTATGTTTCCACGCCTGAAGCAAAAGGTATTGCGGTGATTGATACGCAAAAAAACGCAGTCGTTGCAACGGTTAGATTAACCGAAGGCGCGTTAGGCATTGCAGTTTCGCCTGATAATTCACGTTTATTTGTTGCTGATTGGTATGAAAACAAAGTCAGCGTCATTGACACCAAAACCTTAGAAATTATCGCTACGATTGAAGTTGAAAAATCGCCATCAGGTTTAGTGGTGAGTTCGGATAATCAATTTTTATATGTGGCAAATCGGATGAGTAATTCGGTTTCACAAATTGATTTGAAAACCTTAAAAACAAAAAACGTCACGCCCGTTGGCAAACATCCTTTTGGTTTAACACTTGATTCAAAAAATGAGCGTCTTTACAGCGCGAATGTGCAAAGTGATGACGTAAGCGTTTTAGACACTAAAACAATGCACAACATTGCTACAATTAAAGTCAAAAAATTACCTTACGCCGTGTCGCTTGCCAAAAATGACAGTTTACTCTTCGTGACAAATCAAGAAGATGGCAACGTTTCTGCCATCGATACAAAAACGTTAAAAGCCATTAAAGAAATCACTGTCGGTGACAAACCCGAAGGCATTTCAACGCATTCTGACAATGTTCACGTCTACGTTGCAAATTGGTTCGACAATACAGTTTCAGTTATTGATGCCAACACGCTTGAAGTTGTCGAAACCATTAAAACTGGCTCTGGCAGTCGGGCATTTGGTCAATTTTTTAGCCGCTAAAATCTATGTTATCAAACGCGGTCATTCATCCCCTTCCCTATTTTTCAGATAGCGCAAAATTATTCCAATCCTTTGCAACAAGTGAATGGGCGATATTTTTAGACAGCGGTCATCCGCGTAGTAAACAAGGACGTTTCGACATCATTGTGGCAAATCCTATTTGCACTTTAGTCACACAAGGTAAAAACACAACAATTACAACAAGTAACGACGTAGTTGTATCGAATGAAAATCCGTTTGAATTGCTCAAAAGTGAATTGAATCGTTATACAAAAATGTTTGATTCGCGCAATATCGCGCATTTTGATTTGCCATTTATCGGCGGCGCAATCGGTTATTTTTCGTATGATTTATCGAGACGATTAGAACATCTGCCAACGTTAGCAAAAGACAAAGAAGCTATTCCTGAAATGGCAGTGGGAATTTATGATTGGGCGTTAATTATCGACCATGAAACCGCGCAAAGTTTTTTGATTTGTTACGACGAAAAAAATCGAGATGAAATTCTCGACGCTATAAATTATTCTCAAGCTGAAAATGGCAAAGCATCTTTTTCAATAACCAGTGAAATAAAAGCTAATTTCTCACAAGAAACTTACGCTCAAGCCTTTCAAAAAATTAAGCATTATTTAAAAGAAGGTGATTGTTATCAGGTGAATTTAACGCAACGTTTTTCGGCAACGTGCGAAGGTGAAACGTGGCAAGCTTACGAAATTTTGCGTGAAATCAATGCAGCACCGTTTAGTGCCTATTTGAATTTCCCTGATGTAAAAATTTTAAGTTCGTCGCCTGAACGCTTCTTAAAACTCAAACTCGGACAAGTTGAAACTAAACCGATTAAAGCCACTCTCCCAAAA
>JAQTXN010000043.1 GCA_028688755.1 Methylococcales bacterium | reverse complement strand
CCATTAACGGAGAGGCAGTAAAACCGCGATAAGAAATATCAGGTTGCAACGGATTATTTTGCGCCTCGTTGACGTGTGCGCTACCTAAATAACGATTGATGTAATCCGCCAGCGAAATAGTTTGCGTTTTTTCGAGTTGCTCACTTGAAACCGTTTGTACAGGCGTTGGCAATTTATCGGCATCAATACTGCCGCCAAGTGGTGAAACACCCACCACGTTCATGATGCCTAAATCTTGAGGTTTATCTTCGGCTAAAACTGATTGCGAAACAGCGAGCGCGAAAACGGTGTAAATAATTTTTTTCATACTTAAAATCGACCTAACTGCTAAATTTGTTTGTTGTAAATCATAAACAGCTTGATGTTCAAAAACTACAGAGTAAGACAGAAAAGGAATTTTTCCTGACACAAAAAAGCCGCGTAACTTTTTACAAAATTACGCGGCAAGAATTCGGAAGTATTAAATCAGTCTCTTGGCTAATTCTTCTTTTAATTGCTCTACCGTTAGTTGACTTCTATGTATCATGGCATGACAGTTTGGACACATAGGAATTAAGCCTTCCACTGGATTTATCTCATATTCTTCTTTAATTTCATGCAAAGGAACAATGTGATGAACATGAATATAATTAGTCCCTATTTCGCCATAGAATTTTTCAAAATCAAAAGAACAAACTGCACAAATATATCCATGATGCTCAATACATTTCTCTCGTGCTTCACGATTTCTTTCGTAAGAATTAACAGATATTTTCTTTGATGCGCCGTCAAAATAACGTTCTGGCGTAACAATTTCTTCTGGGATAGGGTCGACGGCATACCAACGTTTTCCATAGTTCTCTAAAAACTTTGAACTTAATGTAGGTACAATCCTTTCTATTTTTGGCGGACGGTTTCCATCTCCTCTGGCATCTGAGCGTTTCCGTCTCATTGGAAAGGTTTTTAATTGATAACCTTCCTCTTCAACTAGTCGGATATGCTCTCTGGATTGTTTATAACCTTTCGGTTTTACTCCATTAGGACGTTGCGCCCACTCCTCACTAAAAATAAGTCCATCTGCCAAATTAGCATCCCAAATTCCGAAAATAATTGTTTTTGCTTTTTCATTTATAAATGACCAACTCCAATACCAGTTGTCGCATGATGCACCTTGTGACTCTATGAACTTCTTTCTACTCATATCGTTTTACCTATTCGCATGAAAAATTAGGGAAGGCTCGAATGCTTATAAACCGCAATGAAGTGTAAAGTACGACAATTCAACAATCAACGAAATAACGAATCGAAAATTTTCCCGAAAAAAAACCACGCTATTTTTCAACAGCGCGGTAAAAATGGAGAACCAAGAAGTGGTTTTAATTTTAGAGTTGATTGGCGCGAAAACCTATAGGACTTTTTCCTAAACTTGCGACATCAAATTCAAAGACAACGCAATATGAGCCAGTTCAGCACTCGAATTCACATTTAATTTTGCCCGAATGTTTGTGCCGTAATTAGCCGCCGTTTTATAACTCAAACATAATTTTTCAGAAATATCGTGTGCCGTCATCCCTTTTGCGAGCAATAAAAAAACATCAAATTCGCGTGGTGAAAAATCGTTCACGATGGTTTTTAAATCTGAACTCTGTTCATTGATTAAATTCGGTTCAATGAAAATTTCCCCGCTAGCGACTTTTTTAATTGCCGTAATCAACACATCAGGATGCGCTTGTTTGCAAATATAACCTTTCGCTCCCGCCGTCATCGCCCGACTAATAAACACATTTTCATGATGCACGCTAAACACAATCACTTTTGCCTCGTCATAACGCGAAACCAATCGCCGCGTTGCTTCTAAACCGCCAATGCCTGCCATCGATAAATCCATCACAATCACATCGGGTTTTAAATCAGCATAAAGCTGTAAAATTTGTTCGCCTTTTTCGGCTTCGGCAATCACGTCAATATCGGCTTCAGTCGAAAGCAATAAACGAAATCCTGCGCGAACAACAGCGTGGTCATCGACTAAAATCACGGTTATTTTTTTTGATGTAACATTTGTCATAAATAACGCCTAAACAATCGTGAGAAAATTTTTTTAAAAACTAAAATTAAAGGCAAAATCAGTATTACTGAAAGTATGAACATTAAAGCAGCCGTACCTATCATATAAATTCCGTACCCTAAATCATCTTCGCCAGACGGAATTGGATAGGCTAATCGGTATTTATAATCTTCGTACTCAAGAGAAATACAAAAGAAAATGAAACCTATTGAAAAGGCAATGAAAATTGAAGCTAACCAAATGATCAATTTTAAAAAAAATTTCGATAATCTTTGTTTCAAATCATTATTCATAACGGAATTTTTACTGTAATTTTCATCTCATTATCTTATGCCAATTTTTTTTATTTCCTGCCAAGAAAAAATAACGTAATACCGCTGCCTATTTTAAAAAACATTTTTCAACAAACTTTTGTGCATGACAAAATTGAACAAAATCGTTGAACTTTAGCCCTAAAATCCTTATCCTTTGCCCGTTCAAATTTTGTTGAATATATGTTTTTGAAAAAAATAAAAACAGCTTTTTAAACTTTGAGAGGTCATTATGAAAAAATTAGTTTTAGCATTATCAACTGTTGCAGTAATGGGTTTAAGCGGCGCAGCGTTCGCTGACGAAAAAACAGAAATCGGTGCGAAAATTTACGAACGCGCTTTCGGTCGCGGTTGCGGCACTTGCCACGACATCGCATCAAACCCACAATTATTTGATTTAGTAAAATCTGGCAAATTAACACGCGCTAGCTTTGAACAAACATTAAAAGACGGCAAAGGCGGCATGCCAAAAGCTATCGCTGCAATCATGGAAGTTGGCCCTGTTAAAAAAGCTGGCTACGGCGAAGATCAAGCTGTTGATGCGTTGTTCGCATACATTCAAAGCAAATAATTTCACCGAAATTTCTCCGTTTCGTGAAGTAAAAATAACCGTGCTAGTTTCTAGCGCGGTTTTTTTTCGTCAAATTTTCCCGCTAAAAACTGCTAAACTACACGCATGAACGCACTCTCAATAAATAATCTTCGTAAAACTTACCAAAATGGCTTTGAAGCCTTGAAAGGCATCGATTTAGAAGTCAAACAGGGCGACTTTTTCGCATTACTTGGCGCAAATGGCGCAGGAAAATCAACCGCTATTGGCATTATCAGTTCATTGGTGAACGCGACAAGTGGCTCGGTTAAAATTTTCGATTACGATTTGAAAACACAACGAAATTTAGCCAAAAGCTGTTTGGGACTTGTGCCACAAGAAATCAATTTTAATCAGTTTGATACTGCAAAAAGTATCGTATTAAATCAAGCAGGCTATTACGGCATTCCAAAAAAAATTGCCTTGCAGCGCGTGGAAACGTGTTTAAAACAAGTCGATTTATGGGACAAACGCGACGTGATGTCACGGCGTTTATCAGGCGGAATGAAACGACGGGTTATGATTGCAAGAGCTATGGTTCACGCGCCAAAACTGCTCATTCTCGACGAACCCACCGCAGGCGTAGATATTGAAATTCGTCGCTCAATGTGGGAAATGCTCAAAGAAGTGAACGCGCAAGGCACGACAATTATTTTGACTACGCATTATTTAGAAGAAGCCGAAAGTTTGTGCCGCAATATCGCCATTATCGACAGCGGCAAAATCATTGAACATTCTGACATGGCGAGTTTGCTTACGCGATTACACGTTGATTATTTCATTTTAGATTTAGCACAACCAGTTAAAAATCCGATTTTAAACGGCTATGAAATCAATCAACTTTCAGAAAAAGTGTTAGAAATTGGTGTGCCGAAAGAATGCAATTTAAATGATTTATTCGCTCAACTCAGCGCAGCAAACATTCAAGTCGTCAGCATGAAAAACAAAAGTAATCGATTAGAACAATTATTTGTCAATTTAATCGGCAAAACCCATTGATACAGGAAAAACGTGAAAACCAAACAACTCAATAATCCCGTTGCATTACGCAATAAAAAACAACCCAATAAACCCGCTAGTCAAATGCGTCGTGAAAATTTACGCGATGCGAAAAAAAAAGCACCTGTTGAAAAACGCCTTGTCGATGTTGACGTTGAAGCCTCAAAAGACGGCGAGCGTATTCAAAAAGTTTTAGCGCGAGGCGGTTTAGCATCACGCCGTGAAATTGAACGTTGGATTGCTGAAGGTCGTTTAAAAATCAACGGCAATGTGGTGACACAAGGCGCACATTTAAAAGCAGGCGATTATGTGCAACTCAATGACCGCGTGGTGCATTGGGAAAAATTTGAACGTCAACCCACGCGCGTGTTGATTTATCACAAACCAACAGGTGAAATTGTGTCACGCAACGACCCGCAAGGTCGCCCGACGATTTTTGCCAATTTGCCGAAACTCGACACGTCACGCTGGATTTCTGTTGGTCGGTTAGACGTAAATACCTCAGGTTTACTACTCGTCACAAATAACGGTGAACTGGCCAACAAATTGATGCACCCTTCAACCGAAGTTGAACGCGAATATGCGGTGCGAATTTTGGGCGAAGTGCCTGACGAAAAAATAGAATTGCTCAAACAAGGTGTCATGCTCGAAGATGGTTTGGCAAAATTTGACCAAATTTATTTCATGGGTGGAGACGGTGCAAATAAGTGGTATCACGTTGTTGTGAGCGAAGGTCGTAATCGTTTAGTGCGCCGTTTGTGGGAAGCGCAAAATGTTGTTGTCAGTCGTTTAATGCGTGTGCGTTATGGACCAGTTGTGTTATCAGATGGTTTGCGTACAGGAAAATGTTATGAACTTGATGCAAAAGAATTAGCCTTATTATTTGAATTTGCAGGCTTGCCTGTTGAAACAACCAGTGTTGTAAAAGGAGAAAAAAACGATGTCAAAACCAAACATTCTTCAAATCGCTAAAAGCGTCATTGCAGCGGCTACGGGCGTACAAAGCAGTAAAAATCGTGAGCAAGATTTTCAACACGGTTCACTTTCTTCGTACGTTATTGGCGGCGTAATTTTCACCATTTCTTTTATTGCCGTCATTGTATTGATTGTGTCGATAGTGCTGTAAAAACTCTAAAAGACGCGAGACGTTCGCGTCTTTTTCATTCTTAAATTCTTACCTGATTCAATGATTGTTAAATTTGCCTACCTGTTAAAAAATTCGCCACGTTATCAAAACGTGAAACATTTCTTTTTCAACGTACTTGAAAATCCAAATAGCCGCTATAACGGTTATGTGGCGTTTTTTATTGTCAGCATGGTGTTATTGAGCGTTTTTTTCTTAATTCACGAAATTGATCATGAGATAACAGAACTAAGTAAAAAACTTGAACAAGCGATTTTAGTCATTTTCACCATTGAGTATTTATTGCGTTTTTGGCTGGCAAGTAATAGTCATGAAATTATTTTGACGCACTATGAAAAATCAAAATACCTCAATACACGCTTCCCTGTTTTTTTGGCGTTAAAAGAAGTCATTATTGCGAAATTGCGTTACATGATTACGCCAATGGCAATTATTGATTTGCTGGCGATTTTACCGAGTTATGAAACCTTTCGTTTTTTGCGAGTTTTCATGGTGTTTCGGTTACTCAAACTGTTTCGCCATTTCCAAAGTATCAAAGTTTTCATCAACATTTTAGCCAACAAACGTTTTGAACTTTATACATTAGGGATATTTTTAGGTTTTTTAATTTTTATTGGTGGCATCGTCAGCTACTTATTTGAAAGTCACGCCGAAGGCGGACAAATCAAAAATTTGTTTGATGGGTTTTATTGGACAATTGTGACATTAGCCACTGTTGGTTACGGCGATATTGCACCCCATTCGACAGGCGGTCGAATGGTTGCCATTGTGTTAATTTTTGGTGGCATTGGCGTTTTATCGTTTTTTACCTCAATTATGGTGTCGGGGTTTAGCGAAGAAATAAAACATTTACGCGAAAATCGTA
Source organism: Methylococcales bacterium (assembly GCA_028688755.1). Classification (GTDB taxonomy): domain Bacteria; phylum Pseudomonadota; class Gammaproteobacteria; order Methylococcales; family Methylomonadaceae; genus UBA10906. The sequence continues at coordinate 12,486 of JAQTXN010000043.1, read as the reverse complement.
CTTACACCGAAATTAAACGTTTCAAAAGTTTCATAATTATTTGTGGTTTCGGACGTGTCGGACAGCACATTGCAAAACAATTAACCAAAGACAAACTCGATTTTATCGTTATTGATTCGCTACAAGAAAATATCGATAAAGCAGAAGAGCTTAAATATACCTATATTCACGCAGATGCGAGTAAAAATGGCGTGTTAGCAACAGCAGGCATTAACAACGGTGCATCAAGCGTTTTATGTGTGACCGATGACGATGTGATGAATGTCTATGTTACGCTAACTGCGAGGCATTTAAATTCTGGTATCAACATTATTACCCGTGCAAATAACATTGAAAACGTCAAAAAACTTTATCAAGCTGGGGCAAGTAATGTGATTCGTCCGTTTGAAATTGCAGGCATGGTCGCTGCCGAATATGTTGGGCAACCTGTCGCATTTGAAGCGATTTTAGGCATTATTAACGCTGAAAAAGATATTGTGATGGAAACATTAAAAGTGGAATTAGGTTCCATTTTAGAATGCACTGAAATTTCATCCGTAAATTTTTTAGAACGAAAGTTGATTTTATTAGGTGTTGTCAGCGCAAATCCAGAACATCGAATTCATCAAAACAGTTATGAAATTAAAAACCAGCATTTTTATTTCAATCCGCCTGAACACTTTATCCTTCGCGCCGACGATTTATTAGTCGTTTTAGGACGCAAGATGAGCGTTGAGTATTTTCGTGGGCAAATTGAAAAAAGTCGGGGCATGAGAAAGCAATGAAAAAAACCGTTTCGCGTTGGTTACTTGATATTTGGTATGGCGATCATTTCATCGGCGCAGCCCTTACGCCGATAGCGATGTTTTTTTTAGATTTTGTGAAATTTCGCCGTTGGCTTTATAAAGTTGGATTGAAAAAAAGCACCGCGTTACCTGTTCCCGTTGTTATTGTTGGCAATATCACTGTGGGCGGCACGGGAAAAACACCATTATGTGTTTATTTAGCCAATTTACTTAAAGCGCACGGCTATCGGGTGGGCATTATCAGTCGCGGTTATGGCGGTAAAAAAGTCGCGGCAAAGATGGTTTTATCCAATAGCGACGTAGCAGAAGTCGGTGACGAAGCATTGCTCATTTTGCAACAAACAAACTGCCCAATGGCTGTCGGGGCAAATCGCGTTGAGGCAGGACTGTTTCTGTTAAAACACGCGCCATGCGACGTAATTTTAGCTGACGATGGTTTGCAACATTACGCGCTTAAACGTGACATCGAAATTGCCGTTGTGGATGGTGAGCGACGTTTTGGAAATTCTGCCTGTTTGCCCGCAGGGCCTTTAAGAGAACCGATTGAGCGGTTAAATAGCGTTGATTTTGTTGTCGTGAATGGCAAACCGTTAAATGACACCGCTTGGCACGAATGGCAAATGCAGTTGCATGGCGATAATGCGATAAATTTAAAAACTGGTGAAAGCAAATCGTTAGCCGAATTCAAATTTCTCGATTGCCATGCGATTGCTGGAATTGGCAATCCACAACGCTTTTTTTCGCAGCTTGAAAAAGCAGGAATTTTGCAGTGTGTTAATCATAGTTTTCCCGATCATCATGTTTTTAGTGAAAAAGAAATTATCTTTAAAAATCATCCCGTTTTAATGACAGAAAAAGACGCGGTGAAATGCAAATCTTTTGCGACACAAAATCATTGGTTTGTGCCAGTCACCGCGCAATTGCCAACAGAATTTACGGAAAAATTTTTAACGCTACTCACGCAAAAACAGCAAAATTCAAATCACAAACAAAATATCTAACGCCTCAGAAAGCGTTGAAACACCGTGAATTTCTAAACCCGCAATCGCTTTTTTAGGCGCATTCGCTTTGGGAATCACGGCTTTTTTGAATCCATGTTTTGCCGCATCATTCAAACGCGCATGACCATTTGCAACAGGTCGAATTTCGCCGTTTAAACCCAATTCCCCAAAGAAAAACGCATCTTGCGCGACCACTTTATTTCGCAGACTCGACACAATGCTCGCCACAATTGCTAAATCTGAACTCGTTTCTGTTACGCGAATGCCGCCGACCACGTTTGCATAAATTTCGTCACTTGCCGTTGAAATTCCACCGTGTCGCGCCAAAATGGCGAGCAACATAGCAAGTCGATTTTGATCTAACCCCACCGCCAAACGACGTGGATTTCCATATTGACAATCTGTCACAAGAGCTTGAATTTCAACCAGCAACGGGCGCGTACCTTCCCACAAAACGGTCACAACACTACCTGAAGACGGTTTTTCAGCACGATTTAAAAACATCGCCGACGGATTTTTAACTTCTTTTAAACCTGTGTTATCCATCGCAAAAAAACCGAGTTCACCCACACTACCAAAACGATTTTTATCTGCCCGCAAAACGCGATAACGCGCATCATCCGTTGAAGCAAGCATCACTTGCGTATCGACAATGTGACTGAGCGTCATAGGCCCTGCAAGGGAATGATCTTTCGTAACGTGTCCAACCATAAAAATCGACACATTATGTTGCTTGGCATATTGCGTTAAATAACTCGCCGATTCACGCACTTGCGAGACTGAACCCGCTGCCGAATCCGATGTTGTTATATACATGACTTGAATTGAATCAATGACCAAAATCTGCGGCGATATTTCGTCTAACACGTCACAAATGCGTTGCACCGATGTTTCGGCAAGCATCAAAATTTTGTCTGCGGGTAATTTCAAACGATTAGCCCGTTCGGCGATTTGTTGCAGCGATTCTTCCCCTGAAACATATAAAACTGAAATATCTCGCGCCGCAATGTTAGCAATCGCTTGAAGCAATAACGTACTTTTCCCAGCACCTGGTGCGCCACCAATTAACACAACGCTGCCTTGCACAATGCCGCCACCCAAAACACGGTCAAATTCTGAAATGTCACTCGAAATACGTTCTGCTTGCGATAAATTTACGTCTGATAAACGTTTTACTTCCGAGCGGGTGCCTGTATAGCCTGTTGTAACAACCCGTTTTTCATTTGCAGGAGCTAAACGAATTTCTTTGATTGTGTTCCACTCACCACAACTCGCGCATTGTCCATTCCAACGTGGATAATCCGCACCACATTCAGCACAAACAAAGGCAGTTTTTGTTTTTTTGCTCATAAAATTTTCACTTGCAGATTTTGACTAGCTCTGTATAGTTTCAAGGCTGACAATGCCGCGATTCGGCTTGTTTTTCAATCACTATTATAAGAAGAAGGTTTCGACATGAGTTTTGATTATAAACGTTTGACAAAATTTGAAGTGAACTTAAACGACCAACAAAAAAAATACCGTCTATATGGTGGCGTGGCGGCGTTAGTATCATCTGTGTTTCTTGCTAGCATTCCGTTACTTTTAATTGGGTTGATTGCAACTGCAACAGGTTATTCAGGCTGGTGTCCGCTTTGCTCGGCGTTAGGCAATTCACCTTGCAAAGTCTAATTTCCTAAATAATGGCGCGTTTCGCTTGTCGCAACGCGCTTTGTTCTGCAACTTCCCTACCCTGCTTATTTTGTGACTACCGTCTACCCTATTCCCGAAAATCACCCACAACGTTTTATTCTACACAACGAAGTTCATGCGCGTTCTTCAGTCATTTCAGGCTTGCCTGTTCGCGCAAGTCATTTAGCCCTTTCGCGCTCAACTGACGAAAAAAATGATGAACGCAAACATCTCAATCAGCTTTGTGAACGTTTCGGTGTAGCGTCTCCGTCTCCAGATGCTGACCATTTCAGCGCAACGTTTGATTCGTTTCAATTGCGTTGGGAACAGCACGGTGAATTCAGCACTTACACGTTTTACGTTCAAGGTGAAGAAAGTAAAGCGTTTGCAGAGCCAGCCTTAAAAAAAGTGCCTGTTGATTGGCTTTCAACGTTGGCAGGAAAAATTTTGGTTGCTACGCATGCCACGATTTTGCCTGAAAATGAAAATTACGATTTGCCTGAAATTGCGCCGTATTTTGCGAATAATGCGATTGTCGGTTCAACGGTAACAGGCGGTGCAGCGCGAGTTTTTACCGATTTTAGAATTCACGTTGATGGTTTTAGTCGATTTTTGATTTTAAATAACGGGTTGCGAATTGAACAAGGCGCACGTCTAATGCACCGACTTTTTGAAATCGAAGTTTATCGTGTGCTAGCGTTACTCGCGTTTCCGATTGCACGAAAACTCTCACCTGAACTCAAAAAAGCCGACCAGCAACTTTACACAATTACCAACGCGATGACGCAATCGTCAGGCAATGACGCGAAATTACTCGATGAATTAACGATGCTCGCCGCTGAAATTGAAAATCACGTTTCGAGTAATCATCTGCGTTTTGAAGCGGCTAGTGCCTATTATAATTTGGTCGAACAACGTTTAATTGATTTGCGCGAAGTGCGAATTCAAGGGATTCAAACGATTGGCGAATTTATCAAACGTCGCCTTGAACCTGCGGTAAATACTTGCCGTTCAACGTCAAATCGTTTCACCTCGCTTTCTGAGCGTGTCGGTAACACGAGCCAATTATTACGCACGCGCGTTGATATTATTATTGAGCGGCAAAATCAAGGTTTGCTTTCATCGATGGCGTTACGCGCAAAAATGCAATTGCGAATGCAACAAACGGTTGAAGGTATTTCCGTGGTGGCGATTACTTATTACGCCGCAAGTTTAATTCATGCCATAGCAGCGTCGTTGCACGAATTCGGTTTTAATGTGAATCCAGAAATTGCCGAAGGCGCGGCTGTGCCGTTTATTTTGGTTGGCATTGGTTTAGGTTTTAAGCGCATTCACCACATCATTAAAAATATGTCTTAATACCTTTAAACTCAAAACATCGTCCCTATAATCCCAATATCTCATTTTTTCATAAATTTAAAAGTAATCCATGGCAACTAAAGAAGATTTTTACAAAATACTCGGTGTCGATCGCAATGCAAGCGATGCAGAAATCAAAAAAAGTTATCGCAGTCTAGCGATGAAATATCATCCTGATCGAAATAAAGATAATCCTACGGCGGCAGAAGCTAAATTTAAAGAAATTAACCAAGCGTACGAAGTGTTATCTGACCCTAAAAAACGCTCTGCTTACGATCAATTTGGACATGCAGGCGTTGATGGTAGTGCTGGACACGGTGGAGCAGGTTTTGGTGGTGGCGATTTTGGTGATATTTTCGGCGATATGTTTGGCGATATTTTCGGTGGCAGACGTGGTGGCGGGGGAAATGCTGCACAACGCGGCTCAGATTTACGCTACAACCTTGAAATCACACTCGAAGAAGCGGTTAATGGCACAGAACAAAAAATTCGCATTCCTGTTCTTGTAACATGCGATAGTTGCTCTGGTTCAGGCGCAAAAGCGGGTTCGTCACCTGTGACCTGTTCAATGTGTCATGGACACGGACAAGTGCGAATGCAACAAGGCTTTTTCACGGTTCAACAAACCTGTCCAACATGTCGCGGCACAGGCAAACAAATTAAAGATCCATGTGGAAAATGTTACGGACAAGGGCGCGTCAAAGACGAAAAAACCTTGTCGGCAAAAATTCCCGCGGGCGTTGATACTGGCGACAGAATTCGTTTATCTGGCGAAGGTGAAGCAGGGCAACAAGGCGCACCATCAGGTGATTTATACATTGATATTCAAGTCAAACGACATGCCATTTTCAACCGCGACGGCGCAAATTTATCATGTGAAGTACCAATTAGTTTTGTGACAGCCTGTTTAGGTGGTGAAATTGAAGTCCCAACATTAGGCGGCAAAGCATCATTAAAAATCCCTGCTGAAACACAAACAGGGCAAACATTCAGATTGCGTGGCAAAGGCGTAAAACCTGTGCGTGGTGGAGCAATCGGCGATTTATTGTGCCGCGTAAAAATCGAAACGCCTGTAAAATTAACCGCCGATCAAAAAGCATTAGTGGAAAAATTAGGTGAATCGCTTTCAAGTGGCGGCACGCATCATAGTCCACAAGAATCAAGCTGGCTCGACGGCGTGAAAAATTTTTTTGATAAACTAACGGGGTAAGTTATGACAAGAATTGCAGTGGTCGGTGCAAACGGACGAATGGGTTTAAATTTAATCAAAGCCGCCGTTTCGAATGATAAAACAAAATTGGGCGTTGCGATTGCGCGTGTTGGAAATGATGCCGTAAATAAAGATGCGGGGGTTTTAGCGGGTGTTGGTTCGATTGGTTGCTTTGTAAGCGATGATTTAAGCGCAAAATTGGATGACTTTGATGTGTTAATTGATTTCACTCGCCCTGATATTTCAATGAAATATATTGAAATTTGCCGTCAAGCAGGTAAAAGAGTAGTGATTGGTACGACAGGCTACAATGAACTTCAAAAAGCAGACATTGCTAAAGCTGCACAAGATATTTCAATCGTCTTAGCACCTAATTTTAGTGTTGGCGTGAATTTATCGTTGAAGTTACTTGAAATGACCGCAAAAGTGATGGGCGATTATACAGATATTGAAATTATCGAAGCGCATCATCGACACAAAGTCGATGCCCCCTCTGGCACGGCATTGAGAATGGGCGAAGTCGTTGCAAAAACGCTCGGGCGTGATTTAGAAACAAATGCTATTTATGGGCGCGAAGGCGACACGGGAGTTCGTGATAGAAAAACGATTGGTTTTTCAACCATTCGTGCGGGTGATATTGTTGGCGAACATACAGTAATGTTTGCCGATGAAGGCGAACGTTTAGAAATTACTCACAAAGCAACTAGCCGAATGACATTTGCAAATGGGGCTGTTCGCGCAGCGCATTGGTTAATGAACAAAGAGAACGGTTTGTTTGATATGCAAGATGTGCTGGATTTGAAGTAAAATCGTAAGACAAAAAAAACGCCTGTTTGAGAACAGGCGTTTTTTGTAACAGCTTCGCTTACGCTTCGCGATCAACCAATTCAACGTACGCCATTGGCGCATTGTCGCCAGCTCTAAAACCGCATTTCATAATGCGTAAATAGCCACCTGCTCTATTTTTATAACGTGGACCTAATTCAGTGAATAATTTAGTCACCATATCACGATCACGCAAACGTGCAAACGCTAAACGTCTTTTTGCGACATTATCTTCTTTTGACAATGTAATTAACGGTTCAGCAAAACCACGAAGCTCTTTTGCTTTTGGCAAAGTTGTTTTAATCAACTCGTGTTTGAATAACGAATTTGCCATGCTAGTGAATAGAGCCTTACGACGGCTGCTATTCATATTGAGTTGTCTACCAGACTTACGATGTCTCATATTAAAAATAACCTAAAAATTAGTGTGATACGGATTGATTGTGCTCAGCAAGACCTTCAGGTGGCCAATTTTCAAGACGCATGCCTAAAGATAAACCTTTCAACGCCAAAATATCTTTAATTTCAGTCAAAGACTTTCTACCTAGATTAGGCGTTTTTAATAATTCAACTTCTGTACGCTGAATCAAATCACCGATATAAAAAATGTTTTCTGCTTTTAAACAATTCGCTGAACGCACTGTTAATTCTAAATCATCGACAGGACGCAATAACACAGGATCAATTGATTCATCTGGTGAAACGAACTCTGCATGGGGCTGTTCACTGACTTCTTTGAAATCTACAAAAACCGAAAGTTGATCATGGATAATTGATGCCGCAAGTTTGATTGTTTCTTTCGGATCAACCGTGCCATTAGTCTCTAAATCGATAATCAATTTGTCCAGGTTAGTACGGTTTGCAACACGAGTGCTTTCGACTTGATAAGCAACTCTCAAAACAGGACTAAAAGACGCGTCCAAATGCAAAGTACCAACAGGGTAAGTTACATCCACATTAGATTTTCGAACACTTGCAGGCTCATAACCACGACCACGACTTACACGGATTTTCATATTCAAATTACCCGCCGCTGTCAAGGTCGCAATAACAGAATCCGTGTTTAGGATTTTAACGTAATTAGGCAAAGTAATATCAGCGGCAGTAACAATGCCTGCGCCTTTTTTGGAAAGCGTTAACTCCGCTTCATCTTTACCATCAATGACAATCGCTAACTTTTTCAAGTTAAGCAAAATGTCAATTACATCCTCGTGTACACCTTCAATTGTTGTGTACTCATGCAACACGCCATCAATTTCGATTGAAGTAACTGCACAACCTGGAATAGTCGACAAGAGAACACGTCTCAGCGCATTTCCCAACGAATGCCCAAAGCCACGCTCTAAAGGCTCGATAACGATCTTTGAGTGATTTGGCGACTCACTTACAACCTCAATTGACTCTGGTTTAAGCAATTTAGGGATAGAACTAAGCATTTATATTCCTCGGAACTACAATTATTTAGAGTAAAGTTCCACAACAAGTTGTTCGTTGATGTCAGTACCTAAATCAACACGATCAGGCAAACTTGTGAAAGTGCCTTTCATTTCTTTTGGGTTTACATCAACCCAAGAAGGGAAACCGTATTGCTCTGTTACTGTCAACGCATCGATGATACGCTGTTGTTTTTTTGCTTTTTCTCTTACTGATAATACGTCACCAGCTGATACTTGATAAGAAGGAATGTTAATCAAAGTACCATTAACTTGAATGGATTTATGAGAAACAAGCTGACGTGCTTCAGCGCGAGTAGATGCGAACCCCATGCGATAAACAACGTTATCTAAACGTGACTCCAAAAGATTCAATAAGTTTTCACCTGTTGCGCCTTTTTTCATATCTGCTGATTTATAGTAATTTCTGAACTGTTTTTCCAGAATACCATAGATACGGCGTAAGCGTTGTTTTGCACGTAACTGCGTTGCATAATCAGAATTTCTAGTGCGTTTAGCACCATGTTGACCAGGTCTTTGATCTAATTTGCATTTTCCTTCGAGAGATTTCCCTCTACTTTTCAAAAATAAATCAGTGCCTTCTCTGCGACTTAATTTACAGGTAGGTCCAATATATCTTGCCATGTTAGTACTCCAGTTTTTCTACACGCGGCGTTTTTTAGGTGGACGGCAACCGTTATGCGGAATCGGTGTCACGTCGATGATGTTGTTAATCTTGAAGCCAAGGTTGTTCAATGAACGTACCGCAGACTCACGACCAGGACCTGGTCCTTTAATTAACACATCAAGGTTTTTCATACCATATTCTTGAGCAACAGCCCCCGCTTTTTCTGCAGCAACCTGTGCAGCAAAAGGCGTGCTTTTTCGTGAACCACGAAAACCAGAGCCACCTGAAGTGGCCCATGAAAGTGCATTACCTTTTCGGTCGGTAATGGTGATGATTGTGTTGTTAAAAGAAGCGTGGACGTGTGCAATACCGTCTGCAACTTCTTTTTTTATACGTTTTCTTGAACGATTTTGACTTGCCATTAGTTCAGACTCTTAATTGGTGCTTATTTTTTAATTGGTTTGCGAGGACCTTTACGAGTACGCGCATTTGTTCTTGTGCGTTGCCCTCTTAATGGTAAACCTCTACGGTGTCTAATTCCGCGATAACAACCAAGATCCATCAAACGTTTGATATTCATAGAAACTTCGCGACGAAGATCGCCTTCAACTGTCATTTTTGCAATGACATTACGAATTGCTTCTATTTTTTCTTCAGCTAGATCTTTGATTTTTACGGAAGGCAACACACCCACTTCGCTACAAATTTCACTTGCAGTTTGACGACCGATCCCGTAAATCGCAGTCAAAGCGATAACAGCATGTTTGTGGTCTGGTACATTTATCCCGGCGATACGAGCCATTTAAATACTCCCCTGAGTACGGATTCTAAGGTTAAGCATATGATTATAACATATAACAGTGATTGAGCAATTCAAAATTACCCTTGACGTTGTTTGTGTCTGCCATCTTCGCAAATCACTCGAACAACACCATGTCTTTTTACAACTTTGCATTTTCTGCAAATTGGTTTTACAGATGCGCGAACTTTCATAGGAATCTCCAAGATTCTCAAATCAATAAACGTGCTAACTACTTTTTAAGGTTAGCTTTTTTCATTAAACCTTCATACTGTTGCGACATAATGTGCGTTTGCATTTGTGAAATAAAATCCATCACAACCACAACAATAATCAGAAGTGACGTTCCGCCAAAATAGAAAGGAACGTTCCAATAAACAATCAAAAATTCTGGTAACAAACAAACTAAGGTGATATAAAACGCGCCGATTAAGGTTAAACGAGTCATCACTTTGTCGATATAAACACTGGTTTGCATGCCAGGGCGAATACCAGGTAAAAATGCACCAGACTTTTTCAAATTCTCAGCAGTTTCCTTTGAATTAAACACTAATGCTGTGTAGAAAAAGCAAAAGAACACAATGGCTAAAGCGTAGAACAAAACATAAACTGGCTGACCTGGCGATAATAATGTTGCAATGTCCTGCAACCAACCAAAACCTTCACTTTTACCAAACCAACCAGCAATCGTTGCTGGAAAAAGAATGATGCTTGACGCGAAAATTGGTGGAATAACGCCAGCCATGTTCAGCTTCAAAGGCAAGAAACTACTTTGACCTGCATACATTTTACGACCTTCTTGTCTTTTCGGATAGTTAATCACGATTCGACGCTGACCGCGCTCGACGAATACAACAAGCATCGTCACAGAAACTGACAATAAAAATAGCAACACAATAAATGGGCTGCTCATTTCACCTGTTCTGACAAGCTCAAATGTGCTGCCAATCGCTTTAGGTAAACCCGATGCTATACCTGCAAAGATAATCATCGAGATACCGTTACCAATGCCGCGTTCTGTGACTTGTTCGCCTAGCCACATCAAAAAAATGGTACCAGTCACTAACGTGATAGTCGTAATTGCAACGAACCCAATACCTGGATTCAAAACAACCGACAATCCGCCTGCTGTTTGATTTTGCAACGCGAGCGAAATCCCAACTGCTTGGAAAGTCGCTAAAACCACCGTACCGTAGCGTGTGAATTGAGAGATTTTACGTCTCCCAATCTCACCATCTTTTTTCATTTGTTCCATTGACGGAATAACTACCGTCATCAGCTGCATGATAATGGAAGCTGAAATATAAGGCATAATACCTAACGCAAACAAGCTCAAACGCATCAACGCGCCGCCTGAGAACATGTTAAACATATCCAAAATTGAGCCGCTTTGTTGTGCGAACATCGCTGCTAATGCTTTAGGGTCAATTCCAGGAACTGGAATGTGCGCCCCAACACGATAAACAATGAAAGCTCCCAAAACAAAAAGCAAACGTGCTTTTAATTCTGAGAAATCCGCCGTTTTATTTGCCATTTGCGCTCTTGGTACACTCACCTTATGCCTCTACTTTGCCACCAGCAGCTTCAATAGATTCTTTCGCACCTACTGTTACTTTTACACCTTTCACAGTAACCGCTTTCGTCAACGAACCTGATTTAATAATGCGTGCCACTTTCGTGAAAACAGGAACGATGTTCGCGTCGATTAACACTTTCAAATCGATGACATCAGCTGTCAAGCCATTCAATTCACCTAAACGAACTTCAGATGAGAATTTTGCTTTGTGCGACGTAAAACCGATTTTTGGCAAGCGACGTTGTAAAGGCATTTGACCACCTTCAAAACCCACTTTGTGGAAACCACCGCTACGCGCTTTTTGACCTTTGTGACCGCGACCACAGGTTTTACCCATAGTGCAACCAATACCGCGACCAACACGACGCGATTTTTTACGCGCACCGTCAGTAGCTTTAATAGTATTTAAAAACATTAGATTTCCTCAACTTTAAGCATATAAGATACTTTGTTGATCATCCCTTTATTTTCGGGAGTATTCAATACCACAACTGTTTGATTGATTTTTCGTAAACCTAAACCTTTCAAGCATGCTTGATGATTTGGCAAACGTCCAAAACGACTTTTCGTCATGGTGACACTTAATTTTGTACTCATCACATTACCCCGTAATTTTTTCAACAGGCAAACCGCGTTTTGCTGCGATTTGATGAGCATTGTGCATACTGGTCAATCCGTTAATCGTTGCACGAACCACGTTGATTGGGTTGTTTGTGCCGATACATTTTGCCAAGACGTTGTGTACGCCAACTACTTCAAATACCGCACGCATAGCACCACCAGCGATGATACCTGTACCTTCTGAAGCAGGCTGCATGTAAACTTTTGCTGCGCCAGTCGTATTTGTAACGGGATATTGCAAGGTATCGCCTTTCAATTCCACTTTACGCATATTCTTGCGCGCTTGTTCCAACGATTTTTGAATTGCAATCGGCACTTCGCGAGCTTTGCTTACGCCATAACCAATACGACCTTCGCCATCACCGACAACAGTCAAAGCGGTAAAACCGAAAACTCGACCACCTTTAACCACTTTGGCGACTCGTCTAACGTTGACCAATTTTTCTTGTAAGCCGTCTGCGCTACCTTGTTGAGTAGGTGCTGTAGCCATTGTAATCTCCTAAAATTTCAAGCCAGCTTCGCGAGCGGCATCGGCGAGTGCTTTCACACGACCGTGATATTTAAAACCTGAACGATCA
>JAQTXN010000042.1 GCA_028688755.1 Methylococcales bacterium | reverse complement strand
CAGGTAAATTTGCCGCCTGATCGAGCTTTAATTCAAAAATAGTTTTCAGTTCAGCTTCTTTTTTTTCGGCAACTTCAAGTGCTGCAAATTGGTCGAGCGTATCGTAATATACGCCCACGCCTATTAGCACTAAGCAACTAACAAGAATCACGACAGCTCTAACAGGTGCTGACCAACTCCAAGCGGCATTAAAATCCCAATCAATATCGGCTAAATCTATTTCATTTAAGTTCATATTAGTTCACATCAGGCATATCGGCTTGTTTTGTTCTCAACGTAAAATCATTGAGTTTTTCTGCGTTGTTATTTTTATCGCCAGTAAGTTTGTCTGATTGAATCACGTCAAGCGAGGGTGTTTGCAACCACGGTGAGTTTTGAATCGAACTCATAAAAGCCGAAACCAGCGCATTAGATTGTGATTTGCCTTCAAAAATTAAATCACGTCCTGTGCGTGTTAATTTGGTCATAAATAAACCATCGGGCGTGGCTCTAGGAATTTCATCAAATAAATGCACAATTTCAGGACGTGAGCGTTGCAAATTGTGAATCACACTGATTTTGTTAATTAAGCGTGTTTTTTGTTCTTCGATATTTTTAATATCGACAATTTGTTTATCCAGTTGCGCTATTTCATTTTGTAAAAACTGATTGCGCCGCTCTTGATAGTCTTGCAAACCGCTTATATAAAAGTGAAATGCGGCAAATAAACATGCCGTCAGCATCATGCAAAGGGCAAACAAATTATTAAATGCTTGTTGCTTTTCTTTTTTTAATTCTTCGCGCCAAGGCAATAGGTTAATTTTGATCATTATCAAAACTCCTTAACGCTAAACCACATGCAATCAGCATTGCAGGGGCATCTTTGCCTAAGTTTTTGGGATTTACTCTCGACGAAAAATCCATATTAACAAACGGATTTGCAATGTAAGTTGGCACGCCTAACGTCTGTGACACTAAGTTATCAACACCCGCAATCGACGCACAGCCCCCTGCAAGAATAACGCTATCAATGGGACGACTTGCATTTGACGCAACGAAAAATTGAATAGAACGTTGAATTTGCTGCACCATGTTACGTTTGAACGGTTCTAAGACATCACTTTCGTAATTATCAGGTAATCCCCCCAATTTCTTAGAAACCCCCGCTTCGTCATAACTCAAACCGTAAGCACGCTGAATATCTTCAGTTAATTGTTTGCCACCAAAATTTTGTTCGCGTGTGTAAATGGCTCGTGAATTGTACAAAACATGTAATGTGGTGAGCGTTGCACCAATTTCAATTACGACAATGGTTTTATTTTCAACAGAATAGGGTAGTTGGTTAGCGAGCAAAACAAACGCATTTTCAATGGTAAAGGCTTCAATATCGACTACTTTCGCTGTTAAACCTGCAATTTCGAGTGCTGAAACTCTATCCTCTACGTTTTCTTTTCGTGATGCAGCAAGTAAGACATCCACACGCTTTGAATCGATTTCGTTAATGCCTTCTAATTGGAAATCAAAATTCACTTCATCAATACTGAATGGAATGTATTGCTCGGCTTCAATCATGATTTGCTCGACCATTTCATCATCGGTTAAGCCAGCAGGCAAAGTAATCAATTTCGTAATTACCGATGAGCCACCTACTGCAACAGCGGCTTGTTTAAGATTTGTTCCAGAGCGTTCTACCGCTTTCTTAATCGCTTCGCCGATAATTTCTACGTTAGTGAGTTGCTTATCGACAACGGCATCGCGTGGCAATGGCGCGACCATATAGCTTTCTACTTTGTAATGGTTGCCCCGCTTACTTAGCTCCAATAGTTTTACAACGGTCGTCGTAATATCGATGCCTAGCACTGCATTCGTTTTTTTTCCAAAATGAGGCAGTTCTAAATTGAAATCGAATTTAACGTTGAGTTTGTCTGTGAACCAATTCATGATTTTTTTAAATTTAATGGCAGATCACGAAATTAACACAAACAAACTCATCGCCTGTTTTAATCAATTACGCCAATTTGCCGTGACATTGTTTATATTTCATACCTGAACCACAAGGGCAAGGATCGTTTCGTCCCACGCTGTCATTGCTCAAACTGGTTGGCATTTCAACAAACGTCGGCTGCTCTGTATCTGCAATTGCCGCTAAATGTTCGCTACTGTGTTCGATTGACTTTGTTGGAATTTGCGCGAAAGTTTCATTATCTGAATCATATTCGCTGTGCATGTCGCCTGCATTCATTGGAATTTTGAATAGCAAACCAACCACTTCAAATTTAATCGTTTCAAGCAAACTGGTGAACATTTCAAACGCTTCACGTTTGTATTCTTGCTTCGGATCTTTTTGCGCGTAACCACGGAAATGAATACCTTGACGTAAATAATCCATCGCTGCCAAATGCTCTTTCCAATTGTGGTCTAACGCACGCAACATAAAGGTTTTTTCGACATTTCGTAACGTTTCAGCACCAAGCGATTTTTCTTTTTCAGCGTGATTAGCTTCTAAAATGTCGATGATTTTTTGGCGCAAACCTTCTTCTTGCAGCTTTTTATTTTCATCAAGCATTTTTTGTACCGCTATTTCAACGCCAAATTCAAGGCGCAAATGCTCTTCTAACCCTGCAATATTCCATTGGTCAACCATCGTGCGTGGCGGAATGTAGAGCGTAATCATGTTATTGACGACATCTTCACGAATCGCGGTGATGATTTCTGAAATATCGTCCGCTGCCATAATTTCGCTACGTTGCGAGTAAATCACTTTACGCTGGTCGTTTGCTACGTCATCGTAAGCGAGAATTTCCTTACGAATATTGAAGTTATGCGCTTCCACCTTGCGTTGCGCGTTTTCAATCGAACGAGTGACCCAAGGATGCTCAATGGCTTCACCGTTGCCCATACCGAGTTTTTGCATCAAACCTGCAACCCTTTCTGAAGCAAAAATTCGCATCAAATCATCTTCGAGAGACAAGAAAAAGCGGGTTGAACCAGGGTCGCCTTGACGACCGCTGCGACCGCGTAATTGGTTGTCGATGCGGCGCGATTCATGACGTTCTGAGCCAATAACGTGCAAACCACCGCTCGCCACAACCGCATTGTGACGGTCTAACCATGCTCCACGAACTTTATCTTTTTCAGCTTGAGAAACATCGCCAAGTGCATGTAATTCAGCTTCTAAATTTCCGCCTAAAACAATATCTGTTCCGCGTCCAGCCATGTTAGTGGCAATTGTTACGGCATACGGCTGACCTGCTTGCTCAATAATATGCGCTTCACGTTCGTGTTGTTTTGCGTTTAACACTTCGTGCTTGATGCCCATTTGGGTCAAAAGATGCGACAACAATTCTGAATTTTCAATCGATGTTGTACCCACTAAAACAGGCTGACCGCGTGACACGCATTCTTTTACGTCAGCAGCGACCGCCTCGTATTTTTCTTTCGCTGTCAAAAAGACGACATCGCCCAAATCGCGGCGAATCATTTGTCTGTGTGTTGGTACAACGACGACTTCTAAACCGTAAATTTTATTTAATTCAAACGCTTCGGTATCGGCAGTTCCCGTCATGCCCGATAATTTTTCGTATAAACGGAAATAATTTTGGAAGGTAATTGCGGCAAGCGTTTGATTTTCGTTTTGAATTCGCACGCCTTCTTTGGCTTCAATGGCTTGATGCAAACCTTCTGACCAACGACGACCAGGCATTGTGCGACCTGTGAATTCGTCAACAATAATAACTTGATCATCTTTGACAATGTATTCCACATCACGTCTAAACAGTGCATGAGCGCGTAACGCGGCACTCATGTAGTGCATCAAACGCAAATTGATGGGGTCGTATAAACTCGTCCCTTCTTGAATCAAACCATGCTGCGCGAGCAAATGTTCAATGTTTTCATGACCTTCTTCGGTGAGATGAATTTGTTTTGATTTTTCATCAACCGAATAATCGCCTGCTTCACCTTCTTTTTCTTGTTTTTTAAGGTGCGGAATAATTTCGTTGATTTTGAGATATAAATCGCTGGTATCATCGGTAGGCCCTGAAATGATGAGCGGTGTTCTCGCTTCATCAATTAAAATCGAATCGACTTCGTCAACAATCGCAAAATGCAAATCACGTTGCACTTTGTGAGCTAGCGTGAATGCCATGTTGTCGCGTAAATAATCAAAGCCAAATTCGTTATTGGTACCGTAAGTAATATCACAGTTGTAGGCAGCACGACGTTCGTGTGTTTCCATTTGGCTTAGAATTACGCCCGTTGTTAACCCTAAGAAACCAAATAGTTTGCTCATGGTTTCGCTGTCACGTTTGGCTAAATAATCATTCACGGTAACAACATGAACGCCACGAGCGGGCAGGGCATTTAAATAGGCAGCGAGCGTTGCCATTAACGTTTTGCCTTCGCCCGTTTTCATTTCGGCGATTTTGCCATTATGCAAAATCATCCCGCCGATGAGCTGCACATCGAAATGACGCATCCCGAAAACTCGTGAAGACGCTTCGCGCACTGTTGCAAAGGCTTCAGGGAGTAAATGATTTAATTTTTCGCCGTTTTCTAAACGCTCACGAAATTCTTGAGTCTTCGCTTGCAGCGCATCATTTGATAATTTTTCGTATTCTGAAGATAGCGCATTGACTTTTTTGACCAACACTCTTTTTTTCTTAATTAGCCTGTCGTTGCGGCTACCTATAACTAATTTGACCAATTTGCCCAGCATACTTTTTCCAATGTGAATTTAGTGAAAGTTTAGTAAAAACGTGGGATTATATACTTTCTAATACGTTAGTTACAGCAGTTACCACGCAAATCGAATTCTCAAATATGACTACAGCTTTTGCTTCAAGCAACCATTTTTCGCCAGTATTTCCAGATTTAACCAATCATTTGGAATTAAACATCGCGGCACAAAAATTACTTAACGCTCACGTTTTGATCAGTTTAACGGATGTGAATGGCGCAATTTTGGATGCGAATGAAAAATTTTGTGCCGTTTCAGGTTATAACAAAGCTGAATTACTTGGAAAATCCCATTCTATTATCAACTCAGGGTATCACGACAAAGCTTTTATGAAAGAGCTTTGGAAAACCATTTCAAGTGGACAAACGTGGCATGGACAATTTTGCAATCGAAAGAAAAATGGAGAACTTTATTGGGTTGACAGTACCATTGCGCCGCTTTTAGATGAATCAGGTAAGCCGTATCAATACTTGTCGATTCGCCGCGATATTACGGAGCAAAAAAATTCCGAATTAAAACTTCTAACGCTCAAACAAGGCTTAGAAGCGAGCAATGAAATGGTGTTAATCACCGATGCAAAAGGGTTAATTGAATACGTTAATCCTGCATTTTGTCGATTAAGCGGCTGGTCAGCCGAGCAGATAATTGGACAAAATCCTGTAATACTCGACAGTGAAACAAGCGTTAATGCGCCTTTGCTTGCTGAAATGAATGAGGCTTTAAAGCAAGGAAATCCTTGGTCAGGTCGATTACTAAACCGTAGGCAAGTGATTGAGCATAACGCAAACGTAGAAATTAAATTTGTCGATTATTGGGCAGCGGTTAACGTTACGCCAATTTTAAAGTCGAATGGCAAAATTAACGGTTATGTACAAATTCAACGTGATTGTTCAGTTTTAGTCGCGCGAGAAGAAAGTTTACGAACGGAAAATGTCGATAAAGCGGCGCGACTCGCTATTTCAGCTGTGCTGCAACAACCCGAACCATTAAAAAATCGATTCAATCAAGTTTTAACGTTTTTATTTGAATTGCCCGCTTTCAATTTGCAGCGTAAAGGCGGTGTTTTCATCAAAAACGATAACGGCAAGTATTTGAATTTATTTGTACATCAGGGAAATTTTAGCGATGACTTCATGCAACGTGAACAACGCATTGCTGTCGGGGCGGGGATTTGCGGGATTGCGGCAACGTTAACGGAAATTACAGTTTCAGATAGCTGTCTTTGTGATTCGTATGACGTGGTTGAGCAAAATGTAAGTTATGAACATGGGCATTATATTGTCCCCATGATTTACGCAAATAATGTATTAGGCGTTTTATTTTTATACACCGATACGCAACCCATTCAAAACGTGGCGCGAATGGGAATGCTAAAACAAGTTGGAGAAATGATGGCACTTGCCCTTTTGCAAGAGCAAGCGCATCTTGCAATGGCGCAATCACGCGATGAAGCCATGAAAATGGCGGAAATGAAAACAGAGTTTTTGGCAAATATGAGTCACGAAATTCGCACGCCCATGAATGGCATTTTGGGAATGCTTGATTTGCTCAAAGACTCTTCCCTATCGCCTGAACAATCTGATTTGTTACATACAGCATTAAGTTCTACCGAATCATTGCTTAACATTTTGAATGACATTTTAGATTTTTCAAAACTTGAGGCAAAAAAGGTAGAGCTAGAAAACATCGAGTTTAATTTGCCTACCTTAGTTGAAGAAGTTTGTGCTTTATTTTCAAGCCACGCAAACAATCAACAACTTGAACTAACGTGTTTTATTCCCATAAATTTGCCCGTTTTGTGGCTTGGCGATCCGACGCGCTTGAGACAAATTTTGCTTAATTTACTCGGCAACGCGCTTAAATTTACGGTACGCGGCGAAGTGAATGTGCGGGTATTTGAAACCGTCACTATTGACGGGCAAGCACATTGTCGTTTTGAAATTCAAGATAGCGGTATTGGTATTACAGCGGAACAACAAAAACAATTATTTAAACCTTTTACTCAAGCGGACACTTCGACAACCCGTAAATTTGGTGGCACTGGATTGGGGCTTTCGATTTGCAAAGGTTTAGTTGATATGATGAATGGCACAATTGGCGTAAAAAGTGTTTTTGGCGAAGGATCAACATTTTGGTTTGATTTGCCTTTAACACCTGCGTTAGCGCAACCTTCGCCACCACTTGCTTATTTATCGGGAATGCGTGTTTTACTCGTTGATGACAATACAATGAGTCGAGAAAATATCGCGCATTATTTAAATGCGTGGCAATGCGTTGTGCAAACTGAAAATTCAGGTAATGCGGCGTTGTTAGAACTTGAAATTGCGGCGTTAAGTGAAGCACCTTATGACGTTGCGATTATCGATTTGCAATTGCCTGACATCGATGGAAGTGAAGTGGCGCGAGCCATGTCGTCAAATCCGTTGCTAAGTAACACGCCGCGCGTGTTACTGTCTGCAAATGGCTTTATAAGCGAAACCGAGCGGCGGAGTGCGGGCTTTGAGCATTGTTTATTTAAACCTGTTCGTTCCGTACAATTGTTTGACGCATTATTTACTATCGTCAGTAATCCATCACAAAATATAACGACCAAAAAATCTGAAGTTGCTTACACAAATTACGCAGATAAGCATATCTTGGTCGTTGAAGATAATACGATTAATCAAAAAGTGATTGCCGCCGCACTGGCGCGATTTAACATTACGCCTGATGTTGCACCAAATGGTTTAAAAGCCTTAGAGTTACTCGAAAAAAATCATTACGATTTAATCTTGATGGATTGCCAAATGCCGTTGCTTGACGGATACGAGACAACGCAACGAATTCGTGCTTTAACCTCTGGTGAACATGTCATTGCAGAATTGCCAATCGTCGCGCTAACTGCTACAAATACAACGACTGAACGAGAAAAATGTATTGCAGCGGGTATGAATGATTATTTGAGTAAGCCATTTAATCGACATGCGTTTAGCAACGTATTACAAACTTGGTTAAAACCGACGCATCCGATATTAGAAAATGAGATTCCCGCTACTGTGCTTGATGAAACCAGTATTTTGCCTAGCAGTGAAACACAAGAAATTTGGAATGAAGTGGCAACACTCGCGCAACTCGATGGTGATAGAGAATTATTTGAGGATATGGTGCGGTTGTTTTTGCAAGCAACACCTAATTTGCTTAAATCACTCAAAGAGTATGCAAGCAGTGACGAGTTAGATTTTAATGCGTTAGCCGATACAGCTCACGCATTAAAAGGGATGGTCAATCATTTTTGTGCTAAAACGTTAGTTGTTAAAATCGCTGCACTGGAAAATGCAGCACGCGAAAATAAAATTGCTGACTTTAAAGAAATGGTAACGGATATTTCTGCTTTAACTACGCAGTTAATGGACGCTTTAACTCACCGAAAATAACGAGAAAGAATAAGTTATGAACCCGAATCAAAATTTTAATTTTCATGAATTGAAAACGTCTAATCGCTTGCCTTCGCCTTCTGGGACGGCTCTTGAGATTATGAAATTATTGCAACGTGATGATGCTGAAATTTCTGATGTTATTAAATTAGTTAAACTTGACCCTGCGTTGACAGGCAGAATTTTGCAATTTGCAAATTCAGCTGCTGCGGGCGCACATCGCTCTGTGACAAATATCGCGGATGCCGTCATGATGATGGGTATGTCGGCGGTGAAAAACTTTGCGTTAAGTTTATCGCTTGTGGGCAATAACAATGACAATCGCTGTCCAAATTTTGACTACGCAACCTATTGGTCAAAATCGTTAGCAACAGGTGTTGCAATCAGTGCGCTAAGTGCGCGTGAGCGGGTAATTAGTGCGGAAGAGGCTTTTACATTAGGACTACTACTTCGCATTGGGCTTTTAGCGTTAGCTACGGCGTGGTCGGAAAGTTACGGGGAATGCCTTGCATTAACAAAAAATGACGAAGCCGCACTGTTAAAACTAGAACAAGAGCGTTTTGCGATTACCCATCGTGAATTGTCTGTAATGTTGCTTGCTGATTGGGGATTTTCAGATTTATTTTTAGAAGGTTTAAAACTTAGCTACGAACCTGTAAAGGATGGTTTATCGAAAGCAAATCGTTTGGCAAAACAGTTAGTCTTTGCTGAGAAAGTAGCAAATTATTGTCTTGCAGATGAAGCCTATCGTGAAATTTTAAGACCTGATTTAGTCGTTGATGCGGCGAATAATTCATTTGACGAAGTTGAATTAGATGCGTTTTTAGAAGACGTATTAAGACAATGGCAAGAATGGGGGAAATCTATCAATGTTAAAACTGATATTCGACAATCTTCACCTGAACTTGGCGCAGGTAAAAATATGTTATCGGGTTTGAATATCTTGGTTGTTGATGATGACGTAATGATGTTAGCAAGGTTATCAAAACAACTTACCGCCGCTGGGCATAAAGTCGCCGCATCTAAAGATGGCGATTCTGCCTTGAAATATGCACTTGAACACAAACCTGATTTGATTATTACCAATTGGCACATGAAGCCAATGGATGGAATTACCCTTTCTAAAACCTTGCATTCGTCAATCTGGGGCAGTTCGATTTATATCATCATGCTCACGTCTACTGAAGAAGAAAGCGCGTTAATTGAAGCCTTTAACGCGGGCATTGATGATTACGTTACCACTCCGATTAGTTTAAAAGTGTTATTAGCGCGAATTCGTGCAGGGCAACGCATTATTACCTTGCAACAAGAAGTGGAAAAAGAACGCAAAGATTTGCAGCGTTATATTGCCGAGCTTGCTGTTGCCAATCGCCGTTTGGAACTGATGGCAAATACCGATGTGTTAACAGGGCTTTCAAATCGTCGTTATTCGCTTAATCGTTTAGAGCAGGAATGGGCAAGCGCACAACGTAATAAACGTCCGTTAAGTGTGCTGATGCTTGATTTAGATCATTTCAAGTCGGTTAATGACACGTTTGGACACGATGCTGGTGATTTGGTGCTAATTCAAGCCGCGAAAATCATCAAAAAATGTGTTCGCGCAACGGATATTCCATGTCGTTTAGGCGGTGAAGAATTTTTAGTCATTTTACCTAACACTGATAGTAAAGAAGCGATTTTGCTTGCGGAAAGAATTCGGAAAATGATTGAAGCGAATCAAGCAAATGTACCGTTAACAAAGCCTATGACAGTGAGTATTGGCGCGGCATGTTCAAACAATGGCAAAACAAGCGGGAAAGAGTTGATTACCCTTGCCGACGATGCGTTGTATGCGGTGAAACGTGAAAGACGTAACGCCGTAAAATTAGCGCAATAAACGAATTTAACCTTAGGAGTTTTTATGCAACATTTTAGAGTGTCTTTAATCATTGCCATTGTATGTTTGAGTATTTCCTTTTATTGGGGATTTCAAACAGGGGGTATGAATGCAGGCGTAACAGCTGCAATGCTCGCCATGATTTTAGGCGTTTTGGAGGTTAGTTTATCGTTTGATAACGCGGTCGTGAACGCCTCAATTCTTAAACGTATGAACGAAAAATGGCAAGGCTATTTTTTAACGTGGGGAATTCTGATTGCAGTATTTGGAATGCGTTTAGTGTTTCCAATTGCGATTGTACAATTTGCGACAGGCATCGGTTTCATGGACGTTGCCGATATGGCGTTGCATGACGCGCCAAAATATGCCGAGCATTTAACAGGCGCACACGTTCAAATCGCTTCGTTTGGCGGTATGTTTTTGCTCATGGTATTTTTCGGCTTTTTATTCGACGAAGACCGCGAATTACATTGGCTCGGTTATTTTGAACGTAAATTTGCCAGCTTTGGAAAATTAGAATCCATTGAAATCATTCTATCGCTAGGCATTTTGCTCGGAATGCAAAACTTCGTTCTCCCTGAAGAGCGTTTAACCGCCATTGTTGCAGGTGTTTCAGGTGTTGTTTTATTCGTTATCGTAGACAGTATGTCAGCGTTATTTGAAGACGAAGAAGAAGGCGAAGAAGTCAGCGACGCGATTAAACGCGGCAGTTTGATGAGCTTTGTGTATTTGGAAATTTTAGACGCTTCATTCTCGTTTGACGGTGTAATTGGTGCATTTGCGATTACCCAAGATGTTGTCATTATCATGTTAGGGCTAGCCATTGGCGCAATGTTTGTGCGGAGTTTGACCGTGTTTTTGGTTCGTCAAGGCACGTTAGATAATTACGTCTTTTTAGAACACGGCGCACATTATGCGATTGGCGCGTTAGCGGGCATTATGCTTGTTGGAATGCGTCACGAAGTACCAGAAGTTGTTACAGGTTTAGTTGGTGCGTTATTTATTGGTTTATCCGTGATGTCATCGATTTTGTATAAACGTAAATTAGAAAAAATCTAAACCATTCGCCCTGCAATTCAATAATCATCGTAGTAATTGGGCGAATATGATTCGCCCCTACATTGAGAAAAAATCTTTATGTCACAAATTCAAACAAAACTGTGTGAATTAAAAAATCACATTGCCAGCGAAATTATCGGGCAAGACGTATTAGTGGAACGTATGCTAATTGGCTTGCTTGCCGATGGGCATATTCTGGTCGAAGGCGCACCAGGTTTAGCGAAAACTCGCGCTATTAACATATTAAGTCAAGGCATTGAAGGCGATTTTCACCGCGTGCAATTTACGCCAGATTTACTGCCTGCCGATTTGACGGGAACGGAAATTTATCGCCCACAACAAGGCACGTTTGAATTTCAAAAAGGCCCGCTATTTCACAATTTGATTTTGGCGGATGAAATCAATCGTTCCCCTGCAAAAGTACAAGCCGCCTTGCTTGAAGCGATGGCAGAACGGCAAATTACCGTTGGACAAGCGACGTATAAATTACCACCGTTATTTATGGTGATGGCAACGCAAAATCCGATTGAACAAGAAGGGACTTATCCGTTACCTGAAGCGCAACTTGATCGTTTTTTATTGCAAGTCAAAGTCGATTATCCGAATGCAGAGCATGAAAAAACGATTTTGCGTTTAGTTCGCTCTGAAGCACGGCAAACCGCAAAAAGTTTGAAAAAAACGTTTGAGAAAATTACCCAAGCCACGTTATTTGAAGCACGAAATGAAGTATTAGATTTGCACATGAGTGAGCCGCTAGAGGATTATTTGTTGCAAATTATTTTAGCTACCCGCAAACCTCAAGCCTACGGCGACGATTTAGCAAGTTGGTTGCAATATGGCGCAAGTCCACGCGCGACCATTTCACTCGATAGATGTGCGCGAGCTAAAGCGTGGCTTGCAGGACGTGATTTTGTGTCACCTGATGATATTCAAGAAATGGCATTTGATGTGCTACGCCATCGGTTGATTTTGTCTTACGAAGCGGAAGCACAAGGCATGACAACTGATGAGGTAATTAAAGAATTGATTGCACGAATCCCTGTGCCGTGAAAACGTTATCCTAACATTCATTACTTTTTCGTTTTTTTGCCTTTTGATTTTGCCTCTTCAGCAGCCGCTGCTTCTTGTTTTTTTGCGTTATCGGCTTCTAAAGATGCTAAATATTCGGATTTTGAAATCGCTTTAGGTTTAATTTCCTCAGGCTGTTTATACGCACGTTCAAATTGCTTTGAAAAAATGTTGTCCACCGTCAAAACGGGAATAATCAAAACAACCAGTACCGCAATAGCGACAAATGCTGGATTCATAATGCTTGATAGCCACCATGCGATAAGTCCGCCAATCAAAAAGCGCGTAAAACTAGGCATTTTTAAATAGGTTACTTTTTTTGCTTTTGCATCAGCCATTGTTCATCTCCTTAAATTAACGCAGCGAAACGGGTTGTAAAAAACTGCCCAATGCTTGCCCAAACGATGCGCCTAAACGTCCTGCAATTTTATCCATCAAACGTTGTTGCGGTGTGAAATTGACCTCTTCTTCTGCACCGATTACGTCTTTGGCAATTTCTTTTTGCGTGGCAAAGTCATCAACTAAGCCTAATTTCTTTGCTTCTTCGCCTGACCAAACCAAACCTGAAAACAAATCAGGTGTTTCTTTTAAGCGTACGCCGCGTCCCATTTTGACAGCTTGAATAAATTGCTGATGCACTTGATTGAGCAAACTTTGCATATACATAGTTTCACTTTCTTTGCGTGGTGTAAAAGGGTCAAGCATCGCTTTGTGTGAACCTGCTGTCAGTACCCGACGTTCAACGCCTAACTTTTGCATCCCTTCAACAAAGCCAAAACCGTCCATGATTACGCCAATGGAACCGACCAAACTTGCTGGGTTCACGAAAATTCTATCGCTTGCCGAGGCAATGTAATAACAACCCGAAGCGCACATATCGCTCACAACGGTATAAATCGGAATAGCAGGATGTTCTTTTTTGATGCGGCGAATTTCGTCATAAACATACGCAGATTGCACAGGGCTACCACCTGGTGAATTAGCGTGCAAAATAATGCCTTTCGTGTGTTTATCTTCAATTGCATCGCGCAAACCTTCGATAATCGAATCGGCATTTGCATCTCTGTCTTCGCCAATTTGTCCCGTTAAATCGATGATTGCCGTATGCCCATCGCCTTTTAAACTATGATGTTCACTACTCAATTTTGGATAAACTGCCACACCAAAAATAGCGAATAAATAAACAAAAATCAGACTCTTAAAAAAGATTCCCCAGCGACGAGCGCGAGTTTGTTCTGTGACGGCGGCAAGTGCAACTTTTTCAAGTAAATCACGTTCCCAATTTTGATTTTGCATTTTGTTTTAACCGTGTTTTTAAATTAAATAACTGAATTAGAAAGCGTGCCGATGCCTTCAATTTCAATTTTGACTGTCTGCCCAGGTTTTAAATAACCGCGTGGTTTCATTTTTACCCCCACGCCGCTAGGTGTACCTGTTGTAATGACATCACCAACTTCAAGCGTCATCGCTTGCGATAAGTAGGCGATCATTTCGTAGCAATTAAACATCATGTAACAAGTATTTGAATTTTGGCGCAATTCGTTATCCACCCATGTTTTTAAATTCAACGCGTGGGGATTTGAAATTTCATCGGCAGTCACAATCCAAGGCCCTAAAGGGCCATGCGTATCGAACGATTTTCCCAGCGTCCACGTTGGCGTTCTAAATTGCCAATCTCGCACCGTCACGTCATTGGCAATCGTAAAACCTGCAATCACGTAGTGTGCATTTTCACCTGAAACATTTTTACATTTTTTGCCAATGACAAACGCAAGTTCGCCTTCGTAATCGACTTTTTCAGAAACTGGCGGAATTTGAATGGCATCGCCTTGACCAATCACACAACTGCTTTGTTTGGTAAAAAACATTGGATATTCAGGTTTTTCTAAACCTGTTTCATCGACATGGTCAGCATAATTTAAGCCGATGCCTAAAAATTTGCGTGGTCGCGGAATCGGGGCAAGTAATTTCACGTCTGCAAGCGGAATTCGATTTTTCTCAGTTGCAATCAATGCCTGCATTCTTTGTAACGCGCTGTCGCCTTGTTCCAAAAATTCAATCATGTCAGTTGGCAAACTAGCATCGGCTAAACCGTCCACCATGTGATTATCAACAACCGCGCCGATGTGGGTTTGATTTTGATAAATAAAGGTTGCTAATTTCATAAATTACTCCGTGCTGTCGCAATCGCGCCCTTAACCGTTTCAGGTGCAGTGCCGCCAATATGTGAGCGTGCCGCCACTGAACCTTCAAGCGATAAAACGTCAAAGACTTCTTCTCCAATTAACGGAGAAAACGTTTGTAATTCTGTAAGCGAAATTTCTGACAAATCACGTTTTGTTTCGACACCTAAGCGCACGGCTAAGCCGACAATTTCATGGGCATCACGGAACGCCAAGCCTTTGCGAACCAAGTAATCGGCTAAATCCGTGGCTGTCGCAAAACCTTGTTTTGCCGCGCGATACATATTTTCTTTTTTAGCTACCAAATGCGGCACCATGTCAGCATAAGCACGAAGGCAATTTAATAACGTATCAACCGTATCAAACAGCGGTTCTTTGTCTTCTTGATTGTCTTTGTTATACGCAAGCGGCTGACTTTTCATTAACATCAAAAGCGCGACTAAATGTCCCGTGACACGTCCTGATTTTCCACGCACCAGTTCAGGCACATCAGGATTTTTCTTCTGCGGCATAATCGATGATCCCGTGCAAAACGCATCGGGAATATCAATAAAGTCAAATTGTGCGCTTGCCCATAAAATCAATTCTTCTGAAAAACGCGATAAGTGCATCATTAAAATGCTTGCTGTCGCGGTAAATTCAATTGCAAAATCACGGTCACTGACCGAATCCAACGAATTTGCCGTTGGACGTGAAAAACCCAGCAATTCCGCACTCAAATGTCTATCAATGGGATAACTTGTTCCTGCTAACGCTGCTGCGCCAAGTGGTGAAACATTCAGGCGTTTTGCACAATCACGCAAACGGTCTGCATCACGCGCAAGCATTTCAAACCACGCCATCAAATGATGTCCAAACACAATCGGTTGCGCGACTTGCAAATGCGTGAAACCAGGCATAATAGTTTCGGTGTGTTGTTCTGCTAAATCTAAAATAGCGGTTTGCAAACGTTTCAATTCATTGCCAATTGCCGCAATTTCGTCACGCAAATAAAGCCGAATATCGGTAGCAACTTGGTCATTTCGAGAACGTCCCGTGTGCAGTTTTTTCCCTGCAATACCAATCAAATGCGTCAAACGCGCTTCGATATTCATGTGAACATCTTCTTGCTGAATCGACCAGTCAAATTCGCCGCGTTCAATTTCGCCTTCAATTTGCGCTAAACCACGAATAATTAAATCGCGTTCTTCTTCGGTCAAAACACCGACGCTGCAAAGCATTTTGGCGTGAGCGAGTGAGCCTTGAATATCTTGTTTTGCCATGCGTTTGTCAAAATCAACTGAGGCAGTAAAAATTTCGACAAATGCGTCGGTAGCTTGCGCGAATCTTGCGCTAGAGAGTTTTTGAGAATTGATGTTCATGAAAGTAAAAGCAGAGGAGAAAATGAGTAGGTTCAAGACAAATAGTTGTCTTGAACCCTTATTTGTTATTTGTGCTGATTTAAAATGTCTGTAGCAACTTTCGATAAATTCGGAATGAATTGTGCGTCACGCGCTAACACTGCATTGATGGTTAAATAATCAGGAATTGGTGTTGAATTACTGCTCACTAACACGACTGGAACATGCTTATTACGCGAATTCGATTCACGCAATGCGGCAACAATTGCCACTGTATTCAAATCTGGCAATTCACGTGCAGCAACCACTAAATCAAATGGTTCGTGTAACAATTGTTCTAATGCCGCCATACCGCGTTCTTGCACGACAATACGCACACCAAGTTGTGCTAAAACACCTTGACACAATTTACGACGCGAGGGCGATGGTTCAACTAATAAAACCGTTGCTCTCGCAGGCATACTTGATTTTCTTAACGCATCCAATTCATGTTCAATGTCATGGAACGTCGCGTTTTCATTACCTACGTTATCGGAAACCCGTTTTAACAAATCAACATAACTTAGCGCGTAACTGGTGCTTAATTGGTCGTTCGTTAAACTGCCGCTGCTTAAAAAACTTTCAAATTGATGGCAAATTGAAGTCAAAATTGATAAACCAAACTGGCTACCTGCACCTTTTAAGCTGTGTACACGGCGATACAAATCATCAAACGCTCCTTCACGTCCTTGTTCAAACGCTAAAACACATTCTTCTAAACCATCACAACGCTCTGGAAATTCGGCAACAAACTCGTCGCGCAATTGTTTTAGCAGCGTATCAAATTCAGCATTCATTAACATCTCTCCTTTTGTTTAAGTATTTTAATTTGTTTTTTAAGGGGTAAGCGAGTGACCGACCGTCACGATTTTTAAATCATTGGTACTACCTTTTGCGCCCGCTAAATCACCTTTGGTAATGATAATCCTATCACCTGTTTGTGTCATGCCGTAACGACGTAATTGCGCTACAATGTCACGGTTAACTTGTGTATGGGTTTGATCTTCGTGAGAGAAATAAATAGGGATAACGCCGCGATATAATGTTGATTTACCAAGTGTTTTAGCTTGGCAGCTCAGTGCAAAAATCGGAATGCCCGAACTGATGCGTGACATCAAAAGCGGAGTGGTGCCTGATTCGGTTAACGCGGCAATGCCTGCAACTTGAGTGTGATTGGCTAAATACATGGCTGCCATGGCAATCGCTTCTTCATCACGTTTAAATTCACGGTCAACACGATGACTTGAAACACGCACAATGTCTTGTTTTTCGGCTTCTAGGCAAATGCGATTCATCGCTTCAACTGCTTTAACAGGATATTTACCCGATGCTGTTTCAGCCGAAAGCATGATGGCATCTGTGCCGTCATATACCGCATTGGCAACGTCGAAAACTTCCGCACGAGTTGGAATCGCATTTTCAATCATTGATTCCATCATTTGCGTAGCAGTAATGACAACGCGATCGAGAGTTCGAGCGCGTTTGATTAACTTTTTCTGCATTGCTGGTAAATTTGCGTCACCAATTTCAACGCCTAAATCACCACGCGCGACCATCACCACATCTGACGCTAAAATAATTTCGTCCATGATTTGATCATTGGCAACCGCCTCGGCACGTTCAACTTTCGCCACAATGCCTGCGAGACAACCGACTGCACCAAGTAATCGACGCGCTTCTTTTAAATCTTCTGCACAACGAGGAAATGAAACCGCCACAAAATCACAATCAATAATGCCGATAGTTTTGATGTCTTCTTTGTCTTTTTCTGTCAAAGCAGGTGCAGATAAACCGCCACCTAACAAGTTAATGCCTTTGTTGTTGGATAAATCGCCACCAACGACGACTGTGCAATTGATACGTCCATTTTCAACATTAACGACATCTAAAACAATTCGTCCATCATCAAGTAGTAAACGACTGCCAGCTTTCACTTCCTCAGCAAGCGGTTCGTAAATAAACCCAACTTGTTCATGATCGCCATCGTCGATACCTAAATTCAAATCGAGTGCAAAACGTTGTCCTTCGTTTAAAAACACTTTTTTGTTTTTGAAACGCGCAATCCGAATTTTAGGCCCTTGCAAATCGCCTAAAATTCCCACTTGCCAATTCATTTTTTTACTGATTTCACGCACTTGGCGGGCGCGTTCAATATGATCTTCTGCGCTACCGTGCGAAAAATTCAGGCGCACAACATCAACGCCCGCTTTAAACAATGCTTCTAACACACCTTCTTTATCCGTTGAAGGTCCTAACGTAGCTAAAATTTTCGTGCGTCTCATTGTGACACCTTGTTTTGTGAATGTTTTATTTTGCGTTTTGCAATGCAAGAGAAGTG
This sequence comes from Methylococcales bacterium, assembly GCA_028688755.1. Classification (GTDB taxonomy): domain Bacteria; phylum Pseudomonadota; class Gammaproteobacteria; order Methylococcales; family Methylomonadaceae; genus UBA10906. The sequence continues at coordinate 409 of JAQTXN010000042.1, read as the reverse complement.
TCTAGCATTCTGTTTGAAAAGCCCCATTCGTTGTCATACCACGAAAGGACTTTGACAAAATTTCCGCCAGTGACTTTCGTTAAAGAAGATTCAAAAATTGATGACGCAGGATTGTGATTAAAATCGTGAGAAACGAGCGGCTCATCGTTGTATTCCAAAATGCCTTTCAACGCGCCTTGTGAAGCGGTTTTTAAAATACTGTTGATTTCGTCTTTTGTCGTGTTGCGTGAAGCAGTAAAACTTAAATCCACAACTGACACGTTAATCGTTGGAACGCGCATTGCAAAACCATCTAATTTGCCTTGCATTGAAGGAATTACAAGACCTACAGCGTCAGCGGCACCTGTTTTTGTTGGAATCATTGATTGTGTCGCTGCACGCGCACGACGAAAATCTTTGTGGAAATCTT
>JAQTXN010000041.1 GCA_028688755.1 Methylococcales bacterium | reverse complement strand
GCGGAAACCTTGCGCGTAAGAAATGATTTTTGACGCATAAAGGGCGTCGTGAATCGCGTTAATCATTTCAGCTTTGTCACCCGTGAACGGTGCAACAGGGCGTTTGGGTAAAATTTTCGCTGCTTGCACGCGCTCTGATTTTTGCCATGACAAACAACGCGCAAATACGGCTTCGCCAATTAACGTCAATGGAATTCCTAGTTCTAACGCATCAATCCCTGTCCATTTACCTGTGCCTTTTTGTCCAGCCGTATCTAAAATTTTTGTGAGTAACGGTGAGCCGTCTTTATCTTTATAAGCCAAAATATCGGCGGTGATTTCCATTAAATATGAACTTAAAACGCCTTTGTTCCATTCAACGAAAATGTCGTGAATTTCATCAACACTTAAACGTAAACCTTCTGAAAGTAATTGATAGGCTTCACAAATTAACTGCATGTCGCCATATTCGATGCCGTTATGCACCATTTTGACATAATGCCCTGCACCATTGTCACCAACCCAATGGCAACAAGGTTCATTATCTACTTTTGCACAAATCGCTTGAAAAATAGGTTTAACGGTTGCCCACGCAGCGCGATTTCCACCAGGCATCATTGACGCGCCATAATGTGCGCCTTCTTCACCACCTGAAACGCCCATGCCGATGAAGTTCAAACCTTTTTCAGCAAGAGCTGCAACTCGGCGGTTTGTGTCGGTATAAAGTGAATTTCCACCATCAACAATGATGTCACCTTCTGAAAGCAACGGCACTAGTTTATCGATATAAAAATCAACAACATCCCCTGCTCTCACCATCATAAAAACCACACGCGGCGATTCCAAATTATCAACTAATTCTTGCAAAGAATTGGTGCTGATAATTGCTGAATTTTCAATTGCAGCGGTGTTTTCTGCTTCGGCAGCAACAAACGCATCGGCAACGCCTTCTGCATATTCATAAACCGCGATTTTAAAACCGTGGTCTCTAATGTTGAGAGTTAAGTTTTTGCCCATTACCGCTAAACCAACCATACCAATTTGCGCTTTCATTTTTTGCCCTTTGTGAAATTTTAGGAACGGAAATTTTAACACGTTGGCGTATCACGTTAAGATGATTGTGTGTAAATAAAAAAGGAACAGAACGTGAACAATAACCAATTATCGCAACGTGATTTAGCCGTTTTATGGCATCCGTGTACCCAAATGCACGATCATGAAAATTTCCCGATGATTCCAATCAAATCGGGCAAAGGTGTGTGGCTTGAAGATTTTGAAGGCAATCGTTATTTAGATGCGATTAGTTCGTGGTGGGTAAATTTGTTTGGGCATTCAAATCCAATCATTAACGAAGCATTAAAACAACAAATCGATACGCTAGAACACGTTATTTTTGCAGGTTTTACGCACGAAGCAGGCATTGAACTTGCTGAAAAATTAGTTGGCATTACGCCTGCGGGTTTGACACGGTGTTTTTATGCCGATAATGGCTCGGCGGCCGTGGAAGTGGCGTTAAAAATGAGTTTTCATTATTGGCAAAATCGTGGTGAAGTAGCAAAAACGAAATTTATCACGCTTGAAAACAGTTATCACGGGGAAACGCTTGGTGCGCTTGCCGTTGGCGACGTGGCGTTATACAAAAAAACTTACGCCCCGTTGCTGATGAACGTCATCACTGCGCCAAGTCCTGATTGTTATTTTCGAGAAGAAGGCGAAAGCTATGCAGATTATTCAACACGCCAATTCGCACATTTAGAAAAGATTTTGCAACAAAACGCGGGTGAGGTTTGCGCGGTGATTGTTGAACCATTGGTGCAATGTGCAGGCGGAATGCGAATGTATGACCCTGTGTATTTGAAACTGCTCCGAGCTGCTTGCGATAAATATAACGTTCATTTAATTGCCGACGAAATCGCGGTCGGTTTTGGGCGTACAGGAACATTGTTTGCCTGTGAACAAGCGCAAATCTCGCCTGATTTTTTATGTTTATCGAAAGGCTTAACAGGCGGATATTTACCGTTATCTGCGGTTTTAACTACGAGCGAAATTTACAGCGCGTTTTATGATGATTACACAAAATTAAGTGCGTTTTTACATTCACACAGTTATACGGGAAATGCGCTTGCTTGCAGAGCTGCGCTTGCGACGCTTGGTATTTTTGAAACGCAAAATGTGATTGAAGCAAATGCAGTTTTAGCGCGAAAAATGCACGAATTAGGACAACGATTTTTACATCATCCAAATGTTGCCGAAGTACGGCAAACAGGGATGATTTTGGCAATTGAACTCGTGAAAAATAAACAAACTCGTGAGCCATTCCCGTGGCAAGAGCGACGAGGTTTGAAAATTCATCGTTTCGCGCTTTCAAAAGGGGTTTTGCTGCGTCCGCTGGGAAATGTGATTTATTTCATGCCGCCGTATGTCATTAACGAGGAAGAATTAACGTTGATGTTTGAAATTGCGTGGCAAGCTATCAATCGTTAAAAATCGACAACTCCCAACACGCTGACGCAATTTCACCACGAATAGCAAATTGCAAAAACTGTAGGAATAAAAAACCGCTTGGCTTTCGTGTGCGGGTAACGCGTTTCTAAACTGGTTTCGAAGTCAGTGTTTTCTTTTGAAAGTGGGGGAATGTTAAACCTGCAATTCATTAAAATTCTTGTCCATTGGTACTGCTTCATTAACATCAATATTTTTCCACCATGATAATGCGGCATCTGCTAAATCATATAAATAATGTTGTGTTCCATTGTTATATTCAATGACAGGAATAAGCGAAAGATTTTTATTTTCACCCGTATTATTTATTGTTTTGACTTCCAAGCCTTTTTTCTTAAAAAAATTTTGCTGTTCTTCAGAAAAATCTGATTGACACCAAATTGGATAAATTAGAATTTTTTCTGCGTAAAAATTTGGATTGTCTTTATCACAATGCTTACATTCGTTTGATATATCTATAAACATCGATACTTCAGCACTTTTACTTCTAACCCAATATGTAAAATTTACCTCTTTTTTCCCTAACCATTTTTGTTCATTAGCTAATTTAATGTGAAAAATCCAATCCGATATAGAAGCTATAGTGAAAGAAAAGTTCATGATATGGTCATATATTCCATTGACATTACTACATGATTTTAATCTATTTAATTCCCTTTCAGCTTTGTCAATCATGTAGGCATCATTAAACCCTTGTCCATTCAATAACACTTGTGCAGAAACTTCTTTTGTCATTTGTAATTTTCTTTTTATGAATATTGAATATAAATTTATTGCTTGCGAAATCCGACAGCGACAGTACGCTGTCATGATGAGCTTGTCAAAATGTAATTCAATTCCCTTTTTGGTAATTCACCGTCTTGAGTAACTACCTTTATCATACAGGCAACCTGATATGGTTTGATGAGGCTTAAAACAAAAAGATTTAGCCCGTTATTTTGTCGGATTATTTCCCAGTCACGTTGCATTTTTTTGAACTCCGTGATGCGTCGGAAAGATAAAGAATTCAGTTTTCGCCTGCATACAACCAATAACCAAAACTTTTAAACGCTGGGCGATAACCCACTTCAAGACCAAGTCTTGTTGAATAAAATCACGCTACTCATCAAGTAATTCCCGTGTAGCGCGTAGATTGTCATGGTCAATATGTTGTAGATTTTCGATTTCGGTTTTGGTTAAACCTGTCAGTTTTGCAATAGTTTCGAGTTTTAACCCTTCGGCGAGCATTCCTTTTGCGATCGTGTATTTTTCCTCTAATTTGCCTTTTTCAATGCCTTTTTCAAGTCCTTCTAATCGTCCTTTTTCAACGCCTTCAAGCCAGCTTTCCATTGCTTCTTTGCGAGCAAGTTCAGCGCGATTGTATTCTTCAATCATATCGGCGCGTTCTTTTGGCGAAATGCTTGATTTTTCAATCGTGGTGAAAATTTTTTGAATTGCGGCGTGATGATACGAAAGGTCGTTCACTTCTTCGTCAAGCGTATCTTGAATCGCATCCATCCATTCTTTATAAGCGATTGGCGTGTTTTCATTGGCGTATTTTGGACAAAGATAAACGACTTTATGTTCAATTTCGCCCACACCGTTGCCGTCTAAATCTTTGGGATCACAATCAATAGTTAATACATCTTTTTTATGTCGATCGCCCGATGTTAAAACCACAATTGTAAAAACACGCACGTCGGGGCGATAACTTTTTGAGCTGTCGATTAAATCTAAAATTGCCGCGCAATGATAATGAAAAAATCGATCGTAATGGTCTTCATAACGGGCGTGTTGAATATCTACGATAATGCGATTTTTCACATCTTCGGCGAACAAATCAAAACGCAAATCAACTTTGCCAATTAACGGATTAAAGGATTTTTCGGTTTCAACGTGGTCGATTTCTAAATCAATGCCTAAAACCGCTTTCACAAAAGCAGTAAAAACATCGGGTTGAGAAAAGGCTTTTTTAAAAATTACGCCGTAGCGTAGCGAGGCAACTTGTTTCATGGTTTTTTATTCACAGTTGTAGTTTGATTTAATCGTTATTTCGTCATTCAGTTTTGCGAATTAAATCACACATTAACCAGACAAATAACAGTTATTGGTGAGTATTGACGACGCACGCCTTTGTGTAGTGATAAAATGCTCCGCATATTTGTTTTACTTTTAACATTCAATCATGCACAAAATTCAATTAAAAATTTTAGATTCACGTTTAGGCGATACCATTCCACTTCCAGAATATGCCACAACAGGTAGCGCGGGATTAGATTTACGCGCTTGTTTGGATGAGGCAATTACATTGCAACCGAGCGAAACTGTTTTAATTCCAACAGGTTTAGCTATTCATATTGGTGATAATTCCCTTGCTGCTGTGTTGTTACCACGCTCAGGTTTAGGGCATAAACATGGCATCGTTTTAGGCAATTTAGTCGGACTTATCGATTCGGATTATCAAGGACAGGTGTTTGTTTCCTGTTGGAATCGCGGCACTGAACCTTTTACGATAAACATGGGTGAGCGCATTGCTCAAATGGTGTTTGTCCCCGTTGTGCAAGTTGCTTTTGAACAAGTCAGCGATTTTGACGAAAGCCATCGTGGTGAAGGTGGTTTTGGTCACACAGGCACGCATTAACATTCATTTTGAAAAAGGACGGTGAGCAATGGATTATGACTTATTGATTGTCGGCGGCGGACTTGCTGGAAATTGTTTAGCGTTGGCATTGAAAAATAGCGGTCTGAAAATCGCCATTATCGAAGCCCAAGAGCGTGAGGCTTTACAATCCGCCACCATCGGTGACAGAGCGTTAGCCTTAGCGGCTGGAACAGTTGATGCGTTGAAAACATTGAATCTTTGGCAAGGCATTGAACACGCGGCAACGCCGATTTCACAAATTCATATTTCGGACAAAGGGCATTTTGGTAAAACGCGGTTGTGTGCTGAAAAAGAAAATGTGGATGCCTTAGGTTATGTGATTACAGCAAGAGAACTCGAAACACACATTGCAAATCAAGTTGCCGCCGCTGAAAACGTGACGGTTTATTGCCCTGCACGATTAGTGGGTTTAATGGCTGACGAAAACGCGATGTTTGTGAGTTTGAAACAAGATGAGCAATCACTCAATTTCACCGCAAAATTAGTTGTTGGTGCAGATGGTGGGCAATCTTCTGTGCGGCAATTGCTTGGCATTGAGCAACAATTTTCTGACTATGAGCAAACGGCGTTAGTCACGACCATTGCTACGGCAAAAGCACATCAAAATGTGGCGTATGAACGCTTCACCAGTTCAGGGCCTTTGGCATTGTTACCGATTGGAACGCATCATTGCGCGGTAGTTTGGACACGCAAAACCGATGAAGCACAGGCGTTAATGCTGGGTAGCGAAGCAGACTTCATCGCACAATTACAAGATTGCTTTGGCTGGCGACTTGGTGAATTAACATTGAGTGCGCCGCGTCGGGCTTTTCCATTATCGCTGATTCGCGCAAATACCATGATTTCGCAACGAGCCATCATTATTGGCAATGCTGCACATCAATTACATCCCGTCGCGGGGCAAGGATTTAATTTAGGTTTGCGTGACGTGGTAATGCTCGCTGAAATGTTACAAGAACAAAGTCAGAATGGTGATATTGGCGCGAATGAATTTTTAAATCGTTTTGCACAAGCTCGCCAAACTGACCAATCGCGCACCATCAATTTTACAGATACGGTCGTAAAGATTTTTTCAAATGAGTGGTTAGCCTTAGCCGCAGCCCGAAATGTGGGGCTTGCAATTTTAGACGTGTTGCCATTTGCTAAAACTGTTTTAGCTCGGCATGCAATGGGTTATACACGGTAAATTTTTATTTTTTGAGGATAGGAACATGACAGAAATTTTTTTTGTATTAACAGTAATTTATGCAGCGTATGTGATTTTTGTCACTGTGACAGATAAGAAAAAAGATACCTTTATTGACGCAAGCGCACCTGCAATGTTTTCTGTAAAAGACACAGCTGTTAAACCGTTAATACCCGAAAATATCAAAACCAAGCCGCTTGAAAAACCTATCGCAACAGCAAAACCTGCATCAAAAAAAGCAGGTTTGAAAAATCCACAAACGGGTGAAGTTGCAACCAGTTATGCGAATTATCGTTTTATGAAACGCTGGATTAAAGAGGCGTTAGTCGCTGAAGGCTTGCTTGAAAAAGTTTATAAAAATAATGAATTGAACGATGAAGTTGAAGTAAAAATTAAAGAGGCTTTAACAAAATTGGAAGGAATTGAGCGTTATCAAGGTTAACAGTGGTGTTTTGAGAACTACGTCACATTTTTGGCATTTGTCTGTTTTTTGTCATGTTGATTACGCTAGAATTAAAAAGGTGCAAAAAGTTGCACCTTAAAATTTTAAAATACTTAATGGGGTTTTAGTTATGTCAAACGATAAAGATAAAAAAAGTAAAAACAACAACCGTGACAACGAGAATAACAACCGTGACAACGAGAATAACAATCGTGATAACGAGAATAACAACCGTGATCACGAAAACAATCATGGTGATAATGGAAATGATTACATTCAGCCACCTGTAAACACGAGCAACATTCCATTACCTGTGAACAACAACGGTGTCACGCCGTTACCTATCAGCACTACTACACAACCTGTAATTCCGTTACCTATCGACAAAACTGGCACTACAACGCCTGTAAACAACGCTAGCACTACAACACCTGTAAACAACACTAGCACTACAACGCCTGTAAACAACGCTAGCACTACAACGCCTGTAAACAACGCTAGCACTACAACACCTGTAAACAACGCTAGCACTACAGCACCTGTAAACAACGCTAGCACTACAGCACCAGTAAGCACTCCGCCACTTTTAGAGCCAGCAATAGTCATCGCAAAGAAAGCGACGAAAGGTGATGACTTATTACACGGAACGAATAATAAAGATTCGATTAGTGGTTTAGCGGGTGATGATGAAATCTTAGGTTTTGATGGCAACGATACTTTAAAAGGTGACAAAGGCGATGACACGCTCAGTGGTGGTAACGGTAATGATTCGTTATTTGGCGGTGACGGCGAAGATTTGTTAAATGGTGAAGATGGTAACGATTCGTTAAAAGGCGATAGTGGCAACGACACATTGATTGGTGGCTTAGGCAAAGATCAACTCACAGGCGGCAAAGGCGAAGATACATTTGTGTTTACTTCAGCAGCAGACAGCGGTATTTCAAAAGCTGATCGTGATGTTATTCGTGACTTCAAGTCAGGAGAAGATACGATTGATTTATCTGGTCTTGTAAATAGCGAATTGCTTAGTGGCGTTATTAGTAAAACAGGGCTAGCTTTAGAAATCGCAACAACATCGTCTACGACAACTGGTACTGCAACAGATACCACTGGAAGTGCAACAACCAGCACAACTGGTAGTTCGACAACTGGCACTGCAACAGATACCACTGGAAGTGCAACAACCAGCACAACAGGGAGTTCGACAACTGGCACTGCAACAGATACCACTGGAAGTGCAACAACCAGCACAGCAGGTGGTACGACAACTGGCACTGCAACAAATACCACTGGAAGTACAACAACTAGCACTACAGGTAGTTCGACAACTGGCACTGCAACAGATACCACTGGAAGTGCAACAACTAGCACTACAGGGAGTTCGACAACTGGCACTGCAACAGATACCACTGGAAGTGCAACAACTAGCACTACAGGTGGTACGACAACTGACGCGTCAGGAAGTGCGGTAACCGACATTGTTATTCCAGATTTAGAATTTATCATCGACAATACTGATTTATTGACTCCTGATTTTGATGCAACCAACAAAGTTTGGTTTGAAGCACCAATAACGAGAGGAGCGGCGGGGATTCTCTATGTCAGTACCGACGCAGATATTGAACCAGAATTCTCAATTGAATTAACAGGTGTTACAAGCCTTACAGAAGATGATTTGATTCTTCTTGCTTAAATCTTAATTTTTGGCATGAAAAAGCGATGCTCATTTTATGAGGCATCGCTTTTTTTGTTTTTGTATTGATGAAAAAACTCGTTGAATTAACGCTCAATTTTCAAGAATTTAACGCCCACCAATTCTTTAAACGAATCTAATTCTTCATCATTAAGATCGACGTTTCGCTTAGAAACTATTTTAAAAGACGAGGTAATTTCATGATTGTTTGGTAAAACGACTCTGCAATTTTCATAAACCGTATTGGGGGTTAAAAAATAAGAGTATGACTCATCGCAGTTCAGCACAGAAAAGCCTGATTGGCTGACATCGTATAAACCAAGTTGAATTAAATTGATCAAAATTTCTTGGTTTTTCCGAGCATGTGCGGAACGTTCTTTTTCAGATTTTAATTTTGCAAGCAATTTGTCTCTGATTTTACTTGTCACTATTTCATAATTTTGCCGATATTCTTCGTCTGCTTCTTGCGAGGGACTAGAAAGAATAATTTCACAAAAACTTGAACTATCAGAAGGGATTTTTGTTCGATTATGCTGTCGGCGATTACTCCAATACAACATGCTAGGAATATACATGACAAAAACAGGACGACCTTTGTAGGTAATTTTTTTAATTGCCGTCACCGTAAAACAAATAAAAGTCCCCTGAAATACCGCATTAAACTCGACATACGGGACTGAAATTAGCTTTTTGTTCATGTCATCACAATCACCATACGCGAGCATCAACGTCCCATCTGCAACATTTATCTCCGTAATAGTCGTTACTAAACTCTCATTCTTTCCAAGTTTTGCCCTGATAGGACATCCACTTGCAATCAATGTTGATAAGTTTTTAATTATCAATAACCTATCATGTATTTTTGCATTTTTATTGTTAGTCATTTATTTCTATATTGAAAGTTTTTTGTGAGATAATTCGAATTATGTGAACCAGTTCCTACAATTTATTTTTGAAAAATTTACAATTCGTCCGTTTTTTTTTAACTTAAATTGTAGAGTTAGTGTGATGAGCAACGAAATAGAAAACGGGCTTGATTTTAAAGTAAATCCTAAGAATAAAAAACTATATGCTGTCATTTCGCCTTGCAACGACAAAATAGAACTTTCTGCACAAATTATCAAAGATCGCCTTGAACAAAGAAACCTGAATTGTTTGCTTATTAACGACAATTTAGTTTTTGAATTAGCGCATGAATATAATCGCGCCACCCATGAATCATTCGAATTTGAAATTGGCGAACAGCGCGATGCAACTTGTGAAATTCGTCTTTCTGACGACAAAATGCAAGCCTATCTCACGTTAACTCCCAATTTTGGCGGTAACGCTATCACCATTTTTGATGTTCGAAAACAGTTACTTGAAAAAAATATTGTGTACGGAATTGTTTCCGAAGAGGAAATTGAAGCAATTTTAAAGCAAGGTGAATCGCAAGATTTTGTCATCGCTCAAGGCATTGAAACGGTAGAAGGTGTCAATACTCAATTTGTTAGTCTAATTTCTGGTATAGATCAAAAAAAATCTCAACCACTCGTCAAAGAAGATGGCAGTGTGGATTTCAGAGAAATGAGTAATACCATTTCAATTGTTAATGCGGGAGAAGTGCTGATGGTACGCACACCGCCAATTGAAGGTAAAGCAGGGCAAAATGTTTTAGGTGAAATTGTTCCGCCTGCTGGTGGTGTAGACACGCCTTTTTCTAATGACAGAAAAGGCGTTTGTTTAAATCCTGAAAATGAAAACCAAATCATTTCTACCATAACGGGTCAGCCTGTTTTAGTGCCAAATGGCGTGATTGTTCTCCCCGTTCTCACGGTTAAACGTGTCGATTTAGCGTCGGGCAACATTCATTTTAATGGTTCGGTTGTTGTAAATGGCGATGTTAAAGAAGGGATGACCGTTTATGCTGTCGAAGACATTACTATTGAAGGGAATGTCTTCAACTCAAAAATAGAATGTTTAGGAAACTTAACGATTAAAGGAAGCATAACGGGGAACAGTGAATTATTGAGCCACGGAAATGTTGTCGTCAAAGGCGGAATTCAAGGTTATGGCAAAGCCGAAAAAGGGAAAGAGGGAAAAATTATTACACGAGGCTCTGCTGTTATAGGCTTTGTTGAAAATTTCATTATTGAAGCCGCAATAGACATTGTGATTGAACAATACTCAATGAATAACACCCTCATGGCACAAAATAAAATCATGATTGGTCACAAATGTAAAAGTAACAAATCATCAATTATCGGCGGTATTACATGGGCAATGAATTCAGTCACGGCAAATGTTATTGGTTCGAGTGCAAACCTCAAAACACGCACTCAAGTAGGTTCAAATCCTTATATCCAAAAGCGGATTTTAGAAATAAAAGCGTCTTTATCTGCTAACGAAAAAAGTCAAAAAGACATCCTGACCGTTTTATCCTTTATTGAAAATCATCCTGAAAAAGGAAATGACGGCGTGTTAGAAAAACTTCATCGTACGTTGAGCAAGTTAACACTCGAAAAAGAAGGACACGAAAGCGAACTAAAAGAGATGATTGCAAATATGAGTGTGATTGACACAGCAAAAGTTGTCGTAACGCAATACGTTTATTCAGGAAGCGAAATTCAAATCAATAATGTACTGTGGAAAGCTCAAGAAAATAGAGGGAAAAGTGTTTTTAGAGTGGCAAAACGCGAAATGAATATCACCCTTAGATAATTTAACGACGATATTGAAAAAAGTGATTTAGTTAAAGTCTTCCCTTGTTCTGTGCCAAATCCGCTATAATTCGCGCTCATTTTTTTAATTTAATTTAGGAGCTTTAAAATTTATGGCGATTGAACGTACTTTTTCTATTATCAAACCAGACGCAGTAGCAAAAAATGTCATCGGCGAAATCTATAGCCGTTTTGAAAAAAACGATTTAAAAATCGTTGCCGCAAAAATGCTTCACTTAACTAAAGAACAAGCGGAAGGCTTCTACGCTGAACATAGCGAACGTGGTTTTTTCAATGATTTAGTTTCTTTCATGACTTCAGGTCCTGTGATTATGCAAGTTTTAGAAGGCGAAAACGCTGTTTTAAAACACCGTGACATCATGGGCGCAACAAATCCAAAAGATGCGGCGGCTGGCACAATCCGCGCTGACTTCGCGTCAAGCATTGATGAAAACGCCGTTCACGGTTCAGACGCTTTAGAATCTGCGGCGCGTGAAATTGCTTACTTCTTCTCAGCAGAGGAAATCTGTGCAAGAACTCGTTAATCTTAAAAAGGTTAATTTGCTTGATTTCGACAGAAAAGGTTTAGCCGCCTTTTTTGTCGGGCTAGGCGAAAAACCTTTCCGCGCCACGCAATTGATGAAATGGATTTATCAAGAAGACGTGTACGACTTCGATGAAATGAGCAATTTGAGCAAATCGCTACGCGCATATTTGAATGAAAATTGCGAAATCGCAACGCCTGAAATTGTCGTGGAACAAATTGCCACTGACGGTACGATAAAATGGGCAATGCAAACACATTGTGGCAATCGTATCGAAAGCGTTTTTATTCCCGAAGATGACCGCAACACATTGTGCATTTCGTCGCAAATCGGTTGTGCATTGGCATGTAGTTTTTGTTCAACCGCACAACAAGGTTTTAATCGTAATCTCACGACTTCTGAAATTGTCGGACAATTATTTGTTGCACAAAATCGCGTCGGTAAAGACCGCAGAATTACCAATGTTGTTTTAATGGGCATGGGCGAACCGTTACTCAATTTCGATAACGTGGTCGCCGCCGTGAATTTAATGATGGACGATTTCGCGTATGGTTTATCAAAACGGCGCGTGACCATTAGTTCATCAGGCGTTGTGCCTGCGATTGAACGTTTAGGCAAAGCGTGTGACGTGAGTTTAGCGATTTCACTTCATGCGGTGCGTGATGAATTGCGTGATGAACTCGTGCCGATTAACAAAAAATATCCGTTAAAAGAATTGATGGAAGCGTGTCGTGAAAACGCGAAAATTGCGCCCCGACGTTTTATCACTTTTGAATATGTGATGCTCGACGGTGTAAATGACACAATGGAAGATGCAAAAGGATTGATTAAATTGCTCAAAACTGTGCCGTGCAAACTTAATTTAATTCCGTTTAATCCTTTCCCGAATTCGCCTTATCGCTGTTCAAATAAAGAAACACTTTTAAAATTTAAAACGATGCTCAATGATGCAGGCATTATCACGACTGTGCGTAAAACGCGCGGCGATGATATTGATGCGGCGTGCGGTCAATTAGTCGGTCAAGTGGCTGACAAAAGTCGTCGGCATTTAAAACTGCAAAACGTGGCGTAACAATGCGAATTTTCAACTTATTATTTTCAAGTTTTTTGTTAATCAATGTAATTGCTTGCGCGAGCATTGACGATGCAAAAACAGTCGAAAGCGATGCGGCAGATATTTATTTGCAACTTGGCGTGCGTTATTTGAATTTGAATAAATTGGAAATTGCGCGAGAAAATTTGCAACACGCCATTCGCTTAGATTCTAAAAATGCACAAGCGTTTAATGCGCTCGCTTTTTTAGATGAAAAACTAGGCAAAATGGACGAAGCCCGTTCGCATTATCAAACGGCTATTTCACTTACACCTGAAGATTTAGGCGTAAGAAATAATTACGGGCGTTTTTTGTGTGAAGAAGGCGAAACACAAAAAGGCATTGAATTATTAACGGCGACAACAAACGACCGATTAAATGAGCGTCCGTGGCTTGCGATGACAAATTTAGGGCGTTGTTACATGAAACTTGCCCAATACGGCGAAGCACAAACCTATTTTGAACAAGCCTTGCAACTCAACGAAAACTACGCTCCCGCACTGCTTGAAATGCAAAAAGTGCATTATCAACAAGGCAATTTTTCGGCAGCAAAAGTGTATTTACAACGTTACGCGCAACAAACTGAGCAAACTCCCGAATCACTGTTGATTGCCGCACAAATCGAAGGTGCGTCGGGAAATTTGGGAATGGCAAAACATTATGAAACTTTGCTTTTGACAAAATTTCCCCTTTCTACCGAAGCAAAGCGTTTTAAATTAGCGCGGTAACGAGATGATTACGATTATTCAGCGCGTCACGCACGCGAGTGTGACGGTGAATCACCAAAAAATTGGTGAAATTGAGCAAGGGATTTTAGCGTTAGTCGCGGTTGAAAAAAACGATACACCTGCGATGGCAGAACGGCTTTTAGAACGCATTTTGAATTATCGAATTTTTGCTGATAGCGACGACAAAATGAATTTGAGTGTGCGTGATATTCAAGGTGGATTGTTATTAGTTCCACAATTCACGCTTGCCGCAAATACTGACAAAGGCAATCGTCCGAGTTTCACATCGGCTGCGCCGCCTGAATTTGGACGAGAAATGTTTTTTTATTTGCAACAACACGCGCTAAAAACGTATCCAAGCGTGCATTTTGGTGAATTTGGTGCTGATATGAAAGTTGCTCTGCTTAATGATGGTCCAGTGACTTTTACGCTAAAAGTATGAGGTAAAAAAATGGCGCACAATGCGCCATTTTCTTTTTTTATTGTTTTCTATTTTAGCGATTCTTGGTAACGTACGACGCTATCGAGAATTTCTTTTTTCGCTTCTTCAATTCCGAACCAGCCTTCGATTTTTACCCATTTGCCTTCTTCTAAATCTTTGTAATGTTGGAAAAAGTGAGCAATTTTAACAAGTGTAATTTCGGGAATATCGTCGTAGCTTTGAACTTTTTTATAAAACGGTGTGAGTTTATCAACAGGCACTGCCAACACTTTGCCATCATGCCCTGCTTCGTCTTCCATTTTTAAAATACCAATTGGACGGCAACGCACAACGCAACCGCTCAGTAACGGTGCAGGCGCAATCACTAACACATCAACAGGGTCGCCATCGTCAGAAAGCGTGCTAGGAACATAACCGTAATTGGTTGGATATTGCATTGCTGTTCCCATAAATCTATCAACGGTTAAAGCTCCTGTATCTTTATCCACTTCATATTTGACGGGGTCGCTGTAAGCGGGAATTTCAATAATAACGTTAATATCGTTGGGTAAATCTTTGCCTGCTGGCACGCGCATTAGTGACATAAAATCCTCTTTTTTTAAGGTGAAAGTTTTCGAATTGCGGCATTATATCAGACTTACGTTGTGCTTTTTAGCAGGGGAAATAAATGCAAGGGCGTTTAGAAAAAATGGTCGCCACTCACGACACGCCAATTCGTTACGAATTAGTTTTAAATCATCAGCGCGTGCCATTAAATCAATTTATTGGGCAAACCGTGACGTTGCAACACACAGGAAATATCTACTGTTTGCATTGCAATATGCCGACAAAGAAAAGTTTTAATCAAGGTTATTGCTATTCGTGTTTTTCACGTCTTGCAAAATGCGATATGTGCATGATGAAACCTGAAATTTGTCATTACAATGCAGGAACGTGCCGCGAGCCGAATTGGGCGCAATCGTTTTGTTTTCAGCCACATTTTGTATATTTATCGAATACCAGCGGTTTAAAAGTCGGTATTACGCGCCACAATCAACTTCCCACACGTTGGATTGATCAAGGTGCGATTCAAGCGTTGCCGATTTTTCAAGTTACCACGCGCAAAATGTCGGGACTCATCGAAACACTGATTGCGCGGCACGTTGCCGATAAAACGCAGTGGCAACGCATGCTCAAACATCAAATTGAACCGTTAGATTTAATTACCGAGCGAGACCGATTAGTGGCGATCTGCGCTGACGAGTTAAAGCAACTTAATCAAAATGAAATCACATTTTTAAGTGATGCAAACGTAGTGGATTTGAATTATCCAATCGACATTGCGCCAACGAAAGTTAGCGCGTTGAATTTTGATAAAACGCCGCACATTTCAGGCATTTTGCACGGCATTAAAGGACAGTATTTAATTTTTGAAAAAGGCGTTTTGAACGTTCGGAAATTCGGCGGTTACGAAGTCATTTTTTCAGCGTAAAGAAATTCCCAACGGATTTTTGGGATCAATGCCATCCATAAACGGAATACGTCGATCTTGATGCGTGATTTGGTAAATTTTGCCCAGCCAATTATTGAAAACGGCTTTTGCCGTATCACGCCAAGTATTATCCAAATACGGACGCACAAGATGTTCAGGAAATTCAGGCAATGCTGCGCCTTGTGCTTTGGCGAGTTTAATTTTTTGCGTGTAACTGTGAAAAATCGCTTTTAATTCCGCATTGAAATAATGCTTTGGATAAGGCGGATAGTCTGAAATTTCATCACGATAAAAACGCAACACTTCGCGTTTATATTCTTTGAGCAAACTAATATCGTCGTATTCGGGATGTCCTTGAAAAAAGACAATCCGAAAGCCGTCTTCACTGGTGGCTAAATGCACGCCTGCTTCTGCGCTTGCCACCAAAACACGCAAACCGTGTTTTTCCATATCGCTTTGAAAAATCTCGTTAAAACGTGAATGTGGCACATCAAAACGGGTGTTGATTTCCACAACCAGCGGATGCGTTCTATCAACTAATGTGTGTGAAAACACGCCCCACCGTTTTTCAGGCAAACGCGTTCTCGCAACGCCGTAGCAATAATGAATAATCGCGTGCGTTGCCAAACAAGAACATAAAATCGAAGTCACATTTTCTTTTGCCCACGAAAAAACTTCGGTCAACGGTTCCCAAAAATCCTCATCAGGCAAATACGACCCCGTTACGTTAGCACCACTGATAATGAGCGCGTCTAAACCATCTTCTTTGATTTTTGAAAATGGCTCGTAGTATTTATCAATATGCGCCTGTGTTTCTGCGCTACGCGGCAAACCCTCGATGGTGAACGGATGAACATGAAATTGTGCGATTTGATTACACGCGCCAACTAAACGAAAAAATTGCCGCTCCGTTGCTTCTAACGCCGCATCAGGCATCATGTTGAGCAAACCGATATGAATTTCTCGAATTTCCTGATGGCTTGCACGTTTTGGGTCAATAATTTCTTCGCCTTCTTCGCGCAAACGTTCAAATGTCGGTAAATCAGTATGTGCAACTAATGGCATCGATTCCTTTCCTCAACCTGTTTGTTTGGCTAACGCGCTTGCAATCAAGGCAATAAACTCATCTTCGGTTTGGACTTTTGCCATGTCGTTGCCGCAAATGGTGTAGCCGTGTTTTTCAGCAATCGCTTCATAACGCGGTACACGCGCTTTGAATAATTCTGGAAAAACCCATGTCACAAATTCATCGGGCGGCATTTCTTCTGTTGAAGCATAATTTTTTAATGCTAAGAATTCCGTCAACTTTTCGTCTAAAAACGCTTCGCGGTAATAAAGCGGTTTTGGTTCTTGGCGAGCGCGATCAATGATGGTTTGTTCTAATTCAGGCGGAATTCTGATGTAAATGATGAGCGTATTTTCTGCTAAAACTTTTAGCGTTTCATCACAATCCAGTTCACAAACACTGCCGCCCGCATCGTTAATAAAATTTTGATAACCGTAAATGTCTTCAGCATTATGAATAAACGCAGGGACATCTTTCATCGCTTCAATTTCTGCAATGCGATGCAAATTTTGCCGATGTTTAAATTCTTTGAGCGATAAACCACCTTTGCTTGAATCGCCTAATTTTCCTAAATAACTCGACACGGCATTTAAATTATCAAACGAAATTTTGCTTTTGATATAAAGCGAATCTGAGCGCAATAATTCGCGCAAAAATGGCACGCTCATCGCATGGCGTTTGATGTTATCTAAAATCGGTTCTTTGAGATATTTTGTGCCGATTCGATAATCGCCCGAATAGTGATACCACTTTGATTTGGGTAATTTATCGGCAAGTGTGGTTTTGCCCGCGCCCGACATAGCGAGGAGCGTAATGCGTTTTGATTTCCAATCAATGAATTCTTGAGCTGTCATTCTCATAATTTTGTGCCTTTTTTAAGTAGGTAGTTTTGATAAATTATTCGGTTGTTACGAGTTTCAACCCTGACGGTAACGCTTCACCGAAAATTTGTTTTTCTTCTTTTTCGCTGAGTTCTTTCACGCTTTCAACCATTTCCAACCACGATGCGGGAGCTTTTGAAAGTTTTAATTTTTCTAAAACTTGTTCGCGCATTTCAGTAGAAATATCACGCGCTCTGTCGCCACTCATGCGAGAAATTAACGTTGCCGCAAAACCAATTTGTGGTGTTTTTTTCCAGTCTTCTTTGAGCATTTGAGTTAGCCAAGAGTCAACGACTTCAGCAGAAATTACATTATGTGAACTGCCGTGAAATGGCATTCTCGCGCCAATTCTTCCTACTGCCCACCATGTTTGATTGGATTCGCTGGCTTTTTCTAAACGTTTTAATAACCAATCGCCGAGCCGAACTTTTTTCGCTACAGGCAAACGTTCTAAAACCGCCGCCAAACGCACAATGTCATCGTAACTACGGATTTTAAGTTGTTTTGCAACACCTGCTTGCCGTGCTGCTGCGGGGTCAATGTATTTGGTAATATCCGTAAAAATGGTTTCTTGCGCTTGCTGCGATAATCCGCCTGCAATGCGTCGCCAAAGCGTCCACCATTCTGCCCAGTTTTGTGATTCGCTGACAAATTGAATGCCTTGCGGGTACATTTTCCAAAGCTGTTCGACGCGCCAATCATCAAGCGGATAACCAAAACCTGGTCGCGCACAATAACCAATCAAACTCAGCCATACGCGCTCATGCGCCTCTGTTCGACGGCGATATTTTTCACCTTCTAAAAGCGTATTAAACAATGTTCTTAGCAACGGTGAATTCCATTCACTTCGTGCTTGTCCAGTCATTTTTTCTAAATCAGCACGCAAATTTTTCACCGCATTTGGCGCAACTTGTTTCGATTTCGCGCCAAAAATATCACTGATTTTTTCGCACAATGCGTCTAAATTTTTCGGTAATTCATCGGATTGATTTGAAACTGCCGCACCGCGTCGCAATTGAAATTCAACATTCCAACGTTGTTTTGGATTTTCAATGGAAACGCATTGAATTTTTAGCGTGCCGACTTCTGT
>JAQTXN010000040.1 GCA_028688755.1 Methylococcales bacterium | reverse complement strand
TTTTCGTTCAATCTAAAACCACGCACACCTGTTGCGGTTCTGCCCATTGAACGCACGTCGCCTTCGTTGAAACGAATCGCTTTGCCGTCGCTGCTAAACATCATGATGTTTTGCTCGCCGTCGGTAATCGCTACACCAATTAACGTGTCGTCTTCACGCAAATCAATCGCAATTTTGCCGCTGACACGAATGCTCGCAAATTCAGGCAATGGCGTTTTCTTCACGGTTCCTGCTGAGGTTGCCATGAAAATAAATTTATTTTCGTCGTAATCGCGTGTCGGCAAGAAAGCATTGATTTTTTCGCCTTCTTCAAGCGGAAATAAATTCACAAATGGTTTACCACGCGCAGCGCGACTGCCGATTGGTAATTGATACACTTTCATCGCATACACTTTGCCGCGCGACGAGAAACACAAAATCGTGTCGTGCGTGCTGGCAATCACAAGCTGGTCAACAAAATCTTCTTCTTTGGTTTGTGTTGCCGATTTACCGCGACCACCACGATGTTGCGCTTGATAATCTGAAAGCGGTTGTGCTTTCACATAACCTTCATGCGAAACCGTGACAACCATATCTTCTTCGGTAATTAAATCTTCGTCGGTTAAATCATCCCGATTTTCAATAATCACGGTACGACGTGGTTCGCTGTATTGGTCTTTGATTGCAACGAGTTCTTCACGAATGACTTCCATCAATCGCACATCGTTGCCCAAAATGTGTAAGTAAAACGCGATTTGTTCCAGTAATTGCGTGTATTCACCAACAATTTTGTCTTGTTCTAAACCTGTTAAACGGTGCAAACGTAATTCTAAAATCGCTTGTGCTTGCGCTTCTGAAAGGCGATAGGTTTCACCCGATAAACCATAAATCGCGGGCAAATTGTCAGGACGCGAATCACCTGCGTTGGTGCGTTCAATCAAATTCAAAACTAAACCTGCATTCCACAACGTCGAAAGCAAACCTTCTTTTGCTTCGGCAGGCGTTTTAGCGGCTTTAATCATGTCAATCATGGCGTTAATGTTCGCTAATGCAATCGCCAAACCTTCCAAAATATGCGCTCGTTCACGCGCTTTACGAAGTAAATAAACCGTGCGACGTGTGACGATTTCGCGGCGATGATTGATGAATGCGCCGAGAATTTCGAGCAAATTCAAGCAATACGGACGACCGTCAAGAATCGCCACCATATTGATGCCGAAAACGGTTTGGAATTGAGTTTGTTTGTAAAGATTGTTCAAAACGACTTCGCCAACTTCGCCACGTTTTAATTCAATCACCATCCGCATACCGTCTTTGTCGGATTCGTCTCGCAAGCCCGAAATGCCTTCGATTTTGCCTTCTTTGACCAGTTCAGCGATTTTTTCGAGCAAACGCGCTTTGTTAACTTGATAGGGTAATTCGGTGACGATAACGGCTTGACGTGAACTGTCGCCGATATTTTCGATTTCGCAACGCGCTCGAAGGTAAATTTTTCCGCGACCTGTTTCGTAAGCGTGTCGAATTCCCGCCGCGCCATTGATAAATGCTGCTGTTGGAAAATCGGGCCCTTTGATGTGTTCCATCAAATCTGAAACCGTCGAATTTGGCTCATCAATTAACGCTAAACACGCGCTGATAACTTCATTTAAATTGTGTGGCGGAATGTTGGTTGCCATCCCAACTGCAATACCTGATGAACCGTTGATTAACAAGGTCGGAATGCGTGTTGGCAATACAGACGGTTCAGATTCGGATTCGTCGTAGTTTGGCGTGAAATCGACCGTTTCTTTGTCTAAATCGGCAAGTAATTCGTGTGAAATTTTCGCCATTCGTACTTCTGTGTAACGCATAGCCGCTGGTGAATCACCGTCAACGCTACCAAAGTTACCTTGCCCATCAATTAACATGTGACGCATTGAAAATGGCTGTGCCATACGAACCATCGTGTCATAAACAGCCGTGTCGCCATGTGGGTGATATTTACCGATTACGTCACCGACCACGCGAGCGGATTTTTTATAGGCTTTATTAAAATCATTCCCCAATTCATTCATCGCAAAAAGTACGCGTCGATGTACAGGTTTTAAACCATCACGCACATCAGGTAATGCTCGACCGATAATGACGCTCATCGCATAGTCTAAATAGGATTGTTTCATCTCGTCTTCGAGATTAACGGGGATAATTTCTTTGGCGAAGTTTGATGAATTTGACATGAATTCTCTTTTTAAAAATGTAGGTGAATAAACACGTTGGAACGTTTTGTGCTTTTCATTTTGAATGTTACGAAATAATGGCGCGATTATAGCAAATTACGCGCCTTTGCGTTCAGGTGGATTTTTCTTTGCAGTGCATTGGTTGTGGTGTAGATTCTGTTCGCCTTACAAAAATGCTGTGTTGTTATAAATCAATGTTTTAGTTATTGACTTAGCTGTCGATAAACGAAGGCGTTGAAAGCAGTTTTCGTTTTTCTAATTTTTAAATTTAAAGGTAATTCTTATGGCACTCATTAAAAAAACCACCAGTGGCGCACCTGCATCTGCTGCAACTTCTCGTCCAAGTTCAGCAGCTTCCGCTCATGATGTTGAAGCGCAACGCAAAAAAGCGCGTACTTTTGCAAAACAACAACAAGCCGCAGAGCGCATTGCCGCTGCCGCGTCAGAATTAGCGTCAAGTACCACAGAAACAGCTGTTTCCACGAGAGAATTAAAGAAAAACGGCGAGCAAATTGCTGTTGCAGCAAAACAAGCTGCTTCAAACTCAGAGCAAGTTTTAAAATCTTGCCAAGACGCAATGGTCATGATTGATGGTGCAGTTGTGGATTCAGCGCAAGCACGCGAACGTGGCAATGCGTTAAAACAAACATTAACCGTATTAAGCGGCAATATCAGCTTGTCTATCAATGCCACACGCGACGTAGCATTACGCCAAACCAATTCGGTGAAAGTGATTTCAGATTTAGAAGTTCAAGCTGAAAACATTGGGCAAATCGTGAAAGCGGTTGGTCGCATTGCTGATCAAACTAACTTACTTGCCTTAAACGCGGCAATTGAAGCAGCAAGAGCAGGAATGCACGGTAAAGGCTTTGCGGTTGTCGCTGACGAAGTTCGCACATTGGCTGAAATTTCAGAAAAAAGCGCGAAAGAAATTCAAGAATTAGTTAGTCAATTCCAATCTGAAGTGAAACGTTGTGCTGAATTAGTCAAATTGTCGTCAGAAACCGCTACAGGTGCTGCGAACAAAGGCGATGGCATCACAACGGGTTTAGCAAGTATTCAAACTATTTCAATCGAAGTTGCAAAAGCTGCTCAAGATGTATTTGACGCAGCAAGTGAAGCAAAAGTGCGTGTTGGTGGTATTCAGAAAAATGCAGAGGTTGCATCTGCCGCGTCTGTTCAACAAACCACGTCTGTTGATTGGGCAGTTAGAACGTTAGATGAACAAACCACTGCAATGGAACAAATTGAAGGTGCAGTACAAGATTTAGCCAATACCGCTGAAGATCTAAAAACGTCGAGTGACATTACGAAAAGCTCTGAAGAAGTCGCAGCGGCAGCTGAAGAATTATCGTCTACAGTTAATGAAATTAGCAGCGTTTCAGCACAATTAGTGGATGCAATTGATGAAATTCGTAAAGGCGGTGAACAACAATTTGAAGCGGCAAGACAAGCAGGTGAGGCGTTAGTTGTTGTGAAAAGTAATGCGGATACTGCCGATTCGCGAGCCAAAGAAGGGGAACAAGCCATTATCGATATGCGTAATCAATTCGGTGAAGTGTGTTCAATGATGGAAGGTTTAATTTCAGAAGTGATTGTTGCTTGTGAACAAACTGATCAAGGGCGTGATTTGACCGTTGCTTTGGCAACCATTGCACGAAAAGTTGAAAAAATTGTCGATGCCATTTCAACTGTCTCTGTTCAAACCAATATGCTTGCGGTGAATGGTTCAATTGAAGCAGCAAGAGCGGGTGAATTTGGAAAAGGCTTTGTTGTGGTAAGTACCGATATTCGCAACTTAGCACAAGATTCTTCTGAAAACGCAGAGCGTATCAAAGATATGGTGCGCGATGTTCAAGAACAAGTTATCACTGCCCGATCTGATTTAGCAGCAAACAGCAGTATTGCGATTGCTGAAACTGAAAAAGTAAAAGTTTTAGTCAGCGGATTTGGCAGCATTACTAGCGAAATTGACGGCTTACTTAGCAATGCACAAAACATTATTGTTCAAGCCGCTAAAGTGGCAGAAGGCGTTGTGAGTGTGACGTATACGGCAGGTCAAGTAAACGAAGCCTCGGCAGCCGTTGCGGCAGCCGTTGCTGAAGCGACAACATCTGCAAAACAACAAGCACAAGGCACAGCAGAACTTGCTGAAGCGATTGAAGAAATTGCCTCACTTGCAGATGAATTGCAGAACGGTTAATCCAAGGGGAATGTAATGACGACAGAAATTACAGAAGAACAAGAGGCAGAAAAACCAATTGTCGCAGACGAGTTAGTCGTTCAAGAGGAAGTTTCCGATGTTCGTCAGTTTGTCACGTTTATCGTCGGTGACGAAGTGTTTGCCGTTGATATGGCACCTGTTCAGGAAATTATTCGCGTACCTGAAGTGGTTCATGTACCACTAACGCCTGATACGCTTGAAGGTTTAGCCAATTTACGCGGCAAAGTGATTCCGATTATTTCGTTGCGTCGAATTTTTGGCTTTCCTGATGCGGAACATGACGATTCAACTCGTGCATTGGTGATTGATTTAGGACAACCGCTCGGTTTTGTGGTCGATAAAGTCGCGCGTGTTGTTGGCGTTGAAATGGCAAAAATTGAATATGTCAGCTCAATTAGCGGCACGGTAAATACCGATTTATTGACGGGACTGCTCAAAGATGTGGGCGGTCATGCGATGACAATGGTTTTGGATTTCAACAGACTGATTTCAAATGAGTTTGCCGATATTGCAAGATTAGGCTCAAACACGAGTAACGCCGCAAATGTCACCGCGACAGCTGAGACGGCAGATGTTGAACAGTTTAGCGATGAGTTGCAATTAGTGAGTTTTACGGTTGCTGACCAAGAATATGCCGTTAGCATCGAAGACACGCAAGAAATTGTCCAAGTCCCTGAAGATATTATTCATGTTCCTCACGCCGATTCGCACGTTTTAGGCATTATGACGTTGCGTAATCGATTATTGCCGCTAGTGAGCTTGCGTCGTATGTTTGGATTGCCGTTCCGTGAGGCGAATGAACATAGTCGCATCGTGGTGATTTCGGTAGGCAATTCGTCAGTTGGTGTTGTGATGGATACCGTCAATGAAGTTTTGCGGGTATCGAAAAACTTTGTGGACTCCATGCCTGCAATGCTAGCGCGTGATGGTGATATGTCTGAAATCACCGATATTTGCCGCTTAGACGGTGGCAAACGATTGGTGTCGATTATTTCCGCAGACAATATGTTCCGTCATAACGCGGTCATGGACGCTTTGAAAGCGGTTGAAAATATGCAGGATGATGCCATGAGTAATGACACAGAAAAATCGATTATCGAAGACGACGAGCAAATGGTCGTATTCCGTCTCGACAAAGAAGAATTTGGCGTGCCAATAGAAAGCGTACAAGAAATTGTACGTGTTCCAAGTGAACTCACGCATGTGCCAAAAACACCTAGTTTTATTGAAGGTGTTATCAATTTGCGTGGCGCGGTGTTGCCTGTTATCGATCAACGTCGTCGTTTGGGTTTGCCAACGTTAGAACGTAGCGAACAACAACGCATCATGGTGTTTTTATTCGATGGCGTTCGCACAGGTTTCATTGTCGATTCGGTTGCTGAAGTATTGAAAGTGCCAAAATCCGCGATTGAACCTGCGCCAAATTTGTCAAATAGCCAGTTGAAACTGATTGCGCGTGTGGCAAATCTTGAAAAACAAAAACGCTTAATTTTACTGATTGAGCCTTCACGTCTGTTGGAAAATGAAGACAAAGAAGGTTTGGCGGCATTTACAAAATAAAAATTTGTGGGGGCAGGTTGTAAATCTGTCCTCATGAAAAGAAAAGTTAAACAAAAAATAGGAATGGATGCAGGCATGATTAAACTGCTCATCGTTGACGATTCGGCTTTGATGCGTCGGCAACTTAGCTCAGTGTTTGAAGAACAAGTTGATTTTCAAATTCGTCTTGCGCGTAATGGCGAAGAAGCGATTTATGAAAATATGAACTTCAAACCCGATGTGGTGACGTTAGATATAAATATGCCTGTTATGGATGGTTTAACAGCACTTTCGCACATGATGGCGCAACGTGCTGTTCCCATTGTCATGGTGTCTTCGCTCACAGAACAAGGTGCGTTAGCCACTTTTGAAGCGATGGCTTTGGGCGCAGTTGATTATATTGCAAAACCTGATGGCACGATTTCTTCCTCGCTCGATAACGTAAAAAGAGAATTAGTAGCCAAAGTGCGTGCTGCAGCGGGTGCAAAAGTAAAAGGCAAGCGTGTTGTTTCCGTTCCAGTGCCTGTTGAAAAAGCACGTCCTCGTTCGCCAAGTAACGGCGTTGTTGTGATTGGCGTGTCAACGGGGGGACCTAGAACACTAGAAGATGTGTTGCCTTTGTTTCCTGCAGATTTTCCCTATCCAATTTTAGTCGCGCAACATATGCCAGCTAGTTTTACGGGCGCGTTTGCCACACGAATGGACAAGTTATGCCCATTGCATGTCGTCGAAGCAAATAGTCCGATGCCGATTGAAACGGGCGTAATTTATATTGGCAAGGGTGGTGCAGACATGATTGTGACTTCGCGTGGTGGCAGACAAACAGTTCTGCCAAGACCTGAAAATAAAGATTTTGCGTGGCATCCGTCCGTCGAATTACTCGGTCGGTCAGTGTTAGAACACTATGATCCGCGCAATGTAATTGGCGTAATGCTTACAGGGATGGGTTATGACGGGGCAGAGGCTTTTACTGAAATCAAAAATCGTGGCGGCAAAACCGTGGCTGAAAGCAAAGAATCTTGTGTGGTGTTTGGTATGCCAGCTGAACTGATTAGCCGTAATGGCGCAACCACAGTATTACCCGCGTCGCGTATCACTCGCCAAGTGATAACGTGGGCTAACTAGAAAAAATGAGGAGAATTGCATGGCATTCATAAAAAAAACCGCTACGCCAATTCACTGCACAGAACACGATGAGCGTCATACAGAACGTGACTTTGCAGATTTAGTTGCCGAATTGGGGGCTGAAAATGAAACCGCGCGGCGTTGGGCAGTTCGTGATTTAACGCCTTTGCCAGACGCAAGTCAGCCTTTAGTTGCGCGACTTGCGTATGAAGAAAGCGCAAGTGTACGGGCAGCCATTTTAAATGCGTTGGCGCAAATTGGTGATCATGCGGCAATTGCGGGTTTGATACATTGCTTGCGTAGTGAAGATGCTGGGTTACGCAATGAAGCCATTGAAGTGTTAAAAGCGATTCCGCAACACGTTGAACCCGTTATTCACACCTTGTTAAATGACTCCGATTCGGACGTTCGCATTTTTGCAGTGAACATTTTGGAATCGTTGCGTCATAAAGATGTTGAAAAATGGCTCATCGATGTTATTGCAAAAGATCCACATATCAATGTTTGTGCAACGGCGGTGGATTTGCTATCAGAAGTGGGAACTGAACGCGCGTTGCCAGCATTAAAACAATTAAAAATTCGTTTCGAAGATGATCCCTATATTTGTTTCACGACAGATTTGGCATTGAAACGCATCGAAGACGGGAGTCAATAAAATGACTGCCATAACGATTAGCAATGAAGATTTTTTGAAATTCAAAGAATTTTTTTACCGCAAAACAGGCATTTTGTTTGATGATTCAAAGCGTTATTTTGTCGATAAACGTCTCATTGAGCGTATTCAGGCAACCGATTCTGAAAACTTTCGTAGTTATTTCACGATGGTACGTTTTGAAGCGTCGGGTAATGAATTTCAAAACTTAGTCAATACGATGACGGTAAATGAAACGTATTTTTTTCGTGAAGAATACCAATTCAAATGTCTTGTTGAATCGTTAATGGATGAAATTGTCAGTCATAAAAAAGACAAATCCCCGATTCGAATCTGGTCTGTACCGTCATCGTCAGGTGAGGAACCGTATTCGATTGCGATTTATTTACTTGAGTATTGGTCGGGCATTAACGATTGGGACGTAGAAATTATGTCGTCAGATATTGATACCCAAATTATTGAGCAAGCCAAACGTGGGCATTATTCGGCACGCTCTGTGCAACATTTACCCAAACCGTTTTTGGCAAAATACTTTAGGCATGAAAATGACGGTTATCAGATTTGTGATGATTTGCGTTCGGCAGTCGAATTTAGTCGAGTCAATATCATGGAAACCTCAGAAGTGCGTGCTTATCGCAATATGGACATTATTTTTTGCCGAAATTTATTGATTTATTTTGATGATGCTTCACGTCGGCAAGTAGCTGAAATTTTTTACGATGCAATGAAAGTGGGTGGTTTTGTGTGTTTAGGTCACTCTGAATCGATGAGTCGAATTTCGTCCTTGTTTCGTGTGCGTAAATTTCCCGAAGCGATTGTCTATCAAAAACCCTTGGAGCATTTATGAAACATATACTCGTTATAGACGATGCCGCGACAGTACGTCTTTATCATCGCGGCATTTTAGAAAACGCGGGTTATAGCGTTGATGAAGCCATTAACGGCATTGAAGCCTTAGAAAAAGCACTTGTAAAACCTTATGACCTTTTTATTGTGGATGTGAATATGCCTAAATTAGACGGTTACGGGTTTTTAAAAGAATTTCGCCGACAAGACGATGCGCTGCAGTCGCCAGCGATTATGGTTACAACCGAAGCAGGCGGCAGTGATAAACAACTCGGCTACATGTCAGGGGCAAATTTGTATATTACAAAACCAATTAAACCCAATGAATTAGTGAATTATGCGCGATTATTGCTCGGAGAGACCTTGTGATGAATAGTTTATTAGAACAATTTTTATCTGAAGCACGAGATTTTTTGCAAGGCATTGGCGAAAAATTGATGCAATTAGAAAGCGATCCCACTAGCCATGAGTTGATGGTCGAATTATTTCGCTTTGTTCATACATTAAAAGGGAACAGCGGTCTGTTCGATTTTCCCGAAATGACGCGCGTGTTACACGCCAGCGAAGATTTGATGGACGCGGTGCGAAATGGACGGGTGAATTATTCGCAAAAACTCGCTGACCAATTGCTTGATGCAATGGATTTTGTCGGTATGCTCATGGATGAAATTGAAGCGACTGAAAAGATTAGTAACAAACACGCTGCGCCTGCTGCTGAACTAACCAAAGCGTTGCGTAACTTACTTACTGCGAGCGAAGCAGGTAGTGAATCAAGCGAAATTGATGACATTTTAAATGAAATAACACAAACGCAAGTCGCCGAAAATTCAATTGATTGGGAGAGTTTGCCAACGCTCAATTTGCCCGAAGATATTGCCGAGCAGTTGCACGCACATTCTTTGCGAGGTGATAGTGTTTTTTGGGTGGAATACACGCCCGAAGCAGACAGTTTTTTCAAAGGTGAAGATCCATTCTATTTAATTCGACAAGTACCAGATACTGAGTGGCGCAATGTTGTTTTAAATTCTACGGTAGAAAATCTTGCCGAAATGGATGTTTTTAACAGTGTCGCTTCTTATCAAGTTTTAACGCACGCGCCTGCTGAAGAATTAGAAGATTTATTCCGCTACATTCCAGACGAACACCGTCGCATTGAAATTCCCGCGTTAGCGTTTGTGAAACCAAGCGGTAATACAGATGAACACGCGGTTGATGAAGATTTTATTGCTAATGTATTTGCGTTATTTGATAAAGGCGAGACCGAAGAAGTAACACGCACAATTAACACGATGCTCGAATTGAGTGCGCCTGATTTGTGGTCGTCTTCGGCATTGCGTTGGGTGTTACGTTTGATTGAACGTGAACCTGAAAATAAAGCCGCGCAACGCGCTTTGCTTGAATCTTTACGCACGTTGCAATCGCCTGATTGGTCTGAATTAAAACCTGTTGAAACAGTTACAACCATTGCTACTGCTCCGCCTGTTAGAAATGCAGTTGTCAGTACAAGTAACGGTTCAAATAGCGTTGTCGATGAAAAAATGCAGTATTTCAATGAAGTCATCAATGCACAACGTGAAATTCTAAATTTGAGTGGTTTTAATGAGGGACGATTAAAGTCGGTTGGTGCGTCGCTTATTTGTTGCTATAAATCGATTGGGCGTTCGCAAGATGTTGATTCACTTGAATTAGCGATAAAAAATGCGTTGGCTGAAAATTCGCCTACTTTATTATTAAAATGGTTAGAGCATTCATTAGAAAATGCCCCCGAGTTAGTGGTTGCTGAAAAAATTCCAGCTCCCGTAAATAATTTAGCGATGCAAAATGATGTTAAATTTGGACGCAGAGCAGAAGATGCCGCAGGTCGTAAAGCGGATGAACCAAATGCGGTGACGGCTTCAAAAACGTTAAAAGTAGATCAAGAAAAAATTGACCGTTTGATGAATTTGATTGGTGAAATGGTCGTTGCGAAAAATGCGTTGCCTTATTTAGCCGCTCGCGCTGAAACTGTTTTTGGGGTGCGCGATTTATCACGCGAAATTAAAGCCCAATATGCTGTTATCAATCGCGTTGCTGAAGAAATGCAAGATACGATTATGCAAGTTCGGATGCTACCTGTATCGTTCATTTTTCAACGCTTCCCACGCATGGTGCGTGATATTTCGCGCAAATTGGGTAAAGAAGTTGACCTCGTTTTAGAAGGCGAAAGCACTGAAGCGGATAAAAATATCATCGAAGCCTTGTCGGATCCGTTAATTCATATAGTGCGTAACAGTTTAGATCATGGTTTAGAGCAACCTGATGTGCGAATTGCAGCGGGAAAAAATGGCACGGGGAAATTGTTGATTCGTGCTAGTCAAGAATCTGATCGCGTCTTGATTGAAATTATTGACGATGGCAAAGGTATCAATCCAGAAGTGATTAAACATAAAGCCTATGAAAAAGGTTTAATCGATGAAGCCACGCTTGAACGCATCAGCGATCAAGATGCGGTGAATTTAGTTTTTGCCGCAGGTTTTTCAACGGCTGACGTGATTTCAGATTTGTCTGGACGTGGCGTTGGTATGGATGTTGTGCGCTCGGCAGTTGAAAAAGTAAATGGTACGGTAGGTATCGAAAGTGAAGTTGGCAAAGGTACGCGACTTTATTTGTCATTGCCGTTATCGATGGCTGTTACCAATGTGATGATTATTCAATCGAACAAACAGATTTTTGGTGTGCCGATGGATATGGTGGTTGAAACGGTGCGTGTCCCGCGTTCACAAATTCAAAGTATTAAACAAAAACAAACCACTGTGTTGCGTGGTCGAATTGTGCCGCTGCTGCCATTGAATGATTTGCTCGCGAGCAATATGCCGCAATTGCCCAATGAAAATGACGAGTTTGCAACCTTAATCGTGCGAGTTCATGGCGAACACGTTGGCATTTTGGTGGATGATTTTAGAGAAACCGTTGACATCATTTTGAAGCCAATGACAGGTATTTTAGGTGGTTTAGGCGGTTATTCGGGCGCAGCATTACTTGGTGATGGCTCGGTGTTAATGGTTTTAAATCCACGGGAGTTAATGTAATCATGGCAATTGAATTTAAAAAATCCTTAGCAGTATTTACGGAATTTGTTAGTGTTGAAGAAGCTGAAGGCTTGCTTGAATGGTTATTGAAAAACCCAAAAGGTAAAATCAATCTCGCAGATTGTACCCATATTCATGCGTCGAGTTTGCAGGTTTTAATGGCATTTAAACCGACAATTGTTCATGAACCCAAAGACGCAGATTTGGCAATTTGGTTAAAGGCAGCATTGGCAAGTTAAATGTGTCTGAAAATCAGCTTGAGGAAAACGTCAAATGGATACAAATGAAAAATACGCGCTGTTTAAAGTTAAGGACACGAGTTACGCGATTCCCGTTTCGCAAGTACGCGAAATTATTAACTTAGTGGGCAAAATTACGGCTGTTCCCGATGCACCTAAAAATAGATTAGGTATTATCAATTTACGAGGCACGACGATTCCCGTTTATGACACGCGCGGTCTTATGGGACACGATTCGTTAAATAAAGAACGTGAACAACTCATCAGTACGTTGCAACAACGTGAACAAGATCATAAAAATTGGCTTGATGAATTAAAAAATTGTTGCCAAGAAAATCGAGAGTTCAAATTGCAACGGAATTCGCATTTGTGTGCATTTGGTAAGTGGTATGACACTTATCTTGCTGATTCAAATGTTAATTACGACATCCGTTCACATTTAGAAAAGTTTGCCGAGCCACATCGAGAAATTCACGGACTTGCAGATAAAGTTGATGCACTATTGCATCAAAACGATCACGCATCGGCACTTGAGTTAATTGATAATGCAAAATATACAACGTTAGCCAAGATGCTGGCTTTGTTTGCTGATTTTTATGAAATGATTAACGAACAAAGCGAAAAAGACGTAGCACTCGTGATTAGTTGGGAAGAAAAAGTAGGAGCTTTTCCCGTCGATAAAATTGATTCCATCGATTACCTTTCAGAAATTATGCCGTTAAATCTATTTTCTTCAAGTAAGCTAGTTTCGCATTATGGTAAGAAAGACGATAAAACAATTTTAATTTTAGATCTTGAAGCCATTTTTTGATTGGCTTTTGCGGATACAATAAGCAAAGTCGGCTACTACTAGTTGTGACAACATTTAATTAACACTCCAATAAAAAAAACTAAAGAGGAAGGAAATGGCAAAAACAATTTTACTCGTGGACGATTCTGTCACGATGCTCATGAGTGTGAAAAACAATTTAGAAATCGCTGGTTTTAAAGTTGAAACTGCCGAAGACGGCGTGAAAGCATTGGCAAAACTTAACGCAGGATTAAAGCCAAACTTAATTATTACTGACATCAATATGCCAAACATGGGGGGCATTGAATTCATTAAAAAAGCGCGTGCGTTACCTGGTTTTCGCTTTATTCCTATTTTGACGCTCACGACAGAAGCGAATCAAGGTAAACGTGATGAAGGTAAAGCGGCTGGGGCAACTGGGTGGTTGGTAAAACCCGTTGGTGGTGCAGATTTACTTAAAATCATCAAGCAAGTTTTGCCTGGAGCATAAAACATGGCAGCAAAATCCAAAAACATCGATTTCAAAAACAGAGCAGGGCGCATTTTTTTTATCAGCGGCGGTTTGTTGTTGATACTTATGATTTGCGCGATTTTATTTGGCTCTTATTTAGAAGCCTCACTAGGCAAATTTAAAGAAGCGGTGTTTTTGGGAATTGCGATGGCAATTGCGTTGGTATCGCAAGTTTTTCTTGTTCAAGAAATGCAAAAGCCTCAAGTTTTATCGCCTGAAGAGCGCGTTCATGCTTCAAATGAGAAATTGCGCCATGTTTTAAATGGTATTACTCAGCGGGTAGAAAGCGCGTTAGGAGTGAAAAGTTCAGAGCTATCAACTGAAACATTAACGGACGCACTTGCTGTGACGTTAGCTAAAGCCGCGACATCGCTTGCAGAGCGGGTCAAAGATTTAATTCAAACCTTGCAAAATGGTAACAACGACACGCTTGAGACAGTTAAACAAGATTTGTTACCGCAAATTGAGCAGACCGCTGACGCAATTACACAATATCTAAACGCGAGTGAAAAAATTGACGCAACATTACGTGAACAAATCAATGAAACGAAACAATTACTCTTAAATTTACAGAATGTGCTGAAAAATTTACCTGCTCAAGCTACGCAAACGCAAGAGTCGCCGATTTTAACAACGTTAATTGGTGAAACTTATGCTGTCATCGATCGACATTTACAACTTGAAAATGCGGTTAAAGAGCAATTAAACGTTGTGGCAAACGATACCAATGATTCAGCAATTCAACTTGTTACGTTGATGCGTGATTTGAGTAATGAAGCAGAAAATTTGGTGCGTTATATCACGGACGCAGTGCAAAAAATTAGCTCATTAGATAGCGGTGTTGATGACAGTGTGGGTTTTATCATTCGAATTGCACATTTTATTCAAGATATTCCTGAAAAAATCCAAGCAGATATTCAATCAATTCAAGGTGTAAGTGGCGTAATTGATGGTTTAACTAATTTAGTCGATAGCATCAAAGAAATTAGTTTCCAAACTGACATTTTAGCCGTCAATGCCGCTATTCAAGCCGCACACGCTGGTGAAGCAGGATTAGGTTTTAAAATTGTTGCCGATGAAGTACGAAAACTGGCGGTGAATTCAAATAAAGCCGCTGAAATGATTGAAGATGGTTTAGACGCTGCGCGGCATACGATTAAAGAAGGTTTAAAATTCAAGTTTTTAGAAGAAGTGATGGCTGAAATGAACGAAGCGGCGGCGGTCATGGAATCGGTTAAAAAACTTGAAGAAAGTCATGAAGACATGCGCCAATACTACAAAACGTTATTTTCAGTAATCAATAACAACAACCGCAAACTTGCTGCCGATATTTCAGAAATTTTAGGCAGTATTCAATATCAAGACATTGTTCGCCAACGCATTGAACGTATGCAAATTGCTATGCAACGTAGAGATGAATTGTTTCAAGTCTTTGCAGACGAACTTGAAGCAAGTACTGGAAATTTAGTTGACGATTTTGCTGCACAAATGAACATCATTCTTGAAGATTATCTTGAAGAAGAATCACATCACAACAGCAGTATGAATTCAGATGCAGATGAAGACGCACCACCTAAATTTGAGCTTTTCTAAAACAGTGTGTTGTGTAAGAATGAATCGTCGTTTTTAGTTTTTAATTTTAAGGAGCAGGTTATGGCGAAAATTCTAGTAATTGATGATGAAGAACAATTGCGTGAGTTACTAAAACAAATGCTAACTCGTGACGGGCATGAAGTTGTAACGGCTTCTGATGGTGTAGAAGGAATGCGTACTTTTGATAAATTTCAACCAAATGTTGTGATTACTGACATTATTATGCCAAACAAAGATGGTATTGAAGTGATTACTGAATTGCTATGCCGTGATTCAAAGATTGCCATTATTGCTATTTCGGGTGGACGACGCGCGATTACCGCTGAATTTAATCTTGAATCAGCAGAACTTTTAGGCGTAAAAGGCATTTTGTCAAAACCTTTTACTCGCGATCAATTGCGCGAGGCTGTTTCACTTGCATTGGCTTAGTTGTGTCTATTTTAGTTATTACCAATCGAAAAGGTGGTGCAGGTAAAACGACTGTTTCAGTCAATTTGGCTGCCGAATTTGCTGCAAAAGGTCAGCGTGTGTTGCTTGTTGACTTAGATTCGCAAGGTCACTGTGCAGTCGGGCTGGGTGTAAAAATCGAAGCGGGACAGGCGACGGCTCACGATATTTTTACTCAGCCTAACATGCACATTCTTGATGCTGTTCAACAAACCACCATTCCCAATTTGTCTTTGTTGCCTGCAAATCCTGCTTTTCAACATCACAGCAGTGGTCACGATGAGAAGTGTTTAGCGCGTGCGCTGTCGCACGAATCCATTGCTTTACAATTTGATTTGGTGATTATTGACACTCCTCCGTCACTCGATAACTTATTGTTAAATGCGTTATCTGCCGCGCATTGGGTATTAGTGCCGTATGTTCCACATCCTCTATCGTTTGAAGGTGTGCGTCAGTTAGTGCGTCTCTTATTTAAAGTGATTTCAAAAATTAATCGATCACTTAAAATTTTAGGTTTTTTGCTCGTGATGACTGCAAATAACATTCGTCAACACAAACAAATTACCGAGCAAGTCACCAAACAATTCGGGGCATTGCGGGTTTTAACAGGAATACGCACTGATATTAAACTTGCAGAAGCCTTTGCAGCTAACAAACCTGTTCGTTTTTACGCACCAAAAAGTCGTGGTGCAGAAGATTTTGCTGAATTAGCCGAGATGTTAAGTTCGCTCATCAAAAAATAAACTGTGAGTCTCATGCCTGAAAGTAAGAAAGAGCTGCCGCTTGATATGCTCGCCCCGCTTAACGAAGCGGCATTGATTAGTACAACAGATTTAAAAGGCATTATTACCTTCGTTAATGACGAATTTTGTCGTCATGTTGGCTACAGCGAAAAAGAGTTAGTCGGTAAAAATCATTCGATACTCAATTCGCACATTCACAGTGATGACTTTTTTAAAAACCTCTGGCAAACCATTTCAAAAGGCAAAAATTGGAGTGGTGAGATTTGCAATCGCCATAAAAATGGGCAATTGCATTGGCTTAACATGTCGATTTTCCCCATTTTAGATAAAGACAATGGTGGTAAAGTTCAAAATTACATTTCCATCAGTTTTGATGTGACTGAAAAAAAGCGATTAGAAATTGAATTGCAATCGCAAAAAATGCAATACGACAGTGTGATTGAAAGTACAGATGGCTTTTGGGAATTAAATAAAGACGGTCAATTTGTCGATGTCAGTGAATGTTATTGCCAATTATCAGGTTACAGCGAGCAAGAATTGCTGGGCATGATGATTTCAGATTTAGAGGCAAGCGATCATAAAGGTGATTTGATGTATCAACTCAGCACCTTAAACAATACAGTGACAAGCAAAGTTTTTGAATCGATGCACCAGCGTAAAGACGGTACCCAATGGTTTGTTGAAGTGTTGATGAGTTTTAATCCTAAGCACGATAATTTTTATATCTTTTTACGCGACATTTCAAAACGTAAGCTCAGTGAACACGAGCAAGCCGCATTGCAACAGCAACTTAATCATTTGCAGAAATTGGAAAGTATTGGGCGTTTAACCGCAGGGATTGCTCATGACTTCAACAACATTTTGGCGAGTATTTTAGGTTATAACGAACTTAATAAATATGTGGCGGAAGAATTACCTGATGGTGAGGCGAAAGAGGATTTAATCCACAATTCACAGCAAGTGGAAATTGCGGGTTCTCGCGCAGCAGATTTGATTAAAAAAATGCTGACTTATTGCCGTCAAGATGAATCGAATAAAAGTGAGGCTACGCTCGAACTTACTGAAGTATTAAATAAAATTTTAGTAATGTTGCAAGAGGTGATTCCTTCGACGATTGTTATTGAATACGATTTACTCGAAAACACTTACATCACCATTGATGAAACAGATTTATATCAAATTATTGTCAATTTAATTGTGAATGCGCGTGATGCAATGCCTGCCAATAAAGGCACTATCAAATTGGGCGTTTATGTTGGTGGTAATTATTCAACACAAGTATGTAGTGCTTGCCAAGAACGAATTATTGGTAAATTTGTTGAAATTAAAATTTCTGACACAGGCTCGGGAATTTCACCTGCTAAGTTATCGCGTATTTTTGAACCTTTTTTTACCACTAAAGAAGTCGGCGAAGGAACAGGACTAGGATTATCAGTGGTGAGTGGAATTATTCATAAAATGGGAGGGCATATCATCGTTGCATCAGAAATAGGCGTAGGAACAACCTTCAAATTGCTGTTCCCATAACGGTAATGGCATCATCAATTCACCTCGGATGTACGTTTTTATAAAAGCCCATTCAATTGTCGTATTTTCATCTTTGTGCAATAACTTGAACATCCATAAAATCTAACCTAAACTCAAAAACAGACTGCGACGATTTGTCGCATTTCTTAAAACATTGAGGAGCTTTTATGAACGTTTTTAATGAATCACGTCGTCGTTTTTTAATGCAAACGGGCTTAGGTATCGTGGGAGTAAGTGCTTTGCCAACACTTGCTCACGCTATGAATGGTATGGGAATGGGGATGGGTGGCTCGCACAATCAGCATTCCGACGAAATGATGATGCAAAAAATAACACCGAATAAGGCATCACCAAATTTTCATCCTGATGTTGAATTTGATTTGTTTTGTAAACCTGCGGCAATTCCCATTTTAGACGGCTCAAAAACGAATTTGCTGCAATATAGCGCACACTTAATCAAAGGTCCAAAAGACACAATCACTAACCTCCCCAATTCATTTTTAGGCGATATTATTCGTTTGCATAAAGGGCAAAAAGTACGGATTCATTTGCACAACGGCTTGTCACAACCAACAGTGACACATTGGCATGGTTTACACGTTCCTCAAATTATGGACGGACATCCGATGTATTCAATTGATCCAGGTGAAACCCTAGTCTATGAATTTGAAGTGCTTAATCGAGCAAGTTTGAATATTTACCACCCGCATCAACATGGCGTAACAGGCAAGCAAGTTTATTTCGGATTAGCAGGCGCGATAATTGTCAACGATGACGAAGAAGCCAAATTAGATTTGCCAGCAGGTGAATTTGAAATTCCGCTTGTGATTCAAGATAAACAATTCGACCGTGACAATCAGTTTATTTATTCGTCAATGATGCACAGCAAGATGACGGGGTTTGTTGGCGATAAAATTTTAATCAACGGTCATCCGAATTTTAGTTTAGACGTAGCAAGTCGTGCTTATCGTTTGCGCGTGGTCAATGCGTCTACGTCACGAATTTACAAATTGGCATG
>JAQTXN010000039.1 GCA_028688755.1 Methylococcales bacterium | reverse complement strand
AAGCATTGATAATGTCATTATCATCACCAGCATCGATTTTATCGTTGCCAGCACCCGCAGTAATTGAATCTGAACCTGCACCCGAAGTTAAAACGTTATTACCCTGACCAGCGGCAATAGAATCATCACCTTTACCGCCATCAATAGTATCGTTACCAACGCCAGCCGTGACGGTATCATTACCATCGCCCGCAGTCACTTTCGTAGCATTAACACCCGTCACGATTTTGTTAGCCAATGAATTGGCGTTAATGGTTTTATCAAAATCAAACGCGGTGTAATCAGCTTTAGTTTTAGAAAAAGTAACGACACCCGCAGCAAGCGAAACACCATCAAGATTAGACACAACTCCTTGCAAACCAGCTGCTTTATCAGCAATCGCCACATCACGCGCAGTTTCAGCCGTCAATTTATCAGCAATCGCCGCATCACGAGCCGCTTCAACAATCGATTTATCAGACAAAAGCTGTGCTTTTTGAGCAAAAAGAGAAGAAATCTGAATTACCGCAGTAGAATTTCCAGCGGATAAATCCTGATTTTCAGCAGTTAATGTCGCCACTTGAGCCAACGCAGTCGCTTTATCAGCAAGAGCCGTATCACGAGCCGCTTCAACAGTCGCTTTATCTGCTAATACCTGAGCTTTTTCCGTCGCTAACGTCGTAACTTGATTCAATGCAGCCGTTTTATCGGCAAGCGCGGTATCGCGAGCCGAAACAACGGTTTGATAATCAGCGTCAGAATGAGCAGACGCTAATTGTGTTTGAAGCGTCGCTTTATCAGCAGTCAGCGTATTAACAGAAATTTGCAAAGCAGACAATTCAGAACTAGAAACAGTACTGGAAACAGAAAATAAAGTATCAAAAACAGGAGTAAATGAAGTAGTAACAGCAGCATTTGCAGCGGTTATACTTGTAGAAGAAGCCTTTAAATTAACCGTCAATGTTCCAGAAACCGAAGGCTTCAAAGAAAAATAATAAGTATCAGGCGAAAGTCTCAACGCAAAAGATTGTGAACCACCAAAATTGGCTAATTGAACAGCTGAAAGAATAGAAGAATTAGAAAGAAATTCATGACCCGCTGAATTATACAAAGTTAAATTATGAATACCTGCAATTCCTAAGGAAGTAAGCACAACATTTTCTTCAGATGGTAAAGTAAAAGAAAATAGTTGAAATTGATTCGCAGAAAAAGAAGATGAAAAATTAGAATTTAACGGAATAGCGGCTAAAGAAGTATCCGCAACTAAGGTAGACATAAACCCCCCAAAAAAATTAAATTAAAAAAGGGCTGAAACGCATGAACGCCACAGCCCTTTTTAGAAAACATCCATTTTTATCCGCCTACATATCCGCAATAAAACGAAATCACGAACGTACAAGCGAGAAATGACGTAACTAACAAAGGCTTTACCGTTTAAGCAATGCGACAACCAACATGACACCAGCCACAACGGCAGCGATAGTAACCAAGCCACTAGCGGCGGCTCCGACAATTTCCTTGCCATCAGCAATCGCCGTATTAACATCGCCTAGGGCTGGATTAGCAGCAAAAGCAGAATCCGCAGAAGCTAAAACAGAAGCACCAATAGCAACAGGAGAGAATTTTTTAAGAGAATTTTTTAAAGCAGTAAATTTTGACATTTTTGAATTCCTTCAAATAAAAAGCTGGGTTAAAACTCCGCAAGAGCGCGTAGAAACTAACCAACACAGTTTTGAAAGACGTTAAAAAAAGCAGATGCCAAAAAATCGCCTTTATTTACTTTTTTAATTTCTAAAATTCATAAGATCGCTAAAAGACGAACCACCCGACGAATCGAATAACCCGAAACAAAAGCAACCATATTCCACAACACAATCATTGAAAAAATGGCTGGGTCAAATTCAAAATACGTTTTAAAAAGCAAACCCAAACCCAAATCCGAATAAG
Organism: Methylococcales bacterium; assembly: GCA_028688755.1. GTDB lineage: Bacteria > Pseudomonadota > Gammaproteobacteria > Methylococcales > Methylomonadaceae > UBA10906. The sequence goes on along the minus strand of JAQTXN010000039.1, from coordinate 16,701 downwards.
AACCCGCCGCTTGGGCAACAAAACCTGTGCAATCTGTAGCAACCGAAACTTGCGTTGTATTCCAACCACCTGCCCCGTTATCTACGAAACACAAGAAAGCCACGGCTAATAACCCCACGCATCCAAGCGGCAAAGTTCAAAAGTCGCCATCCGCTTGCCATTACCGCAATCCACTTTTTGCCCCAAAGGAGAAAAAAGGCGGGTGTCATAAGAAGCACACCCAGAGGCAAGGAGACAGAGCGAAATAACAATTTTAGCCATAACTAAAAATTTGCCCCGATTTCAGGGCAAGCCAACGGCGGACGCACCATATAGCCATTGCCGCAATCAACAAAATTTGAAGATTCAACAGAGCGAAGAGCAAGATAAGCCGAAAAAATAAAACCTAGAAAAAAAGCAACAAGAAAAAAAACAACACGCAAAATATGCGGCTGAATCAAATCAAGGAGTCGAAAATACTGTGAAGAAATCATGACTAATCAAATCCACTCAATTACTTCATCGATGAAACAGGCGGAATTACACCAGCTGGAGCTTTAGCCGTTTCAACGGGTTTTGAAGGATTTGGCGGCATAGCAAACGGTTCGCCTTGTTCCAAAACTAAAAAGCGTAAGCCTGCATCCGTTTGACCTGTTCGACACGGAAGCATTGCCGTCTGACCAATTAACGCCTCAAACTGTGCAACAGTAACCGCATCCGCTTTTGAAAGATTCATGCGTACTTCTGGTGGTACAGGTTCGCGACAAACCAAACGAACACGCGGTTTACCATCGTTATCGTTATCACGTTCAATGCCTAATACTTCATATTTGTTATATGCCATCTTGTTACCCTCCAAAAAATTAAAAACTATTTAAAATTAACTACTTTTTTCTGTGGTTCATAAACGTGTTTTGGTGCTGGCTGAACATACCAGTCGGGGTGTTGCGCCCCAAAATTCACCTCAATAAACCGAACAAACGGAATAATTTTTGCGCCATCATCCAAGCCCGTCATATTCTGCAAAGCCGCTCGCGATACGCCGCATTCACAAATCATTTTTAAATGACGCTGGAAAGTACGAAGATTCATGACATCACGCATAATCTCGTAACCATCACGGCGAATATCTTTATAAGTTCTAAACGCAGAATCAGCCGCCGTTGTTGATGTTTTGCCTGTTTTTTCAGAAATTTTGCTAAATTTAAGCCGCAAGGCTTTTTTAACTTCATCGTCGTTAATAATTTTCATGGACTGCCCCTTTAAGGCTATAAATAAATCAGAAGTAGCTGCATTCCAGTAATTTTGTAGATATGCAGAAGAAAAGGCGTTTGTTTGAAAAATTTCTTTTAAATTTGTCGTGATACCAAGCCGTTCAAAATAACGGTGATAAAGTGAAACTTCCCAACGAATCATTCCGTCGGCAAAGTTCAAAAGAGAATCTGTATAAATTTGCGCCAACGCCTGAGCATTTGCGCTTTTTTCATTTTTTTTAACGGTTTCGGCAACCTCAGCCGCCTTGTGATAAACCTTAATTTTTTTTAATCGACTATTTTTCTTACCGAAATAAGCCGTACCGTCATAGCCTGTTCGTGATTTGGTATGCCCATAACTCACATTTTGCAAAGCGTTAATAAACGCTCTTGCCTCTTGGTTATTTTTAGCGCGTGAAGCGTAAGTAATATCAATTTGCACAAGCGACCAAGAAAGAAAATCTAAATGCTTTTCACACAAGTCTGGATATGCGTCATAAAGCAATTCAAACATCGTCCAGCAACAATCATAAAAATCACTTGAGCCAAAAACGTTATGTCCTTGCATTAACTTTGCTGGACTAGCTTTAATTTCAACGTAAAAAGAATCAAGCGCGTCAAAACGATGGTCAAAAACTTTAAACGCCATCCCTTCAAAACTACTTGGGATGCGTTCCCAAGGATGACGAACATTCATCACTTCGCCGTCTTTATCGATGAATTTTTCGAGCGGAATCCCAAGCTCATCCAATTTGAACATTGGGTATTCATACTCGCCCAATTTAAAAGGATGCGGTTGCTTCTTGAAGTTACAACGAAGAACGAGCATATCAATCATAAAAATCAAACAATTACATGATTCAATAATCGCCAATCAACATGAACAACCAGACCAAGATTACGCTTAGCGCGTTGAACTTGATTTTGATACTCAATAGTAAAATCACTTATTGCTTCCACTTGGTCATTAGTCATTTTTCCACTGAAATAGTCAGACTTTTGATGCAATTCTTCTTCAATAAATTGTTCCGCAAACAATGGATAATTTTTAATAATCCGTTGTTTCATTTTTCTAACACGGATATTGGCTCTAAATTCATCACTACGAGAAACAGGCGGTTTTTTAGACAAAAACCAAAAAAGAGAATAACCGCGCGGCGGTTTGTGATTTGAATACAATGATTCAATTTCTTGAAAATTAACCTTACCGATTCCTTGGGGTGCGATAATCGATTGTTCAGCTAAAACCAAAGGCAATCCAAAAGGACAAACTAAATCTGGTCGATTCCATTTGATTTCCATTGTTTGACAACATTCATTTGAATTCATAAAAGCCCCCTAGCCTATTGCACTGACGACAAAACTAGGGAACTGGACAACGTCGCCAGTATTTGAAGAATTATGAAAATTTTTAAGTGTCATTGGTTGTCCTCAATGTAAATCTTTAAATTACATGTAAATCTACAAATTACATTGAAGGATGTCAAGAACTAAATTACATTCAAAAACATGAAAACTATAAAAGACTACATAGAAGAGCTACGAGAAAAATATCGAATAGAAAGCTATTACAAGGCTATGCAGTTTCTTGATATGGATAGACAAGCATGGACAACGATACAAAAAGGAAGCGGAATATCAGAAAAAAATGCAATAAGACTCGCGCAAGCTCTGCAAATAGACCCAATTGAAATAATGGCAGTATCCAACGCATTAAAAGCGGGAAATAACGAAATTCGAGATATTTGGCTGAAATTAGCCAAAGAAAAAGAAGAATGTAGAAAAAACGTAGCGGTATAAAAATTAAATTAAAACGACACCGTGTCGCGAAAGTCCACTGGTTATAGATAGTGGACTTTTAAGTACAAGAACCTTTGCGCCAGCATAAAAAAACAACTTGAAACTACGCATAATGCGACACTATGCAAAAAAGCCCGAATGTACAGTTTAATTATACATTCGGGCTTTTCTACATAATGCTATTACTATTATGCGTAGTATTTTATTGAGTTTCTAATTTCATCCTAGCGGCTAAAAATATATTTTTAGCCGCCAGTCATATTCATGTATCGAAAAATGACTGGCTGTTCTGTGACATTAAACTCATGTTTTTCAGGCTTAATTTGCATTGAATCAATAATGGCTTGCTTGAGTTTTTCAGACGAAAAATTTGGCGAACGTAAAATTTCTTTCAAATCCACCGAATGCTCATTACCTAAACATAACAACAATCGACCTTCAACCGTTAAACGTACGCGATTACAAGTGCTGCAAAAATTATGGCTATGCGGCGAAATAAAACCAATGCGGGTTTGCGTATTCGAAATACTAAAATAATCCGAAGGACCGCCTGTATTATCGTTGTTTTTTTGTAATTCAAAACGCGCTGCTAAATCAGCATAAATTTCATCACTGGAATAATACGCTTCAGCGCGATTGTGTTTCTCAACAATTCCCAGCGGCATTTCTTCAATAAAACTAATATCAAGCGCGTTATCAATCGCAAATTGCACCAAATCACAAACTTCGTCATGATTACGATTTTTCAGAATTACGGCATTTAATTTAATCCGCTCAAAACCGACTTTTTTTGCGGTATCAATGCCATTTAAAACATTCTTCAAATCACCATTTCGAGTTAACTCTTTGAATTTTTTAGCATCAAGCGTATCTAAACTGATATTCAAACGCTTTACTTTTGCCGCTTTTAAAATCGGCGCAGCCGTGACAAGTTGCGAGCCATTTGTCGTTAAAACCAATTCGTGTAAACCTTCTAATGCGCCGAGTTGCGAGAGTAATTCCAACGCCCCTTTTCGCACTAAGGGTTCGCCGCCTGTAATGCGAATTTTTTTCACGCCAAGTTCGACAAATGTTTTGGCTAGCGTGTAAATTTCTTCAAGACTTAAAATCTGATTTCGCGGCAAAAACGTCATGTCTTCTGCCATGCAATAGACACAGCGAAAATCGCATCTATCGGTAATGGAAATGCGTAAATAATCGACGGTTCGACCGAATCGGTCTATTAGCTGAGGCATTTTTACTGTTTTACTAAATTCAAGTTTTTTAAAATCGCAAGCGTTGGTGCGGCTTGATTCATGGTGTAAAAATGCAAACTTGGTGCGCCACCATCAAGCAATTCTTGACACAATTTGCTCACAACTTCGAGACCAAATGCTTGCACGGCTTCACGATTATCTCCAAAACTTTCAAGACGTTTGCGTAACCAACGCGGAATATCTGCACCGCACATTTCCGAAAAACGAAACAGTTGTGAATACTGCGTAATGGGCATAATTCCCGCCGCAATTGGAATCGTAATGCCTGATTTTTCGCATTGGTCTACAAAATGAAAATACGCTTGTGCGTTGTAAAAATACTGCGTTACCGCTGCATTTGCGCCAGCGTCCACTTTGCGTTTGAAGTTTTTAAAATCATCGTTGAAATTCGCCGCTTGTGGATGAACTTCGGGATACGCCGCAACATGAATATCAAAATAATCACCCGTTTCAGCGCGAATAAATTCAACTAATTCATTGGCATAACGAAATTCCCCTGCTGACATCATGCCTGATGGCAAATCACCGCGCAGCGCGACAATTTTTGAAATACCATTTTCACGATAGTCACTCAAAATTGAACGAATGTTTTCTTTCGTCGAAGCAACGCAAGACAAATGCGGTGCGGCGGGAATGCCTTTTTTTTGAATGCCCACAACGGTTTCAAACGTTTTATCGCGTGTTGACCCCCCTGCCCCAAATGTAACCGAAAAAAATTCAGGATTTAACGCGGCAAGTTGCGATTGAACCGTATCTAAATTGACGGCACCCTCGGGCGTTTTGGGCGGATAAAATTCAAAACTAAATTGTGGTAATGACATGAAAATGAACTCGTAAAAAATAAAAATTAGGAAGAAAACTTTAGCATTTATTTTGGAATGGCGGGAAATCGATTCATTTTTCGTAAAACAGGAAATGCCCACATACAAATTAACGTCACGCCAATAGTTAAAGAACCGCCGACAATAACGGCTGGTACAACGCCTAATAAAGCAGCCGTCATGCCTGATTCAAATTCGCCTAATTCATTCGACGCGCCAATAAAAACGGAATTTACCGCGCTAACACGTCCACGAATGTCGTCAGGTGTTTCGAGTTGCACCAAAATATGACGAATATAAACGCTGACCATATCGCCTGTACCGATTAAAAATAATGCGGCGAGCGAGAGTTCAAACGATGTTGAAGCCCCAAAAACAACGGTTGCTGCGCCAAAAATTAACACACCTGAAAACATCCAAAGTCCAACGCGGCGTGTAATTGGGAAGAAACTTAAAATAATTGCCGTAACGGTTGCCCCCAAAGCAGGTGCGCCACGCAACAAACCTAAACCGACCGAATCAACGTGCAACACGTCGTTTGCGTAAGCGGGAAGTAATGCCGTCGCGCCACCAAATAAAACCGCCAATAAATCTAGCGACAATGCCCCGAAAATAATCGGACGGGAGCGTACAAAACGAATGCCTTCAAATAAGGCGTTCAGCGACAAGGGTTCGCGGTTTTTGACTTCAAAATTGACGTGAATCGGCAACATTAACAGCACTGAAATGCACAATAAAACCGTGACGATGCTATAAACCGTTTCTGTGCCAAACAAATACAATGCACCACCCAAAGGAGGCCCTGCAATAACCGCAATATGATACAGCGATGAATTGATAGCCACGGCATTGGCTAAACTTTCGCTCGGCACTAAATTGACCAAAATCGCTTGACTAGCAGGCATCATAAAAGCCCGCGCTGCACCGTATAACGCCATCACAGCAAAAACGGGAACCACCGACGTTAAGCTTTCACGAGCAAAAAACAACAGCAATAAACCACAAATCAATTCCACAAAAAAACAACTCAACACAATCGAGCGACGATTCCACTGGTCAGCATAATGCCCTGCAATCAAAATCAGCGACGCAAACGGTAAAAATTGCGCTAATCCAATAAATCCCAAATCAAGCGGATTACCTGTTTGCTGATAAATTTGCCAACCGACAGCAACGCTTTGAATTTGCAACGCAACTGTCGCTAAAAAACGGGCAATAACAAACAGCGTAAAATTTTTATGCCGCAAGGCAGTTAATGAAGTCACGAGAAAGTTCCAGAAATGTTATGAATTGTCAGGATGCGTCGCAAAATCGCCGCCTAATGCTTTATGCAACGCAATGCCTTGTTGTGTCATAGTCGATAAACTTTGAATTTTCAAAATTTGGGTTTGATAAAGTGATTCTTGCGCTTGCAGCACATCGAGAAAACCTGTTAATCCTTTGGTATAACGTTCTTTTGCTAAATCTAAGGTAGTTTGATTTGAGCGAATCGCTTTTGCGAGGGCTTCATAGCGTTGTGATTCGTTACGATACGCCACTAACGCATCTTCGACTTCTTTAAATGCCGTTAAAACAGTCGCTTGATATGCCAAAAACGCTTGTTCAAATTGAGCGTCTTTTGCTTCGATATTCGCTTGTAGCTTGCCCCAATTAAACAACGGCATGGTAATCGTTGACGCGCTAGACCACGATTTTCCCATTGGCGTGAAATCGGTGATTTTTAAATTCTGCAAGCCAATAAATGCGGCTAAATTTACTTTCGGATACAACTCTGCCGTTGCAATGCCAACTTGTGCGTTTGCCATTGCCATTTGCCGTTCCGCTTTTCGAATATCGGGACGACGTTGCAATAATTCTGATGGCAAATTTGTGATGGCAAGTGTCGGTATGGAAATGAGTTTTACATTCGAAAAACGTTTTTCCAACGCATTCGGCTCACGTCCTAATAAAACACTTAACGCATGAACAGCATGTTTAATTTCGGTTTCATAATTGGGCAAATTGGCTTGGAGATTGTCAAATTGCGCTTGAGCTTGAATAACTTCTAACGCATTTGATAAACCGCTTTGCTCGCGAATTTGTAGCAGTTTTATCGTTTCAGTCTGTGCCGCGAGCAGTTCTTTGTGCGTGGCGACTAATTGCTGATTCGTTCGTAACGCCATATATTCTCGCGCCACCTCGGCTTGCAAGGTTAATAAAACGTCGCGACTATTTTCAATTTCCGAATCAATTGACGCATCCGCCGCTTCGACAGCACGTTGAATACCACCAAAAAAATCAATTTCCCATGCCGCATCAAAACCGAGTTGAAAAATGTTTATTGCTTGCCCTGCAACAGGACTGCCACCGCCTTGAGAAGAATTATTAAAACGCCTACTTGCCACATTTTTACCACTCAAATTGGGTAATCCCGTAGCAATCGTTTCACGCCTTAAAATTCGTGCTTCTTTAACTCGCGATAATGCTTGTTTTAGATTTAAATTTGCCGTTGTCGCTTCGGTAATTAACTCGTTTAACGTTGCATCATTAAACTGTTTCCACCATTCGCCAGATGTTTTTTGAGCCGCAACCTCTTCGCTCCATTTTTCAGGAACAGGAATTGGCATTTCGGGCGGTCGGTAATCACGTCCAACCACACAAGAATTCAATATCAACAGCAAGCAAAAACCGAGGCGTTTCATAAACTACTCGCGCTATTTGCCTCAATGAAAACATCCATTTGCTGCCCGACATAAACAGATAAATCTTTCGGATCAAATTGATATAAAACTTGTAAAACGCGCGTATCAACACGTTCAGTGCTGTCACCTGTTAACGATTTTTTAGGGACAACAAAGGGTTCAAGATAAGCAAGTTGTAAATCGACTTTAAATTGTCGATTGCCTCGCAAATAAGCAACCGCTTTGGCATTTTTATTGAACCGCCACGCATCGTTTTCATCAATATCAACGCGAACGTGTAATGTTTTTAAATCGCCCAAAATTAACAGCGGTTTTGATAATGCGCCTGCACTGGCAAATTCACCCGCACGAACATTCACTTGTAAAACTTCGCTATCAATCGGCGCACGCACTATTAAGCGTTCTAGCGTGGTTTGAGTTTGCAAAATGGAGGCTTGTGCTTGCTCGACAAATGCAGTGGCACTTTCTAATTTCGCTTTGGCAATGGCGAGCGCATTTTTACGTTTTAAAACTTCTTCGCCGCTAATTGCTCTCGAATCTGACACAGAATTCGCCAAATCAAATAACGATTGTGTATCGTCAACGCTCGCTTTTGCCACTAAAACATCGGCTTTCGCTTTAACTAAATCCGCTTTTCGCAACGTTAATTCAGCTTGATTTTCACGGTCATCTAAATAAAAAAGCGGCGTGCCTGCGCTGACTTTATCACCAACTTTCACAGCTACTTTGCTGACTAATCTAGCAAGCGGTGAACCGATGGCAATGTTTTCATTTTGGGGTTCGATAATCCCTGCCCCCGCAATAAATTGTTCATACGGCGCAGACGAGGGTTCGACGAATGCAGGAGCTATGGGAACAGGTTTATTACTGCTCACAACGGTATAAGATGCAAAGAGGAATCCAGCGGCGGCAAGTATTGGAAGTGTATGTTTCATGCTGTTTTAGGTGAGTCAGAAATGCTAATAATATGCCCATCATCCATTTCAGCAATGCGATCAGCAAAACTAAAAATACGCGCATCGTGCGTCACAATAACGAGTGCGCGATTATCATCAACGGCAACTTCTTTCAATAAATTCATTACGTTATGTCCGCTTTTATGGTCTAACGCGCTAGTGGGTTCGTCACAAACAATCAGATTCGGACTGTGAACCAATGCTCTGGCAATCGCTACGCGCTGTTGTTGTCCGCCTGAAAGTTGCGCGGGTAATGATTTCCATCGCTCACCTAACCCCACACGTTCTAAAACGTCAATGGCTCTGCGCTGTGCTACTTCACGTTTTACTCCGTTAATAATTAACGGCACGGCAACGTTTTCAGCCGCATTTAACGCAGGTAATAAATTGAACGCTTGAAAAACAAAGCCAATTTTTGTCGCGCGAAAACGTAATTTATCTGCACTTTTCATGGTTAATAAATTTTCACCAAATAATTCACACAAGCCTGCGTCTTGATTCAAAATGCCCGCGATAATTGAAATGAGCGTTGTTTTACCACAGCCCGAAGGCCCTACGAGCATCATCAATTCCGCTAAACGAATTTCTAAATTGACGTTATTTAACGCGGTGACTTTTTGCTCACCCGTATCGTACGTTTTGGTTAAATTTTCACAGCGAACCGCGACATTCATATTAACTTTTAAACACAATTGCAGGCTCTAAGCGCATTACTTTTACAATGCTAATCAGTGCTGCAAACACGCAAATGACACTGACACCCAAGCCGCTAAAAATAAGTAATTGAAATGAAAATTGGAACGCTAAAATGGAATGGCGCATTGCAAAACCAAACAACGCCGTCAATCCAACGCCGATGCCATAACCAATGCTGCCGACAAAAACAGCTTGTAATAAAATCATTCGCAACAATGTCCCATTACTCGCGCCCATTGCTTTTAACACGCCAAACTGCCGAATGTTGTCGAGCGTAAAGTTATAAAAAGTTTGTCCTGCAATTGCCGCTCCGATAATAAAACCAAATAAAACCGAGACACCAAAATTGATTGGAATGCCTGTGTTTTTCATCAAATACCAAAACGTTAAATCCATAAATTCTTGGCGTGTATAAGCCGCTAACCCCGTATTAGCGGTAATTCGTTGCGTTAATTCGTGTAAATCTTGTCCCGCTTTAGCTTTTACCAAAACAAATGAAAGCTGCCTTCTTTCGCGTGGAGCGTAACTTTTTGCACGCGAATAAGTGGTATAAACAACTGGCTGAGATTGAAATGTGCGTGTTACTTTGGCAATGCCGACGACAATTGCTCGACGGTCATTGAGTTCTAAATTGTCACCAATTTTCAAGGGGATTTTTGCACCGCCTGCTACTAATGGCGGTCTAGCGAGCTTTTCAGTCGCGCCATCAATATCAACAATCACGCTGTCGCTACGACGTAAATCTTCGACTTTGCCTTCTAGCATAATCGGCGGTGCGCCAATCAACGTCGTGTCGTCGAGTCCAATAACATTGCAATTTTGAAACGTTCCATCGTCCATTCGCGCTTTTAACATGCCTTTATACAAAGGCATTGCCCATTCAATCCCCGAAATTCCTCGCACGCGATAGAGTTCAGTATCTTGCAAAGGTTTAATGTCGTCGATGAATTGCACTTTAGAATCCATCACCCACACATCGGGTAATCCTAAATCGGTAATAAAACTGTAAGAACGGGCGATAAATCCCATAAAAATAGCGGGTTGTTGCGTCATGATGAGCGAGGCAAACGTCAGTCCTATCACAATGCCGATATATTTGCCCGTATCGCCCATTAGCATTTTTATTGCAATGTAATTCATCGGTTCGCTATAAAAGTTGTGTTATTGAGCGATAGTGACATGACCTGTTAGCCAATTGATATTGATTTCTTGAGAAAGTTTGTTTTTTTCCAGCGTCACACGTCCGCCAATTGACGAACCATCGGGAAAAAATCGCAGTTGTGCGGTGCCATCGTGCAAATCTTCTTTGGCGGTGCTAATCGTTACGTCAATGTCTTCAGAAATGTGATAAATCTTATTTTGCCCAGTTAACGAATAACTGTTGTCACTCAAATTAAAATTAAGCGCGGCTTGAGCGTGTGAAATAATCGCTTGTGAACGTACATAACGCAGACCTGAGGCTAAATCTCGCGCCGCCGCTTTTAATGCCATCGAATCGTTGCCCGCCGACATATTCACCGCGACTGCGCCAAATCCTAAAACCATAATGCCCAAAACAATAATCAGTTCGAGCAAAGTAAAACCTGCGTTTGAGCGCACTTATTCCCAACTATTTATATCTTGATCTTCGCCTTCACCGCCTTCTTTATCGTCTGCGCCGTAGGTGAATAAATCGAATTTGCCGTGCGTACCTGGTGAAGCGTAGTGGTATTCATTTTGCCAAGGGTCAACGGGCGTTTTGGCTTTTTTCAAATACGGACCATTCCAACGTTTTGAACCTTCTGGAGCTTCAATTAACGCCTGCAAACCTTGATCTGACGTGGGATATTTGCCCATATCGAGTTTGTACATATCAAGCGCGGCTGAGAAATCTTCGATTTGCACTTTCGCCGCTTTGGTTTTGGATTCGCCTAAATGTTTCATTACTTGAGGCCCGACAATACCTGCAAGCATCGCGATAATTCCTAATACCACGAGTAATTCTAAAAGGGTGAAACCTGCTTGTTTTCTTGAATTCATGAATGTTTAAAACCTCTTTATCTATTTTTTAAATTTTTTATGACTTACGTTCTGCGGTCAAAATGGGCAAATACACAAATAAAAATAAGCCAAATGCGCCGAGCCACGCAAGCGTCGCACAATAAATCAATACGTTTGACCATGAAATAATCGCGGCAGGTAATATCACGCGAAACAATGCCGCGACATTGAGCAATCCAAAAGCAATTGCGATGGTGTTAGACGCTTTCATCGCACGTCCTGTGTGACCTAGCGACACTCGCGCCATCATGCCAATAGTTAAAACACCAATCCCACCAACGGTAAAAGCGTGCAAGGCAAATGACGGTAAAATCAATCCCCATGCAGCAAAAGCGGTGAAAATAAAACCTAAAATCAACCAACCATAGCCTAAATATAAAACCCAAAGCAGCGGCACAAACCAAATTCGAAAAACAAACCAATTTGCAAGTCGCCACGCATTTAAACCCGCTGTAAGCAACGCAACTAACGCTAAAAATGTGCCTGAAACATCCAGTAGTTGTAGTAAAAACAACGTCGCTGCACTGCCAATGGCAACAATATCTGCGGTTTGATTTCGTGGAATTAACACGCCTTTTAACCCTTTTTCAGCAAAAAAGGGAAATACCCGCCCTGCAATCACCAAAATCATCAACACAATCGTTGCCAAAACTAATTGAATGCCTGCAGCGGCACTTGTTTCGCAAAGTTCAAGCATCTGAATGTGAATCAGCGCGTTGCCGAGCGTTAACAAGCCAAGTAAGCCCACGAAAACTAAATTGCGATACTTTTTTGTTTGAATGAGCGTGCGAGCAATCACAAACGTTAGCGCGGGTAAAAAAGCAAAATCAACCAGCGCAATCAAACCATCTGGCAACAATCCTGCGTAAAACGGCAGAATTCGCCCGTACAACCAAAGCAAACTTAAACCAACAAGCGCGTCGCCTTGCAAAGTGATTTTCCCTGTCCAATTGCTCACGGCAGTGAGTAAAAAACCAGCAATCACAGCAACTGTGTAACCGAGTAACATTTCATGTGCGTGCCAATACGTTCCCGTGAAATACGGCGGTGCAATTGTGCCTTGCGTCATTTGTTGCCACAAAATTATCAATGCCAACGCGGCAAATCCTGCAAGCAAAAAGAAAATACGAAAGCCTAAGGAAAAGACTGGGTGAGTTGAAATGAGTGATTTCATAAGTTATTCGATGTTTTGGATTTGTTCACGCACTTGTTCAATTAACACTTTGAGTTCAATCGCTATTTGTGTCATTTCAATATCCGACGCTTTTGAACCCAATGTATTCGCTTCACGATTCATTTCTTGCATTAAAAAATCTAGTCGCCTTCCCACAGGTTCTTTTTGCTTAATAATTCGTAGCACTTCATTGATATGCGTCCCTAAACGGTCTAATTCTTCGGCAATATCGAGTTTTTGCGTCAAATGCACCAATTCTTGTTCCAATCTATCCATATCAGGATTAGCGACGAGTTCTATCACGCGCTCATGCAATTTTGTCCGAATGTTTTGCAGCACTTCAGGCATACGCACAGCGGCTTGCTGAACAAATTGCTGCATTTTAAGACAACGTTCTTCAATCAAAATCGCAAGTTGCCGACCTTCACGCTCACGCGATTCGATTAAATACAAAAGCGTTTTTTGTAATAATTCGACCAACCCGTTATGCAAAACTTGTCTATCAGTTGTCGCTTCATGTTGAATTGCGGGTAAAGCCAAAATATCCAATGCTGAAAAACGCGCTGGAGCTTGCATCAAATGTTCAATTTGTTCCGTCGCTTTTAAGAGCGCGGCAACGGCTTCTAAATTTACCGCAAAGCCTTGACCTTCTTTGTTTTGTTTTTTGTAACTCAGTGAACATTCGATTTTGCCACGCGAAAGTTTGCCGCTCAAAATTGACCGCGCGTCACCTTCAATAAAACGTAAACGTTCTGGAATTTTGAACGACAAATCACAATACCGATGATTCACGGTTCGCAATTCACAACTCACGATTAAATCGCCAAGTTCGGCTTCGCCGCTAGAAAATGCAGTCATACTTTTAATCATTTTTTTATACCTGTAAGGTTTAGAAATTTGGTTTGCATTCTAACCGCTTTTAAAGCCACATTACGCATTAAACAAGCCTGTTGATAATTATCGATCGCCGCGATCGCAAATAATCGTCACAATCCCTGCATTTTCTACTTCATTAGCGAGCTGCAATGCCGCACACACCGCGCCGCCCGATGAAACACCTGCAAAAACGCCCTCTTCTTTTGCTAAGCGACGAGTCATATTTTCGGCTGAAAGCTGATCAACATCGATAATGCGATTGACGCGCGTTGCATCGTAAATTTTTGGTAGATATTCTTTTGGCCAACGGCGTATCCCTGCAATTTTCGATTCACCTTCGGGCTGCACGCCGACGATTTGAACATTGGGATTTTGTTCGAGAAGGTATTTTGACGTTCCCATAATCGTTCCCGTCGTTCCCATTGCGCTAACAAAATGCGTTACAGTACCTTGCGTGTCGCGCCAAATTTCAACACCCGTGGTTTCGTAATGGGCGCGTGGATTATCGGGATTTGAAAATTGGTCGAGAATTTTTCCTTTGCCTGCGGCTTCCATTTCACGAGCTAAATCAATGGCGGCCTCCATGCTACCTGCGGCGGGCGTTAAAATAATTTCCGCGCCATACGCTTGCATTGCAGCAACCCTTTCTGCGGTCATGTTATCGGGCATGATAAGCGTCATTTTGTAACCTTTCATCGCCGCGGCCATCGCTAGCGCAATGCCCGTATTCCCGCTGGTCGCTTCAATTAAGTAATCGCCTGTTTTGATTTCGCCGCGTTCTTCCGCACGCTTAATCATGCTCAATGCAGGTCTGTCTTTGACTGAACCCGCAGGATTGTTACCTTCGAGTTTTAATAACACGGTGTTACTTGGATGGTGTGGCAATCGCTGCAAACGCACTAACGGCGTATTGCCAACGAAATTTTCAATTGTTGGATAATTTTTCATAGTGAATTTAGGAAATGAAAGTTGCGTGAAAATGGTAAAAACACGCTAAGAATACAACAAAATTAGAAAAGTAAAATTTAGACAATAAAAAAACGCGACTTTTAGAGTCGCGTTTTTTGTTTCGATAAAGTTATGCCTTCCTGTCCATGAAAGACACAACTTGAACGGAAATTACTTAAAACGCGGCAACATCAGAATGTACACCGACGACATCAATTAACATTGCCGCACTACTGCTGTCAGTTCCATTGCTATCACCGTCAGTAATAGTCGCTTTAGCAGCACTTTGTTTTCCAAGTGTCGCTTCTTTTGCACCCGATAATTTCAATGAGAAAACCTCATTATTTTCTGTCTCGGAATCTGCCAAAACTGGAACAAATACCGACAATTCAGTTTCTCCAGGTTGAAAAGTGAGCGTATCTGCTGTGGTTTCAAAATCGAGATCGGCTTTTGCCGTACCGTTAGCGGTTGCATATTTAACCGTGACAGGTTTTGTGCTTGGTTCAGACAAGCGCACAATAAACTCTGCACTATCGCCTTCCACAACAGGATCAGCGGGAGCTGTGACTGACAACACGGGTTTTTTAGCTGGTGCATCATTATCTAAAATAGTCACTTTACTAACGGAATGTGTGGTGTCTAGTAACGCACCTTTGGCGTTAGATAGCGTGACGCGGAATTCTTCATTGCTTTCGGCTAATTTATCATCAGCAATTGGCACTAAAATTTTCTTCGTCGTCTCACCCGCTTTAAAGGTCAACGTCCCTTTGGTGTTGGTAAAATCAGCAGATGCTCCTGAACTTTTTGCGGTACCGTCAGTGGTTTTGTAGCTGACGGTCACTTCTTGGGCAACAGGTGATGACAACGATACGATCACTTCGGCATTTGCTTTGCCTTTTTCACCTTCAGTAACGCTTAACGCACTTACAATAGATAAAGTCGGTTTATCATCGTTAGTCACTGTGACGGTTGCTTGCCCTTCACCTACTTCTGCGTTTTGGGGATTATCAAGAATAACAATAAAGTTTTCGTCTTCCTCCCAAATCAAATCAGAAATAATGTTGATTGGAACCGTTTTGCTAGTTTCGCCTGGTGCAAAAACGATGGTTTCTGCATTCAATGCTTCATAATCTTCACCGTCAATAGCCGTGCCATCTTCAGTGCTAAGTTCAACGGTGACTTCTTCGGTTGATGCTTTATCTAAAGTAACTGAAACCGTCGCTTTCGTGCTGCCATTTTTGTTGCCTTCTGCGAGTGTGACATCTTTAACAGAAGCAGTCGGCAGTGTTCCCGTTGCAATGCCACCAGAAGTATCTAATTGAATTTTGTCATCATCAAATTGTACAAATTCAATGTCTTTGAGTTCATCAATTTCGTCAGTTTGAATGTTAGTGACAGACCAAACACCGTCAACATCTTTAACAGAAAAATTGTCTTTAGAGCCTTTGTAGAGTGCAACGTCATCTTCACCGTTGCCACCATCTAAAAGATCATTGCCGTCCCCACCAATCAAAGTATCGTTACCATCGCCTCCGATTAGGGTATCGTCACCTTTTCCACCATCCAACTTATTGTCGCTGTCATTGCCTTCAAGGGTGTTGTCATTATCATTACCAGTGCCGTTAATAACTTTGCTACCTGTTAAAGTAAGATTTTCAACGGTTTTATATGGAACAATTGTAATGGTTTCACTGCTTTGAACCGTATCCACACCACTGTCATCGACGATAGTGTCTTCAGTGTTACTCACAATATAAGTATCATCACCTTCACCACCATTTAAAACATCAATGCCTTTTCCGCCTTCGAGTGTATCGTTACCACCAAGACCGAATAGCGTGTCATTGCCGCCATTACCAAAAATATAGTTATTACCTGCATTGCCAGTTAACGTGTTGGCATTGTTATCACCTGAAAGCGGCGTATCGGTTTCGCCTTCTTGCACGAAGTTTTCAATACCTACAAATTGGCTAAAATTATCTCTCGTAAGTAACGAATTGGTAATGATAACGGTATCTTTACCACCTTTACTGCTGCTGGATTCAATAATCACATCGCCGATATTATCAACGTAGTAAGTGTCATCGCCGTCGCCGCCAACCATGCTATCAGCACCTGTTCCACCATCAATCATGTCGTTACCTGCGCCGCCTTCAATCGTATCGTCGCCGTCATCCCCAGATAGAGAATCAATACCGTTGCCACCGAGAATGCTATCGTC
>JAQTXN010000185.1 GCA_028688755.1 Methylococcales bacterium | reverse complement strand
TTTCCAATACGAAAAAGCCTAAAATTCCAGCTAAAATCGTCCCTGATAAAAATTGAATTTCATTAGGCTTTGCGTTTTCAAACGCTTCGGGAATTAAGCCCCAAAATGCCACAGCTAAAAGTGCGCCAATGGCAAAGCTAATCCCATGTGGTAATACTTTGAGCTGTTTTTTTGCAGGCAATAACAAGAAAATGCCAGCGGCTAAAACGCTTAAAACACCGCCAACGGCGGTAAAAATAATAATTAAAACAAGTAGCGGTAAGTCGCTCATTTCTCGTGTCAGTCCTTTTGTTTGGTTTAATTGGGATTTTTTAAAAATTGTACTAACCATGCAATTTCATTTTGAGTTAAAAAGGGTTTCCAAGGCGGCATTGCCGTACCTTTTCGACCGTTTGTGATGGTGTCGATTAAATAATCATCCGATTTTTGGGCTAAATCTTTGGGGGTTAATGCAGAGCCTAAACCGCCTTGTAATAACAAACCGTGACACGCGCCACAATCATTTTTTAATAAATCTCGTAATTGTGTTTGTCGTTCTAAAGAAGGTTCAACAGCAAAACAAGAGCTAGTAACGCACAATAAAAAAAGTAATTTTTTCATGAAGGGATTAAGATTTTTCAATGGATTTGGTTATTGTAACGATTGCTGATAAATTTATCGCCATTCAATCTTTATAGGAATTTTAAAAAATGTCAGACATCGAAATCGCGCAACGCGCCATTATGAAACCGATTATTGAACTTTTGGGAAAAAATTATGGCATTGCGCCAGAACATTTAGACCCAATTGGGCATTACAAAGCAAAACTTTCACTTGAATACGTCAATAGTTTAGGGGGTAAAACAGATGGCAAACTGATTTTAGTGACTGCAATTAGTCCAACCCCAGCAGGTGAAGGAAAAACCACAACAACCGTTGGTTTGGGCGATGCGATGAATCGTTTGAACAAAAAAACGATTATGTGTTTACGCGAACCCTCGCTAGGTCCTTGCTTTGGCGTAAAAGGCGGCGCAGCAGGCGGCGGTTATGCTCAAGTAGTTCCGATGGAAGACATCAATTTGCATTTTACAGGCGATTTTCACGCAATTGGCGTAGCACATAATTTATTGTCGGCGTTAATTGATAACCACATCAATCACGGCAATGAATTAGACATTGACCCGCGCAGAATTCAATGGAAGCGTGTTGTGGATATGAATGACCGTGCGTTGCGTAATATCGTGGTTGGCATGGGTGGCGCGGCAAACGGCTATTTGCGCGAAGATGGTTTCGACATTGTAGTTGCCTCTGAAGTGATGGCAATTTTATGTTTAGCTACTAGCCGTGCCGATTTAAAAGAACGTTTAGGTAACATCGTTATTGGTTACAAATCTGACAAGGTTACGCCCGTTTATGCGCGTGACTTAAAAGCACAAGGCGCAATGGCGGCACTTTTGAAAGATGCAATCAAACCCAATTTAGTGCAAACGCTCGAAAACAACATTGCAATCATTCACGGTGGTCCTTTTGCTAATATCGCGCACGGTTGCAACACGGTAACGGCTACGAAAACTGCCTTAAAACTCGCTGATTATGTAGTGACTGAAGCAGGCTTTGGTGCAGATTTAGGCGCGGAAAAATTCATTGACATCAAATGCCGCAAATCAGGATTGAAACCATCGGCAGTGGTTTTAGTCGCAACTGTTCGCGCTTTAAAATTTCACGGTGGCGTTGTGAAAGATGAATTAAATCAAGAAAATATCGCCGCTTTGGAAAAAGGCTTTGAAAATCTTCAGCGTCATTATAAAAATGTCACCGAGCATTACGGGTTGCCTTGCGTGATTTGTGTGAATCATTTTACTTTCGACACACCTGCCGAAATTGAATTACTCAAACAAAAATGCGCGGACTTGGGCGCAACGTGCATTGTTTCAACGCATTGGGCAAATGGCGGCGCGGGTGCAGAAGATTTAGCAAAAGCAATTGTTGAAATCGTGGATTCACGCGAACCTGAATTCAAATTCGTTTATGACGAAAATTTGAGTTTGTGGGAAAAAATCGAAACGATTGCCACCAAACTTTATGGTGCAGGCAGCGTAACCGCAAGCGCGAAAGTGAAATCACAACTCGCCGAATGGAATAAAGATTACGGCACATTCCCAATTTGCATGGCAAAAACGCAAATGTCATTTTCCACAAATCCCAATTTAAAAGGCGCACCGTCTGGTCACACAATTGAAATTCGAGATGTGCGTTTAGCCAATGGCGCAGGTTTTATCGTAACGATTGCAGGCGATATGATGACCATGCCAGGTTTACCAAAAATTCCCGCCGCAGAGCGGATTGACATTGACGATAACGGTAAAATTACAGGCTTGTTTTAAGCTAAAATAAGCGCACATTCACACAACATGTTTCATTTTTAAAAGGTAAAAATTATGTCAGATAAAAAATTTAGATTGGTTACTCGCAGTGATTTCGATGGTTTGATTTGCGCGGTACTTTTGAAAGAAATGGATTTGATTGACGAAATCAAATTTGTGCATCCAAAAGATATGCAAGATGAAATCGTTGAAATTACCGACAATGACATCACTACCAATTTACCGTATGTGAGAGGCGTACATTTAGCCTTCGATCACCATTTAAGTGAAACGATTCGTAACGGTAAAGCCGAAAATCACATCATTGAACCCGATGCACCGTCAGCGGCTCGTGTCGTTTATAACTATTACGGAGGTACTGATCGTTTCCCTGCTAGTTGGAACGAAATGATGGAAGCGGTCGATAAAGGTGACGCGGCACAATTTAGCAAAAATGAAATTCTCAATCCCGAAGGCTGGGTTTTATTAAATTTCTTGATGGACGCAAGAACAGGTTTGGGACGTTTCCGTGATTTTACGGTTTCAAATTATCAGTTGATGATGG
This sequence comes from Methylococcales bacterium, assembly GCA_028688755.1. GTDB lineage: Bacteria > Pseudomonadota > Gammaproteobacteria > Methylococcales > Methylomonadaceae > UBA10906. Next base: position 1,490 of record JAQTXN010000185.1, on the reverse strand, counting down.
ATTTGATTGACTACTGCAAAGATCATTCCATTGATGACATCTTGCAATTGCCAGACGTGCAAGAGCGCGTTAAGTTATTCCGTGAACACGAACAAGCCGCAAAAGAACAAATCACACGCTGCACCAAAGTTTATAGCAATTTGGCTGTTTTAGATTTGCGTAACGAAGACCCAATTTATGCCGTCAATCGTTTCATGATTTACGCGCTTTATCCTGAATGCAACATTTCCATTCACGTTATGTGGGGCATGAAAAAACAAAATACCGTATTTGCAATTGGTAAATCAATTCTGAATCGGACTTCAGAAACTAACATTGGCGAATTATGTTTAAGTTACGATGGTGGTGGACATTTGAACGCGGGAACTTGCCAAGTTCCAAACGAAACCGCAGACCAAGATTTGCAAGACATTATTGCGAAAATTAACGCTGACGGTTAATTGAATCTTAACGTTTAACGTTACACACAGCCATTTGTGTTATTGGAATTTCTAATGACATAAATGGCTTAATTTTTTTGGAGATTTCAAAATGTACAAAGCGTTAATAACCGTTACTTTGTTACTGAGTTCAACCAATCTTTTTGCGGCAAAATGTGATTTCGCCAAAGTGCAAAATGTTGTCGGCGTGGTATGGCTGCAACGCGGTGAAAGTAAAAACATTCTCGACTACGACACCAAATTATGCGAGGGCGACCATGTTTTAACGTTAATGAATAGTATTGCCCAATTTAAATTGCGTGACGGTTCAAATATCACAGTCGGCAAAGAAAGCGAATTTGTTTTTAAACAATACGAACTTTATAAAAATGCCAGCAAAAAACCTAATTTGGCGTTATTTGAATTAGTTAAAGGCGCATTTCGTAGCATCACTGGCAGCATTACTAATCGTGAGCATCGTTACGAAGTACAAACTGTTGTTGCCACAATTGGCATTCGAGGCACCGATTTTTGGGGAGGATTTGGTTTAACAGAAAATGGCTTAGATGTCATGATGATTGAAGGAAAAGGCGTTTATGTTGTTAATCCAAAAGGTGAACAAGTCGAATTAGATAAAGCGGGCATGGGAACAACAGTTTTTCCTGATAAAGCTCCCAAAGCTCCGATTAAATGGGGCGATGCGAAAGTTGCTCGCGCAATGTCCACGATTACACCATAAAACTTAGAATTTGAATGGATTATGAAAAAATTACTTTCTTTTTTAATTTGTACTTTATCTTTAAATAGTTTTGCCGCACCCAAAATTGCTGAACATCAACTCGCTAATGGTTTGAAAATTTTGGTGCAAGAAGACCATCGTTCACCTGTTGTGGTATCACAAGTTTGGTACAAAGTCGGGGCAAGTTATGAACCGAGCGGCATCACGGGCATTTCACACATGCTTGAACACATGATGTTTAAAGGTACAGACAAACACGCGCCTGGAGAATTCTCACGCATCATTGCTGAAAATGGAGGTGAGGAAAATGCGTTCACAGGCTACGATTACAC
>JAQTXN010000184.1 GCA_028688755.1 Methylococcales bacterium | reverse complement strand
AACGGCAACCATCTTGTACTTTCACAAAAGCACGTTGCCTGCCGCGCGTGAATAACGCGCTGCTTGCAGGTTCGGTCGCCATTGCAGGCATGGTTTCAAATGACAATTCATTCAAGGCTTTTTCAACAAGCTGCGCTTTATCTTTATTGCTGACAACTAAATCAACGCCCAAAAGAGCTTGAGCTTCGTCTGTATTCAAGGTCGCGTAACAACCGCTAACCACTAATTTTGCGTGTGGGTTTTCACGATGAAGACGACGAATTAACTGGCGAGATTTACGCGCCGCATCTTGCGTCACCGCGCAGGAATTGATGACAACCAGTTGCGAACTTGCAATATCGCGGGTAATGCTGTGACCTTGCGCTTGAAAAGCTTGCGCCCACGTTTCGAGTTCGGCTTCGTTTAAACGGCAACCTAACGTTTTTAAATGAATTTGCATTTTAAGAAATCAAACTCGCTAATTGATAAATCGGCGGCAAAATAATCATTTGCGCGACTTGAATGCCTAGAATTGCAACAATCACTGACAAATCCAAACCACCTAAATTTGGCAACATTGAACGGCAAATTCTCAGCGTAGGTTCAGTCAAACTATAAAGCAACATTGAAAAATCGTTGTAAGTGCCTTGTTGAAACCAACTGAGCAACGCTCTAGCAAAAATCGCATAAAACATGATGTTTAAAAGTAGCGAAATCAGTTGGGCTACTGAAACTAAAATCAAACCTCCAACGCTAATCAAACCACCTTGTAAAAATTCGATGCCGCCTGTTGCTAAAACTTGCAGTGCCAACATCAAAACGAGCGAAGCCGTGTCAATGTTACCAATCGCAGGAATTGCGCGGCGCAGGATTTTCAATAATGGATGGGTAATGGTGATTAAAAATTTTGAAATTGGATTACGAAAATCAGCGCGAACCCATTGCAACAAAAATCGCAGCATTACCGCGCCGATGTACAGCGAAAAAACCGTGTCCAGAATTAAAATGATGGGACTGGTAAAATAATTCATGCCCATTTTTAATTTCCTTTCGATAATTCAACTGATCGATCACGCGCGGCATTCAATGCTTTTGACACCAATTCGACAAAACCGCCTGCTTGAAATGTTTCAATAGCTTTTTGAGTTGTACCGTTTGGCGACGTGACACGTTCGCGTAATTTTTCAGGCGATTCGGCTGATTCAAGTGCAATTTTTGCTGCACCCAACGCCGTTTGTTGAACGAGTAATTGTGCGGTTTGCGCGTTTAAACCCAATTCCAATGCTGCTTTTTCCATCGCTTCCATGAGGAGGAAATAATATGCAGGGCCACTGCCAGAAACGGCTGTTACCGCATCGAGTTCGCCTTCAGTTTCAACCCAAAGTGCAATGCCAACTGAACGCAAAATGTTTTCAGCTAAATCACTTTGTTCTTCGCTGACATTTGAATTTGCGTGCAAACCTGTTGCACCAGTCAAAACTAACGCAGGCGTATTTGGCATACAACGCACAATCGCTGTTTTTTCACCGAGCCACGCACTTAGACTTGCTTGTGAAATGCCTGCTGCAATGGAAACAACTAACGATTTTTTCGCTTGGATTTCAGCAGCGATAGATTCTGCAACGCTTTTCATCGTCTGTGGTTTGACGGCTAAAACAACGACATCTACGGCATCAACAATATCTGAATTATTAAGTGACGTATTCACGTTAAATTGCGAGGCTAATCGTGCAAGTGTCTCCGCACTCGTATCGGAAACCCACAATTGCGAGGCTGGATGACCGCTTGCAATCAAACCGCTGAGCAAGCTCGAAGCCATATTGCCACCGCCAATAAAACCGATTTTTTGTGTATTCATGAATTTTTCTCTGTTTGAATCAATAAAATTTGTAAATCCGCGACATTCGTTCCTGTCGCGCCTGTTAAAAGTAAGTCGTTCGAGCATTTTAGCGCGGCGTAAGAATCATTGTTCTCAAGTAATTGGGCGGGATTTGCACCTGCTTTTTTCATGCGCTCAAGCGTGCCATTATCGACACAACCGCCCGCCGCAGGACTTACGCCATCGATACCATCTGTGCCGCCGCTTAAAAATATCCACTCGTTTTTTAAATTGTATTTTGCAGCGGCAATGGCAAATGCTAATGCCATTTCTTGATTGCGTCCGCCTTTGCCGTTGCCGCGTAACGTAACCGTTGTTTCGCCGCCTGTTATAAAAGCAATTTTTGTATTTTCAAGGGAAGTGTTTTTCGCCATTAAAACAAAATGCGCTGCAACTTCGCGTGCTTCACCACAAAGCGGATAATCGTGACAGATAACATAATAATCAAGTGATTGCGCCATTTTTACCGCCGCTTCAACGCTCATTAAATTGCTACCGATTAGCGTGTTTTCAACATTTTCAAGCGATTTTGGAGTTTCAAAATCGGCTTTTTCTAAATGTTTTTGCACGGCTTTTGGCACGAGTTCCCAAATGTTCTTGTTTTTCAAAATCGTAATGGCTTGAGCAAAAGTTGTTTCATCGGCAACTGTTACGCCGCTGGCAATGACGCTTAAATCGTCGCCTAAAACATCCGACAAAATCAGTGCCTGACAGCTTGCTGGCGCACATAATTTTGCTAATTGCCCACCTTTTAGCTGCGATAAATGCTTGCGAACACAATTGATTTCGTTAATCGTCGCGCCACACGAAAGTAATAAATTGGTGGTCGCAATTTTTTCTTCAAGCGTAATCGAATCAACGGGGAACGGGATTAACGCTGACCCGCCGCCGCTGATTAACACTAAAACTAACTCGTCTGTTTTTGCATTTTTTGCGATTTCTGCAATACGTTTCGCCGCTTCGAAACCTGCCAAATCAGGCAGTGGATGTGATGCGCCTAACACTTCAACATTTTTAACTTGCGTGACATTTTCATAATTTGTCACAGCGATTGCCTTGCCAAGTAAATTTTCAGGAATTAGTTCTTGCGCGGCATTTGCCATTGCACAAGCCGCTTTGCCAAAAGCGATAACGTGAATTTTTGAAAAGTTTTCATTTAAAACGAAATTTTTTTTGACTGCTTCATAAGGATTTGCGGCGGCAATGCCTGCTTGAAAAATTTGGTTGGCTTGTTGGCGTAACATTTTGATTTAAGCCATTTCTTTTGCTAATGCAAAGATATTTTCAGCGTCAAAAACTTGTTTGTTATCTTCAAATAATTTTGCGATACAAGCACGGTGTAAGGCTAATTTCAACGAGCCAAAACCAATAGCACCCCAAACGATTTTTCCGTTATATTCCACGCCTTTGTCCATGACACCAATTCCGCCAATGCCCAAAGGTGGCGTTGCATTTGCGTCGGCGAGTAATTCTAACGAAGTGTTATTTTGCCAATGCTCAGGTTTTAACAATTCAACGCCCGTCGCGCCTGTTGCAATCACGATATTTGCATCTTTAATTGCTTCGGCACGCTCATCAAAATCGGCGGCAGCTTGCGCGTGAAGTTTGACATTAAAACGCTTTTCCATTGCTTCACAGGCTTTTTCAGCATTCCACAATTGACGCGAAACAATCGTTACGTCAGCTCCTTCAAGCGTCAGCATTGCTGCTGCGCGTTGCCCGACAGGGCCTGTGCCTGCGAGAACCACGGCTTTTTTACCTTTTAAAACGCCACTTGATGCCAATTTCGCCACACACGCCGCTGCTGTTGTATTACTGCCGTTACTATCGAGCATTACTGAAACTTGAAAACCTGGGAAAAAATGACTTTGCACTGCTTGAAATAATTCTTGTCCCGCTTGCATATCGCTGCCGCCAACAAAAATCGCGGTATTTTTTTTCTCTTTTGGCGCACGGGTAAAAATTGTGCCTTCTACTAACGCGGAAATGTTTTCTGGTGTTAAACCACCATGTCCAATCACGTGATCTGCACCACCGTCATAAGCCACAACGGTATCAAAAGTAGAAGGATGCAAATCAGTGTCAAATTGGAATAATAATTTTTTCATGAAAAACTCAGTAAAAAGTGAAAAAGTTTAAGAATGGGCGGCATTATAACCCGCGAATTGCTAGCGTTGTAATCGATAACGACAAGTGAATTCAGGTTAGTAAATCAGCAAAAATCATGTTGTAATAATCCTGTCATTTTTCATTCCCATAATAATTCTAAACTTAACTACCACTTTCATTTCGAGATTTCACATCATGAAAAACATTTTAAAAAACAAATTGTTACTTGCCACATTAGGTTTGTCGGCGAGTTTAATTAGCGTCAGCGCAAGTGCTGTGCAAACCGTTGACGCAGGCGTTCCTGCTTATGAAAAAGCAAGCGGTGTTGCAGGCAATTTATCAAGTGTGGGTTCTGACACCTTGGCAAATTTAATGACCCTTTGGGCAGAAGAATTCAACAAAATTTATCCAAACGTCAATATCCAAATTCAAGCGGCTGGCTCTTCAACTGCACCTCCAGCG
>JAQTXN010000183.1 GCA_028688755.1 Methylococcales bacterium | reverse complement strand
CCTGTGATTAAAGGTACAGTCGGTGAAGTTGCATTGGGGTCAACTGAAACATTTTCAGTGACCATTAAAACCACACCACCACAAATTTATACTCATGCAACACCCGAAACTGAATTAAAAGTGACGGGATTAACTTGGACGCTAACCGTTCCTAGCAATAAAGCGATTGTTGCAGGAACGTATGATGTTGAAGCCGCGCGTAATACGTCAGCAAAAAATGCAGCTCCGCATGGAGAATTAGTGATTAACCTTGTTTGTTTGGGTACGGAAACGGCAATAAATGGTGCGTGTGTTGCAAAAACATTCTTGCCAACGGTGAATTCAGATTCTACACCTGATACCACACCAACGATTACGGGAACTGTTGGTTCGTCGATGTTAGCCACAAACGAAGCATTTACGGTAAAAGTTGATGGAATATCATTCACACCAACCATTTCAAACACCGACACAACATGGTCGGTAGCTATTCCTGTTGCAAATGCGTTAAGCAAAGGGGCGCATTCTGTTGAAGCAATTCGAGGCGATTTGACAGGCACGGGAACAATCACGATTACGGACTGTACTTCACCTAAAATTGTTAGCGCAACAACAGGGGATTGTTCTGAGCCAAGTCTTAGACCAACGGTTACACCGTCGGCAAGTCATGGCATTAACGATCCAAGTATTGTTGTTGCAGGTACTGTGGGTGATATTGAATTAACCGCTCAAGAAAAATCAGAGAATGCGTTTAGCGTCAAAGTTCACAATTCAGAACACAGTGACGTAAAAGGTGCGCTAGTGGTTAACGGTATCAATTGGACATTTACTTTATCAAAAAATTACGCAGGGACTTTTGATGTTGATGCAAAACGCGGTTCAAAAACTGACCCAACTGATGGTGAATTAGTTATCACAGATAACATTGCGATTTGTGATATGAGTAAAACGCCTCATGATCAAAATATCCCTAAAACAGATTGGGATGTAACAAAAGAAGGTAAAAATTATTACTTAGGTGCGTGTGTCGCCTCAACTGATGCTGCGGAATTACCAACACCACCAACAGAAGCGAGTCTACCTACTGATCCAGCGGCAAAAACGTATGAACCTGTCCCCCCAAACACGTTAGTTTATTGCGATGATGGAGGCGTTAAAAGTTCCGCCACCAGTTTGTCGGGTCTCACAATTAAACGAGTGCGAATTGCTAATGCGTGGGTAGAAAAACCTGTCGATCTTTCTACCCCAATAGACATTGCGGTTAACGGAACGACAAGCCAATTGAACTTAAAATACGGCGTGAAAACACCAGCAATTGGAACGATGGATATTAGTGCTGCAACCATTACCAGTGGCAACCAAGCAAGTCCTGTCACACTAACAGGTGTAACACTTACCGATGTTTATGTTGATACAGCTATCGATTACATTAACCCCGATCAATCACTTAATCCAAACGGCTCTTATATTAAATTGCAAGGCGGAAATGTGACTGCTGGCAGTATTACTAGCGGGATGATTACCGCAGGCACAGATGGCACAAATCCTGTGCGCGGAAGTGTCACGACAGGTGTTTACACTGGAGCAATTGATGACAATACACTCGTCAAAGGTAGACGTATTCAAGGTACGTTAACTAATGCAACGATTGAAAATGCACAAACGACCACGAAGAATGGTGAAACTAGAGTTGATGCAGGCACTATTACGAGTGGCACAATAACCGATGCAAAAACGTTAGGTACAGTGCTGAATGCAACGCTAACGAATGCAACCATTTCAAACACAAACCACTGTTTCTCAAGTGGCACAGTTGGTTCAAAAGGTCAGTTGAATTGGAAAGAGGTTGTGAAATAAAGTCACAAATTATCTTTGCATTTTGAAATACGCGGCGCGTGGTAATTGTTATTACGCGTCGCTTTTTTAATACTCGATTCTGTAAAAATTGAAATTCGCTTACAATTCTCACTACAAATCTAGTACCGCAACATTAAGTGATAATCATGTCAGCAAGTATTTCAATTCGTATTGATCAAGAGTTATATGACCAAGCAAAACAAGATGCAGAAATTGAGCATCGTTCCATTTCAGGGCAGATTGAATTTTGGGCAAAATTGGGGCGTGCAGCGATAGATAATCCTGATTTACCTATTAGTTTTATTGCCGAATCTTTAGCATCTATGCGTGAACCTAGAGAGCAGGCGCAGCCTTTTATTCCCAGAAGTCGCAAATGAGTTGGTCAGTTTTTGAAACAAAGCGATTCTCAAGGCAATATAAAAAGTTGCATGACAAAACAGCAAAAGATGTTGATGATGCGGTCGATTGTGTTCAACAAAATCCAGAACTAGATGACAGCAAAAAAGGGGATTTAGCCAAATTGCGTGTATTTAAATTTCGCAGTGATGGGCAGTTGTATTTACTCGGGTACACACTTGAGGACAGTGTACGGTTAATTTACCTTGAATCTGTTGGTACACATGAAAATTTTTATCGTGATTTAAAACGTAACATTCATTAAACATAGTTTTCATTTCGAGATTCCCACGATGACACCACTTTTCTATCAAAGCGTAAAAAAAAGCATCGTGCCGCGTCCTGTTTTAGAGCAAAGCAAAGACTTTTCTGATTTGCTGCCTGTTTTAAAACGTATTTTTTTAGCACGGGGAATTACAACCAATGAGCAATTGGATCGTAGTTTAACCACTTTGCCGTCACCGTTTCTGTTGTCAAATATGGACTTGATGGTGACGCAATTAGTTGCAGCGTTAGAACAGCAAAAAAACATTTGCATCGTCGCCGACATCGATGCTGATGGTGCAACAAGTTGTGCAGTAGCAGTCAAAGGATTGTATTTATTGGGAGCAAAAAACGTTGATTTTGTCGTGCCAAATCGTTTTGAACACGCTTACGGCTTAACACCTGAAATTGTAGAATTGGCAGCGCAAAAAAACGCCCAAGTTTTAATCACTGTTGATAATGGCATTAGTAGTCATGAAGGTGTTTTAGAAGCCAAAGCGCGAGGGATGACAGTGTTAATTACCGATCATCATTTGCCAGCTAAAACCTTGCCCGCTGCCGATGCCATCGTGAATCCGAATTTGAAAAATGATGATTTCCCCAGCAAATCGATTGCTGGCGTGGGCGTGATTTTTTACGTTTTGTCTGCATTACGAAAACGATTGCGCGAAACATTGTGGTTTGAAAATCAGCAAATTCCTGAACCAAATTTAGCGCAACTACTCGATTACGTCGCACTTGGCACAGTTGCCGACGTGGTCACGCTCGACAGAGTTAATCGCGCTTTAGTGCATCAGGGATTACTACGCATTCGTAGCGGCAAAGGTCATGCAGGGATTTTGGCGTTAATTGAAGTTGCAGGAAAAAATCCAACTACGATGCACGCAAGTGATTTTGGTTTTTCAGTTGCGCCGCGTTTGAATGCAGCGGGACGCATTGAAGATATGTCGCTGGGTATAAATTGCTTGCTCGAAAATGATTTTGCTGTCGCGCGGCAAATGGCAACGCATTTAGATTCGCTCAACACGGCGCGGCGCGAAATCGAAAATACCATGAAGCAAGAAGCCATGAATTTGCTCAACGACACTTATGCGCTCGATAAACCACATGAAAAATGGGGCGTGTGTTTGTTTGATGAAAATTGGCATCAAGGCGTGATTGGCATTTTAGCTGCGCGTATTAAAGACCGTTTGCATCGTCCTGTGATTACCTTTGCGCCAGCAGGTCACGATTTACTGAAAGGTTCGGGACGTTCAATTGAAGGCGTACATTTGCGTGATGTACTTAGCGATATTGCAACCGAGCAACCCCAGTTAATTTTGCAATTTGGCGGTCATGCAATGGCGGCAGGCTTGAGTTTGCACACACACAATTTGCCACTTTTTACGATTGCGTTTGATGAAATGGTCGGACGACGACTATCGCAACTGGATTTGCAGCAGAAAATTCTTTCTGATGGTGAATTAAGCGATACAGAATTGAGTTTAGAATTTGCCGATACGCTGCAAAACATCACCACATGGGGACAACATTTCCCAGAACCGATTTTTCACGGCGTATTTGAAGTGGTGAATGTGCGAATTTTAAAAGACTCGCATTTGAAATTGTTGGTACGAACCAGCGCGGCAGGACATGAACATGACGCAATTGCGTTTAATGTGGATAAACCTGAAATGTGGCAAGGTATGCGCCGCGTGCTACTCGCTTATAAATTAGATATAAATCATTATCGCGGTAATCGCACGTTGCAATTGATGGTGCAGTATTTGGAAAAAGTCTTGTAAAACTCAACGAGCGAATTCGGGTCTGTTTAACTCTTCTTGTTTATTTGGTGCATTTTGATAAACACGTTGATACGTTTCCTTAAAAATCTTTTCGCTTTCGGCTTGAATTTGAAGACCTTTTTTCACCATGTTTTCGCCTTTTACTCTATC
>JAQTXN010000182.1 GCA_028688755.1 Methylococcales bacterium | reverse complement strand
CGCCCGCAAAGGAAAAAGCAACGAATGCGGTCGTTGCCGCACACATTCCAGAGCAAACAATCAGCGGTTTTGATTTTAAGCGTGGTGACAAAGGTGAAGGTCGCATTTTAGTGTCACTAGCAAATAAAAATACTGTGGTAAATTCCAAAAAAGAAAATGGCAAAGTTGTCATCAATTTTTTAAACACTCAATTACCTGAAGGTCTTGCAAAGCGTTTGGATGTTTCGGAATTTGCAACGCCTGTGAAATTTATCGATACCGTTTCTGCAAGACAAGAAACAACGCTATCGATTACAACGGTAAATGATCTTTATGATTATTCCGTGTTTCAAACAGACGGTATGCTTACCGTTGAATTTCGTCCGTTAAGCGATGCAGAAAAAGAAAAACAAGAAAAAAGCCGTGTGAAATATACGGGCGATAGATTGTCACTGAACTTTCAAGACATTGAAATTCGCAGCATCATTGCTATTTTGGCAGAATTTACAGGGCAAAATATGGTCGCAGGCGAAGACGTGAGCGGTAATATCACCTTAAAACTCGATGATGTGCCGTGGGATGAAGCCCTTGATTTTATTATGATGACCAAAGAACTTGGGAAATATCAAACGGGAAATGTGATCTTGATTTCACCGCTCGATAAAATTAAAGACTACAAAGAAAAACAACAAAAAATGGAAGAAGTTGTTGAAAAGTCTGATTCGCTAATAACCGAATACATTAAAATCAATTTTGCTAAAGCAGAAAGTTTTAAAAGTTTGCTTAATGGCATGGATACAGGCGCATTTGGAACTTGTGGGGCGAGCAATGAAGCAAATAGCAGCAACATGAGTGTGAGTCCAAGCGGTACTTCTGCTGTGAACGCTCAAGAGCAAGCATTACAGCAGTCATCTACAGGTGGAATTAGTCGAATGATTCAGCCTCAACAAAGTATGCTTGGTGGGCAAAACCAAATCGCTTCGGGCATCAACCCTGAAGAAAATCGTTTATTATCAACACGCGGCTCGGCGATTGTTGATTCGCGTACTAATACGTTAATTATTAAAGACACGGCAAAAAAAATCGAAGATGTGAAAAATTTGATTCACAAACTCGATGTCCCTGTTCAACAAGTCATGATTGAATCACGCATCGTGATTGCTGACGACAGCTTTGCAAAGAATTTGGGCGTAAAATTTGGTGCAGCAAAACAAGGAGCCATGAATTCAAGAACGGGTTATGCCGTTGGTGGCACAGGCACAAAAGGCTCGATGAATTCAACCGATGGTTCATTAGGAACTGTTAATGATTCGCTGGTGGATTTGGGCGTAAATCAAATTGCACCTGGTACGCCTTATGGCGCACTCGGCATGACGCTCGCACGAGGCGCAGATTATGTTTTAAATTTAGAAGTGCAAGCCTTGCAAACCGATGGACGCGGCGAAAGTATTTCTAATCCGCGCGTGATGACCATGAATCGTTGTACGGCGCATATTGTTCAAGGTGTACAAGTACCTTATGTAACGCTGCCAACCACGGTTGCTGCTGGAAGCTCATCAACAACCGTTCCAACGGTGACATTTAAAGACGCAACATTGGCGTTGAACGTGACACCGCAAATCACACCCAGTGGCTCGGTTTTAATGAACTTGGTTATCAAAAAGGACAATGTGAATGAAGCGGCAAGTATCGGTTTGAACGGCAACAAAGTGCTTGATAAACGTGAAATTCAAACATCCGTTTTAGTCGAAGACGGCGAAACCATTGTGCTAGGTGGTGTGTATGAAGACAATGATTCATTTACAAAAAACAAAGTACCATTTTTTGCTGATTTGCCTTTAGTTGGCGATTTATTTAGCAATAGTGCAAACAAAAATACCAAAAAAGAACTGTTAATTTTCGTTACGCCCAAAATTATTAAAGATAATCAGCCCGCGCAATAAAACGATTAACAATCTGAAACTTAACATAAAACGAAAGATTAGGAAGCATGAAACAATCAGAAAACATTTATTTAGTCGGCTTGATGGGTGCAGGAAAAACAACCGTCGGCAGGCAACTTGCCCGTTTATTGCAATTGCCGTTTTACGACAGTGATAAAGCTATTGAAGAACGCACAGGCGTTGATATTCCAACCATTTTCGAATTTGAAGGCGAGGAAGGTTTTCGTAATCGTGAGCAAAAAATGATTGCTCAATTAACCGAACTCAAAGGCGTGGTTTTAGCGACAGGTGGCGGTGCAGTTTTGCGTGAAGAAAATCGCGATTTACTCACAAAAAATGGCTTTGTTGTCTATTTGCACTGCGACGTAAATAAATTACTCGAACGTACTCGCCGTGATTCAAATCGCCCTTTGCTTGATACTGCCGACCCGAAAACACGTTTAGAAACGTTGTTTGAAATTCGCCAACCGTTGTATGCTGCGTGTGCTGATTTAACCGTGGATACAGGCGTAATGCAAAGCAAAGAAGCTGTTGCCTACATTTTAGAATGCTATCAAGAAGCCCAAAATTAAATCTCGCAAATAAACCAAGGTGCAATCATGAGTCTTGCAATTCCCTTTGACACGTTAGAATTTGCGTCCGATTTGATTGATGGCGGTGTACCCGAACCGCAAGCAAAAGCAATTGCTAAAACAGTCAGTAAGGCGCAACAAAAAAATAATGCTGAAATCGTTGAACAGATTAAACATGATTATCGGCTTGATGATGTTGCAACTAAACGCGATATAAAAGAGCTGGAGTTAAAAATAGAGTTAGTGAAAGCGGATTTGCAGCGCGATATTGAAAGCGTAAGAAAAGAAATATCTGATTCACGAACTGATTTGATTAAGTGGTTTGTTGGTACAGCATTCGCCATTGCTTCAATCGGTTTTATGTTAGCGCGATTTTTTACAAACGGCGCACTTTGAAATGTTAGACAAATTTTTACCAAACTAAATATGAAAACGTTAAATGTTGAATTAGGTGAACGTCGTTATCCGATTTATATCGGCGCGAATTTGCTTGAACAAGGCGATTTATTGACCCGCCACATCAAATCAAAACAAGTCGTTATCGTCACAAATGAAACGATTGCCCCACTTTATTTAGAGAAAGTGCTAACGCATTTGAGTGCATATCAAATTGAAAGCGTGATTTTGCCTGATGGCGAACAATTTAAAACACTCGATTCGCTTAATTTAATTTTTGACCAGTTACTAGCAAAAAAATTCAGTCGTAACGCAACATTGATTGCATTAGGTGGCGGTGTGATTGGTGATATGGGCGGTTTTGCCGCTGCGTGTTATCAACGCGGCATCACTTTTATTCAAATTCCAACGACATTGCTAGCACAAGTCGATTCATCCGTTGGCGGCAAAACGGGGGTTAATCACCCACTTGGTAAAAACATGATTGGTGCGTTTTACCAACCACAAGCGGTGATTGCAGATGTTGACGTTTTAGACACGCTCGATGATAGACAACTTGCCGCTGGGTTAGCCGAAGTCATTAAATACGGTTTAATTCGCAACAGAGCCTTTTTTGTCTGGTTAGAAGAAAACATTGACGCATTACTCGCTCGCGACAAATCTGCACTCACCTACGCAATTGAACAATCGTGCATTATGAAAGCGCAAGTCGTAGCCGAAGACGAACATGAAGGCGGCGTGCGTGCAACACTAAATTTAGGTCACACGTTTGGTCATGCGATTGAAACAGGTATGGGTTATGGCTCGTATTTACATGGCGAAGCCGTTGCAATCGGTACTTGTTTGGCGGCAGATTTATCGCAACGCAAAGGCTTTTTAAACGCAGGTGATGTTGCACGAATTATTAAATTATTTGAACGCGCAAACTTACCCGTGAAATCACCTACCGAATTACGTTCGGAGCAATTTATTGAGTTGATGGCAGTGGATAAAAAAAATGTCGATGGCGCAATTCGCGTTATTTTGCTTGAAGCCATTGGCAAAGCCACCTTGCCAATGAGTGTCGATCATTTGTCTTTGACGCAAACGTTGCAAACGTATGGAAGATAACGAGCTTTTTTCGGCTGCAATCAACCACAGCTCTTTTGATGAGGAAGGGCTAGACGTTTTGCCGCTTATTACCAAGGAACGCACGCAACGTTTTGAATTATTACTGCATTTAATTCCAAATTTAAAGCAACACATCATTTTGCTTGGTGCATCGGGTATAGGTAAAACATTGCTGCTCGATATGCTCTACGATATTGATAGCGAAGCGTGGCAATGCTGTTTTGTGCAAGGCAGTGCAGATTTAAGCTTTGAAACGGTTGAAGCGCAATTAAGTAAAACAATGCTCCGAAACAAACACGCTTCGCTTGATAGTGCGTTGCAAAAGTTTCGAGAACAACATAAAAAAATCGTTTTAATCATCGATGACGCGGGGCTTTTAGTTTCAGGATTGATGACAACGTTAATCGAATACGCGGCAAGTCAAAGTGCGATAAAACTCATTTTTTCATTAACGCCTGAAGCGCGAAATAATCATCGTAAAACCGATAAAGCCCTCGATGATTGTTATTTGCTGGAATTGCCC
>JAQTXN010000181.1 GCA_028688755.1 Methylococcales bacterium | reverse complement strand
TACCGAATTGATGAAACAAAACCAGTATTCGCCGATGTCTGTGGCGCAAATGGGTGTTTCGTTATTCGCGGCAAACGAAGGTTTCTTAGATAACGTTGAAGTCAACAAAGTTTTAGATTTTGAAGCCGCTTTGCAAAGCTATTTAAAATCAGAACACGCGGCATTGATGGATAACATCAACGCAACAGGTGATTTCAGTAACGAAATTAGTGCGGGCATTCGTTCAGCTATTGAAACGTTTGTTAAAACTCACAGTTGGTAAAAAGGTCTTCTTATGGCTGTTGGTAAAGAAATACGCACAAAGATCGGCAGTATTAAGAATACTCAAAAGATCACTCGCGCTATGGAAATGGTCGCGGCAAGTAAGATGCGTAAAACAAAAGAAAGAATGCTCGCTACGCGCCCGTATTCGGACAAAATCGGTAAGATTATCAAACATCTTGCTCATGCAAATCCTGAATACAAGCATTCTTTTTTGGTTAAACGCGAAGTCAAACGTGTCGGTATCATTGTAATCAGCTCGGATCGTGGTTTATGCGGCGGCTTGAACTCTAACTTATTCCGAAAAATGTTGTTGCAATTGCATCAATGGGATCAAGCGGGGATTGAGATTGACGTTTGTACGGTTGGTACAAAAGCCTACGGCTTGTTTAACAATTTGAAAGCAAACGTGATTGGTCATGTTTCAAAAATCGGTGATACACCGCATTTGCAAGACATCATCGGTATTATCAAGATCATGCTCGATGCGTATCACGCTGGGCAAATTGATGAATTGCATGTTGTTAGCAACGAGTTTGTGAATACCATGACGCAACGTCCAACGATTGAACAATTGTTGCCAATCGTGGCAAATGAGCTTGATGAACAACTGAGCAACCGTCATTGGGATTACATTTACGAACCTGATGCAAAAGAAGTGCTTGATCATTTGCTAGTACGTTACGTTGAATCGATTGTTTTCCAAGGCTTAGTTGAAAATAATGCTTGCGAACAAGCGGCGCGAATGGTCGCAATGAAAAGTGCGTCCGATAATGCGGGTAACTTGATTAAAGAATTGCAGTTGATTTACAACAAAGCACGACAAGCCGCTATTACTCAAGAAATTTCAGAAATTGTCGCTGGGGCAGCTGCTGTTTAAGCGTGAGAAAATAGCGCGATGCACTTGAAATTTTTTGAGTGACGTTGAGATTTTTACAAAACTAATTTACCCAACGCTTTGGTCACACGCGTTGGGTTGTTTCGAGGACGAATTTTTATGAGCGGTAAAATTGTTCAAATTATTGGTGCGGTCGTGGACGTGGAATTTCCACGCGACGAACTGCCGAAAGTTTATGATGCCTTAGTTGTTGAAGGTAAAGGTTTAATTTTAGAAGTACAACAACAATTAGGTGATGGTGTTGCTCGTGCAATTGCTATGGGTACAACCGACGGTTTAAGCCGAGGTTTAGATGTAACCAATACAAAAGCACCGATTTCTGTACCAGTTGGTCAAGAAACATTGGGACGTATTATGAACGTTCTAGGCAATCCAATTGACGAAAAAGGTCCAATCGGCGAAAAAGTCAAATGGGCAATTCACCGTGAAGCACCAAGCTACGCAGATCAAGCGGCGGCAACTGAATTGTTGGAAACGGGCATTAAAGTTATCGATTTAGTTTGTCCATTCACTAAAGGTGGTAAAGTCGGTTTATTCGGCGGCGCGGGTGTGGGCAAAACCGTTAACATGATGGAGTTAATTCGTAACATCGCTATCGAACACAGTGGTTATTCTGTATTCGCGGGTGTGGGCGAACGTACTCGTGAAGGTAACGATTTCTATCACGAAATGACAGATTCAAACGTTATTGACAAAGTATCGTTAGTTTACGGACAAATGAACGAGCCACCAGGCAACCGTTTGCGCGTTGCGTTGACGGGTTTGACGATGGCCGAATACTTCCGTGACGAAGGTCGTGACGTTTTATTCTTCGTTGATAACATTTATCGTTACACCTTGGCTGGTACTGAAGTATCCGCGTTGTTAGGTCGTATGCCTTCTGCGGTAGGTTATCAACCAACGCTTGCTGAAGAAATGGGTGTGTTGCAAGAACGTATTACCTCAACCAAAACAGGTTCAATCACCTCGATTCAAGCGGTTTATGTTCCAGCGGACGATTTAACTGATCCTTCGCCAGCAACAACTTTCGCGCATTTAGACGCAACAGTGGTATTGTCACGTCAGATTGCAGAATTAGGTATTTATCCTGCGATTGACCCACTCGATTCAACTAGCCGTCAATTAGATCCATTAGTTATCGGTCAAGAACATTACGACGTAGCGCGTAACGTTCAAGGTACGTTGCAACGCTATAAAGAATTGCGCGACATTATCGCTATTTTGGGTATGGACGAATTGTCTGAAGAAGACAAATTGACTGTGGCAAGAGCGCGTAAAATTCAACGTTTCTTATCACAACCCTTCTTTGTTGCTGAAGTCTTCACAGGTTCACCTGGTAAATACGTTTCATTGAAAGATACGATTGCAGGCTTCAAAGGCATTTTGGCTGGTGATTACGATGCAATTCCAGAACAAGCGTTCTACATGGTTGGCACGATTGACGAAGCGTTAGAAAAAGCGAAAACGTTGAAAGCGTAACGCTGTTGTCTACTAACTTTTTTTAAGGTAACAAATCATGACAATGTCGGTGCATGTAGACATCGTGAGTGCGGAAAGAGAAATTTTTTCGGGTTTAGCTGAGATGGTTTTCTGTCCTGCTGAAGAAGGGGAAGTCGGTATTTCGCCGCGTCACGCGCCTTTCATTACGAGGCTGAACCCTGGTGAAGTGCGGGTAAAAGTGAGCGCAACGGAAAGTTACCCGTTTTTCATTTCTGGCGGAATGCTCGAGGTTCAACCACACGTTGTAACGATTTTGGCAGATACCGCAATTCGTGCGAAAGACATCGACGAAGCAGCGGCGATTCAAGCTAAACAACGTGCAGAAGAAATTTTGGCTGACAAAACCAGTCGCGTTGATTACGCTTCGGCAGAAAGACAGTTATTCCAAGCGATTATGCAACTTCGCACACTCGAAAGATTTAGAAAACGCGGTAGCTAGTTGTTATCGTTCTAATCTTAACAAAAGCCCGATAACGCTAGCCGCTATCGGGCTTTTTTTGTTTATTTTATGGAACACAAAATGAACCTCACAACGATTATTCTCGCAGCAGGCAAAGGGACGCGAATGCGCTCGCAATTGCCAAAAGTTCTGCATCACATTGCCGAAAAACCGCTGCTCAAACACGTTCACGACACGGCAATTCAACTTGAAAATAACACGATTCACATTGTCATCGGTCATGGCGCAGAACTTGTCAAAAAAACCTTCGCTAACTTACAAGTGAATTGGGTTGAACAAACGCAGCAACTCGGCACGGGTCACGCTGTTCAGCAGGTCGGCAACCAAATTTCTGACGAGTCGATCGCCTTAGTTTTATACGGTGACGTACCATTGTTAAAAATCAAAACGTTGCAATTGTTACTTTCTAAAATAAATGAAAAAACGCTCGCACTTTTAACCGTGAATTTGCAAAATCCAACAGGTTACGGGCGAATTGTGCGTGATAATTTTGGGAATGTTTTGCGAATTGTTGAAGAGAAAGACGCAACTGAAACAGAAAAACAAATTACCGAAGGCAACACGGGAATTTTGGCGGTTCAAGGAAAAGCCTTAAAAAAATGGCTTTCGCAACTTAGCAATAACAACGCTCAAGGCGAATACTATTTAACCGATATTATTGCGCTCGCAGTTGCCGAGGGTTTCGAAATAGCCACCAGTTCGCCACAAAATGAAGATGAAGTTTTAGGTGTGAATGACAAATTGCAACTTGCCCATTTAGAGCGCGTTTATCAATTGCAACAAGCACAAAATTTAATGAGCAAAGGCGTAACATTGCGTGACCCGAATCGTTTTGATTTGCGTGGCAGTTTAGACGTTGGACAAGATGTTGAAATTGATGTGAATGTGATTTTTGAAGGTAAAAATCAAATAGGTAACAATGTCAAAATCGGTGCAAATTGTTCAATTAAAAATGCCACAATTGGTGACGATGTGATTATTTTGGCAAATTGCGTGATTGAAAATGCCGAAGTAGGTGCAAATAGCCGCATCGGGCCTTTTGCGCGGTTGCGTCCTGAAACGGTTTTAGCAACTGACACGCACATCGGAAATTTCGTTGAAATCAAAAAATCGGTCATCGGGCAGGGCAGTAAAGTTAATCATTTGAGCTACATTGGTGACAGTTTGGTCGGTAAAAAAGTGAACATCGGCGCGGGTACAATCACTTGCAATTATGATGGCGTAAATAAATTCCAAACGATTATCGAAGACGGTGCATTTATTGGCTCGGACACACAACTTGTTGCGCCTGTGACTGTTGGAAAAAACGCCACTATTGGCGCAGGTTCAACGATTACCAAAGATACGCCCGACGACCAATTAACCCTCAGTCGTAGTAAACAACTTTCTGTACCAACTTGGCAACGCCCTGTGAAAAAGGAGAAATTATAATGTGTGGCATCGT
>JAQTXN010000180.1 GCA_028688755.1 Methylococcales bacterium | reverse complement strand
GGTTTGTTGCAGTAAAATACCTGCAAATTTTGCGGCATTTTTTAACGCACGTTGTTGTGCGGTATGTTGAAATTCTTGTTTCTCGCGTTCTAGCGTAACTTGGTTAATTTGCCGTTCTTGTTCAAGTTCACGTTGCAAATTGGTTAAATGCGTAGCGCGTTCGGCATCTAAGCGTTGATGAAAAACGGTTAAAGCGGCTTGTTTTTCTTGTTCCCACGCTTGTTGCCGATTTTCGTAAATTTCACGCTCTTTTTGCGCTTCTTGTTTTACGGTGTTTGCGTTCAAAAGCGTTTGATCAATCTCTTGTTTTCGCTTTGCAATGATGGCGTGCAACGGTTTATAAAACAGCCGCTGTAAAATCCACACCAAAATTAGAAAGTTGGCAATTTCTAAACCAAATGTTGACAGGTTAAATTCCATTCGCAACCTCGATTATTTAACGATGTATTCAAGCAGCGGATTTTTGAATAGTACAATCAAAATAATGACTAAACAGTAAATTGCGAGCGATTCAATCATCGCCAAGCCAATAAAGAGCGTCCGCATAATAGAACTTTCTGATTCAGGTTGCCGCGCCAAAGATTCTAATGCGCTACTAATCGCTTTCCCCATTGCTAATGCGGGAATCATTACCCCGATTGCAATAGCAATCACCGCTGCAACGCTTGAACCTAAAACAATTAACGCAATGTCTGTCATAACTTTATTCCTGTGAAGTGGGGTGTTGAGTTTGAATTGCACTCGCTAAATAAATCAATGCGAGCATCCCAAAAATATAGGCTTGAACCAGTGCTTCAATAATGTGCAGCATTAAAATCGGAATCGGAGCTAAAAATCCTGCGACGAGTAACACCAGCATTGCCGCTGTTTCTAAACTCATCATATTGCCAAACAAACGAATCGCTAACGCTAACGTGCGGGTAAATTCGCTGATAATGTGAAACGGCAACAAAATCGGACTCGGCTCTAAATAATGGCGCAAATAATTTTTTATCCCTTGCGTTTTGATACCAAACCAATGCACTGACAAAAAAACCAAAATCGCTAACGCAGACGTGACCGATAAATCGTTTGTTGGCGAATGAATATGCGGAATTAAACTGGCTAAATTCGCCGTAATTAAAAACAGCCATATTGTGGCAATAAACGGCATAATTTGTCGCCCATGATCAGGCGCAACTTCTAACACAGCGTTTTCAATCATCGTCACAATACTTTCTGCTAAGGCTTGCACAGGCGAGGGCGTTAATTTCAAATTTCGCGTAATCAGCCACGCAAACAAGGCAAGTAACGCCATGATTCCCCATGTTGTCATCACCGAAATGCCCAATTGCAAACCGCCTAAATCGAAATAAACACGCGCTTCCATTGGCTTTGCCTTTTAGTCTTTAATCAAAAAATAAACGTTAAAAAATCCCATCACAACGCCACCGAGTAACAATGTAATTGTCCAACGAATTGAATAGCCTGCCATTAAACTATCAATCCAATGACCTAAATACGCACCGCCCACAATCGGCAACACTATCATTAGTCCTAATGTGGTGATATAGGTCGTTTGCGAAACTAACGTTGGTTTTTCGCGTTGAGCTTGTTTGATGCGTTTAACTTGATTTTCAATGCGGTCTTTGAGTTTTAAGGAATTCATGTTTACCACCTTGTGTCGTGCTTTAATTCTCGGATTTTTTTGAATACCATAAGTTCCATGCACTGCAAACTTTCACGGGTTGAACGCATGGTTTCTTGTTCTTTTAACGCACGTTGTTCTAACAATTTGCTGATTTTGTCAAAATCGGTATCAATTAAAAAATAGCGCGTGCTGATGGTAAGTTCGTTTGCTTGAAAAGACGCTAAACCACTGGGTAACGCCAAATACTGCCACGGCTCATTTGCAAGTCGAAAACGCGCCATTCCAAAAACGAGCATCGTCATAAAATCAATATGACCCGCTTGCAAACCAAAATACCCACTCGCATCTTCGCCGACAAACGATTGCACATTTTCAAAACGCTGCGCTTGCGTGCTTGCCAAGATATTGAGCGTAAAATCTGCCATTAGATTTCGTCTTCCATACTACCGCGCATATAACATTGCTGCTCGGTTAAATGGTCATATTTACCTGCTAAAAATGCTTCGCAATCCGTGAGTGTTTGTTCTAACGGCACAGAAACGCCGACTTGTTTGGTGTGTTGTTCGAGAACGGTAAAGGGTTGCGTAAGGTAACGTTGTAATTTTCGCGCTCGCATCACAATTTTGCGGTCAACATCTGAAAGCTCATCAATGCCGAGCATAGCAATAATATCTTCAAGTTCTCGATACCGCGCCAAATGTTCACGCACCGCTTCGGCAACCGCGTAATGCCTTGCGCCTAAAATGCGTTTGTCCATCAATTTACTGTTTGAACGCAACGGGTCAACGGCGGGATAAATACCTTTACTCGCTTGGTCGCGCGATAAAATAACGGTGGTATCTAAATGGCTCAAAATCGCACTCACCGCTGGATCGGTCATATCATCCGCAGGCACATAAACCGCTTGCACCGAAGTAATTGCGCCGTCACGGCTAGATAAAATACGGTCTTCTAATTCAGACACTTCGGTCATCAGCGTCGGTTGATAACCAACCGTTGCTGGCATCCGTCCAAGCAAACTCGAAATTTCACTGCCTGCTTGAACAAAGCGAAACACGTTATCAATCACAAACAGCACTTCTTTATGCAACGTATCACGCAAATACTCTGCATACGTCAACGCTGACAAGGCAATTCGAAAACGCACACCAGGTGATTCGTCCATTTGTCCAAAAACCATCAGCGTGTCAGCCATCACATTCGCGTCTTGCATTTCGCGCCACAATTCATGCGCTTCACGAATACGTTCGCCAACACCAGCAAAAACGGATACGCCTTTGTGAATGGCTGAAACCGCGTGAATAAATTCCATCACGAGAACCGTTTTGCCCACACCTGCGCCGCCAAATAAACCTGTTTTGCCACCTTTGATGAATGGACAAAGCAAATCAATCACTTTAATGCCTGTCGGCAAAATCTCGCTCACACCTTTTGCATCGGCAAGTGGTTGTGGTTTGCTGTGAATGTGTCGAAACTGTGTATGTGGCAATGGCGGTAAACCATCAAGCGGTTGTCCAAAAATGTTCAGCAACCGTCCTAAACATTCTTTTGAAACAGGCACCCGTAATGGTGAACCTGTATCAAAAATAGTTAAACCGCGACTTAAACCCGCCGTGCCGTGCAAAGTGATAGCGCGAATGTGTTGTTCATCGAGATGTTGATGGACTTCAAAGAGATAAAACGTGTGATCGAAACGGGTGAATAAGGCTTGATGCAGCGGAGGCAAATAATCACAACGAATCGTTACCACAGGTCCATGCACCTGTGTGATTGTGCCAATTGGGGGATGAGAGTTTAAAAATTCGGCATTATTCATAACGAGATGGCTTTAGCATAAAATTTCTTTTGCAACCACAATGCCACATTTACCAGAAAAATCAAAACAGGAACTTCCACTAACGGGCCAATTACGCCTGCAAAGGCTTGTCCGCTGTTAATTCCAAACACACTAATTGCCACGGCAATCGCCAATTCAAAATTATTACTGCCAGCGGTAAATGCCACTGAAACGTTTTTAGCATAATCGTTGTCTAAATAGCGAGCTACTCCGAAACTAATGAAAAACATCAAGACAAAATAAATCACCAGTGGTACGGCAATTTGCAAGACATCGAGCGGAATCGACACAATCAATTCGCCTTTCAAGCTGAACATCAACACAATGGTGAATAACAACGCAATCAACGTCATCGGCGAAATGAACGGCACATAAACCGTTTCAAACCACGTTTCACCTTTGAGTTTAATCAACACAAAACGACTGATAAAACCTGCGACAAACGGAATCCCTAAATAAATGGCAACGCTTTTAGCAATTTGACTAATCGTGATATTGACTTCAAAACCGCTCAAACCTAAAAACGGCGGCAACCAAGTAATGAAAACGTAAGCGTAAAGACTGTAAAAAAAGACTTGGATTAAACTGTTGATTGCAACTAACCCCGCCGTGTATTCACGATTTCCACCCGCCAATTCGCTCCACACAATCACCATTGCAATACACGGTGCAATCCCGATAAGCATTAAGCCCATCATGTATTCAGGTTGATTTTTTAAAAATAAAATTGCCAACGAAAACATCAACAGTGGCGCGACAATCCAAATCAAAAAAAGCGTTACACTCACTAATTTTAAATTTGAAAACACCGCACCCATTTTGCTGTAATTTACTTTAGCGAGCGGCGGATACATCATTAAAATCAAACCAATGGCTAACGGAATGTTGGTCGTCCCACTCGAAAAAGAATTAAAAAACGCGCTACTTTCAGGCAAAAAATAGCCCAAACTAACACCAGCCGCCATGGCTAAAAAAATCCATAGCGTTAAAAAGCGGTCTAAAAAACTCAGTTGTTTTTGTTGTTCTGACATAACGACCTCAATTCACAAAGCCAATATCACGCACACTTTTTTCAAGTGCTAATTTTTCTAAACTTGACGGATTAAGCGAGGCAAACAGCGAAATACGACGATGTAAAACTACAAACGCCTGAGCAAACGCGATATTTTTTTGTTCTTCGGGAACTGTAGCAGGGTCGAAAACGCCCCAATGCGCGGT
>JAQTXN010000038.1 GCA_028688755.1 Methylococcales bacterium | reverse complement strand
GAATGTCAGGGTATTGTGCTTTGAGGCGAAAATACTGCTGCATCATGGGAGTATGTGATATTGCTTGGTTCATGCTTTATTTTTACTCGTGTTTAACAATGGGAAATGTTGCCTAATCAAATTAAAGAAAAAAAGCGCAAGCTACATTTCTGCAACTTGCGCCTTTTTGTCAGTTTAAGAGATTATTTTTTCTCTTTCGCTTTGTTACGTTCAGCAACTTCTTTAATTACTTCGTCAGCCACGTTTTTAGGGCAAGGTAAGTAATGTGAGAATTCCATCGAGAACTGACCACGACCTGAAGTCATGGTACGCAAATCACCGATGTAACCGAACATTTCGCTCAAAGGTACTTCTGATTTGATACGAACGCCCGTTGGACCTGCATCTTGCGATTTAATCATGCCACGACGACGGTTTAAATCGCCAATTACGTCACCAACGTGATCAGACGGTGTAAACGTGTCAACCGCCATGATTGGTTCAATCAATTGAGGACCCGCTTTTGGCATGGTTTGACGGAAAGCTGCTTTTGCTGCAATTTCAAACGCAATTGCTGATGAATCCACGGCGTGGAAACCACCGTCTGTTAAGTTTACTTTGAAATCTAAGCAAGGGAAGCCAGCCAAAACGCCTTTGTCGAGCATTGATTTGAAGCCTTTTTCAACTGCTGGCCAGTATTCGCGTGGAACGTTACCGCCTGTAACAGTTGATTCAAATACGAAACCTGAACCTGGTTCACCTGGGGTGATGATGTAGTTGATTTTACCGTATTGACCAGAACCACCAGATTGTTTTTTGTGGGTGTATTCGTCTTCCACCTCGCGGGTAATCGTTTCGCGGTATGCCACTTGTGGTTTACCAACGATTACGTCAACGCCATGGGTACGACGTAAAATATCCACTTTAATATCTAAGTGTAATTCGCCCATCCCTTTCAAAATGGTTTCGCCGCTGTCTTCGTCGGTTTCAACGTGGAATGATGGATCTTCTTGAATCATTTTGCCGAGCGCGATACCCATTTTTTCAGATGCGCCTTTATCTTTTGGCGAAATCGCTAATGAGATAACAGGTTCTGGGAATACCATTGGTTCTAAGGTCGCAGGGAATTTTGGATCGCACAACGTGTGACCAGTTTGCACGTTTTTCATACCTAAAACAGCAACGATGTCACCCGCTTGCGCTGATTCTAATTCGTTACGCGTATCAGCGTGCATTTCAACAATACGACCGATACGTTCGGTTTTACCAGTGAACGTATTTAAAACAGCTGTACCTTTTTCCAATTTACCTGAGTAAATACGCAAGAAAGTCAACGCGCCAAAACGGTCATCCATGATTTTAAACGCTAATGCGCGTAATGGTTTGTCTGCATCAACAATCGCAAATTCACCTGTTGGATTACCGTCTAAATCCACTTCAGGTTGTGGATTTACTTCGGTTGGGCTTGGTAAATAATCAATCACGCCGTCTAAAACTAATTGAACGCCTTTATTTTTGAATGATGAGCCGCAGAATGTTGGGAAGAAATCCATTTTGATTGTTCCTTTACGGATACAACGTTTCAATGTTTCTACGTCTGGTGCAATTTCATCATCTAAGTATTTTTCATACACTTCATCGTCTTGATCGATTACGTCTTCAACCAATTTTGTGCGCCATTCTTCAGCTTTCGCTTGCATGTCTGCTGGAATGTCTTTGATTTCGTATTTCAACGGATCGCCTGATTCATCCCAAATCCACGCTTTCATGGTTAACAAATCAACCACGCCTGAGAATTGGTCTTCAACGCCGATTGGCAATGTCATGACAACAGGTTTTGCGGCTAAAACGTCTTCAACTTGTTTTACCACGCGGTAAAAATCTGCGCCGATACGGTCTAATTTGTTGATATAGATAACGCGCGAAACTTTTGAATCGTTCGCATAACGCCAGTTCGTTTCTGATTGTGGTTCAACGCCGCCTGAACCACAGAATACACCGATACCGCCATCTAACACTTTTAATGAACGATAAACTTCGATAGTGAAGTCAACGTGTCCTGGTGTGTCGATGATGTTGAAACGGTGATCTTTCCAAAAACAAGTCGTTGCCGCTGATTGAATGGTAATCCCACGTTCTTGTTCTTGTTCCATGAAGTCGGTAGTTGCCGCACCGTCATGTACTTCGCCGATTTTGTGGATTTTGCCTGTTAATTTCAAAATACGTTCGGTCGTTGTCGTCTTACCCGCGTCAACGTGGGCAAAAATACCGATATTTCTGTAAAGGGATAAATCTGTCATGTGTTTATTTACTCTAAAATGGAGAAATGAGGAGGGTTAAAAACGGGGCATTTTAACCTAAAAATGCCGTAAATAGATAAAAAACCGTTATTTTTTAAACAAGAAATTTTTTTAGCGAAATGGCTCAGTCTATATAAATTTTCATGCCTGCTGTAACACGCTCAAATAAATCGGCAATATCATCGTTTTTCATGCGAATACAGCCGTGTGATTCGGGTTCGCCTCTGATTAAATCATCGGGACTGCCGTGAATATAAATGTAACGTGATGCGGTATGAACATTACCATAACGGTTTTTTCCAACTTCTAAACCATCTAACCATAAAATGCGCGTTAAAATCCAATCTCGATTTGGAAATTTCTTAGCTAATTCAGTGGTATAAATTTCACCTGTTGGTCGGCGTGCAACAAAAACACTGTTTAACGGTTGTGAACCGCCAATTTTCGCTCGAATTCGATGCCATCCGCAAGGAGTGCATTCACTGCCCTTGATTTCGCCAAGCCCGTTTTTTGCTGTTGAAACGGGATAACTTTTTGTAATTTTTGAATTTATAATGAAATCTAACTGCTGAAATGTCGTCGAAATATGTAAAAAATTGTCTGAATTCATGCAAAGAGTAGCTAAAAGTGAATTTTTGTGTATAATTTACCACAGATTGCTGGTGTAGCTCAGTTGGTAGAGCAGCTGATTTGTAATCAGCCGGTCGCGGGTTCGAGTCCCATCTCCAGCTCCAATAAAAAAAGCCCCGATATAAAAATACCGGGGCTTTTTTATTTTGACTAATCATCAATTAGCCAAAATAAAACTGCTATCTTTTCGTAACACTCAAAACATTTGACGTGTTGACATCAGCACCCCCATCGGACAATAAAGCTAAACGGCTATGAGCTTGTTCTAATTTCCAACAATCGGGCAAACAACGATTTAATAACCCCATCGGCACACCGTTTTGCTCATCACTCGTCTGTTTCAATCGTAGCCAACTTAGATTTAATGACGCTAAAGGATGTCTCCCATCGACAGCTTTTTGATACCAAAACGCGGCAAGGTGATAATCTTTTACCACGCCACGCCCCTGCTCATAGTATTCACCTAATTTAAATTGAGACTCCACACTTCCTAAATTCGCTTTCTGATAATGTAGCAAATAAAGCTCTTTGTATTCGCGTTGTGTCAACATAGCGATAGTCTCCAAATTAAGATTAAATTATTCAATCGCAACAAGCCCAGCCTCTTGCCATTTTTTCTCTTTTCTAAAGAAAACAGAATCCAACTGAGCAGCCTGTAATAACAAGGCATACCAACCCACAATCACATTTTGCTTAGAATCTCTTGAATAATCATCAATAAAAACAAAACAAGCAGGCGGCATTGGTAAACCCAATCGCTTCGCTTGTTGAAAATATAACCCACCGACCGCAATTGCTGTATCCCAATCGACAAAATCGTTATCTTGATATTCTTGACCATTATACAAAACCATCACCGCCTCCAAAAAATCTAAAATAATTGACAGGCGTAATTATAACCATTTAAAAAAAATGGAATTATTCAAAGCGGCTGCAATTCTTATTCAAAAATGCAGTAAAGGAAATTTAGCTATTTAGGTATCGCTTTTTAAGCCGATTAAACGCCGATATTCTTTGGGTGACATACCGAAATAATCACGGAAAGTATTTGTGAATGTCGTGACAGAAGTGTAACCGACATTTTCTGCAACACGACCAATGTCAAAGTCTGTTTTCAGCAACAAATGGCACGCTTGCTCCATGCGTTTTTCCTGCAACCAATGTGAAATATGTTTGCCAGTAATACTATTAAAATCATTTGAAAGTTGCCTTGCATGGGTGCCAATCTTTTTTGCAACGTCACTAACTGACAAATTCACAGTTAGGTCTTGTAAATACAATGCCTGCGCTTTGCGAACACGCAATTCAGCACGACTAATACCATCAGCATCGAGCGATAAAACAGTTGGACTTTCTACGGTTTCTTTTTCATGTTCGTGATAACTTCGATGTAATCCGATATGAGTTCGAATTCGCATGACTAACTCGTCATGATTACACGGTTTTGTGATGTAATCACATGCGCCATGTTGAAATGCTTCGACTTTATCTTCTGCCGATTCCATTGAAGTCAAAAAAATAATCGGAATGTGTGCGGTGCGGGAATCACTTTTAAATAATCGACAAACTTTTAAACCATCCACTTCAGGCATCATCCAATCTAACAAAATTAAATCAGGTTGAGTGATACAGGCTTGATTAAACCCCTCATAACCATTGAGACTAAATACGATGTGAAAATTTTTGCCTGTCAAGGCTGAATTTAGAATCCGAATATCATGGGGATTATCATCAATAATAAGCACTGTATTCATGTAAGTTTTAGGAAGGTCTAAAAAAGTAACGGTACTAAAGTGTAAGACCTATAGAACAAAAAAACCATACAGTTATACGGCTAATTTTATTTTTAGAGCATTTAAAAACAGGGTAAGCGGTGGAAAGTGATGTAAAACCACCGCTTACGATTTTCAAGCCATTAGCTATGATTTGAAATGTAAAGCTGTTTGATTTCTTTGTATTTACCAAGTGCTTCACCTAACAAATTTTTTGCTTCAGCAATTTCATTTTTTAACAACGCCGCTCGTGCTTGTTTTAACACGTTACTGGCTTGATTGCGTTTCAAATCCAGTACGTTGTTTGAAATATCTTTTTGTAATTGGCGAGCATCTGTCACCATTGCAACAACTGTATCGGTATCAGCCCCATTGTCCAAAGCAGTTTTACTTTCTTGCACTTTATTAAGTGTATTATCAATTGCCATTTGAACTTCTTCATACGTTGGATTAGCAACGGCGAAAGCTGACGATGACATTGCCGCAAACACAACAGAAACTAAAATTTTTTGTAATGCTTTCATGAGTAAATCCTCTAAAAATTAAAATATAAAACTGTTAAGTGATTAACCTCATCTCCAAAAACGTGCTTAATCACAAACTTCGAATACAGTGTAGGACAAAATAGTTTTCATTAAAACTATTTTGTCCTAATAAAAACTAAATCATCGAAAATTATTTTTACACCTGCAAACAAAACAAATATAAATACTTATATTTCAAATATATAAGAAAATAAACATTAAATTAAATATGAATTTATAAAAGTCCTAACAAAAACCTTTTTACGCATTCAATGCCAAAGCAACAAAAATACCTCTTGTGAATTGGCGTTATTACTACTAAAGTTATCCGTACTCATTAAAATCATCTATTTCAATAATCAATGAAGACAAATGATGAACTCGACTTCCACGTTTCCGACTGCTGTGCGTGAGTTATTACGCACCAACCAAAGTGTTTTATCGTATGCTGCCAGTCATGTGAATAAACTCGATTTAACGCTGCCGCAATATGATGTGATTATTACGCTCGGCGGCACAGCAGGAATGCCGCATAAAAAACTGGGCGAAAAAACGTTAATCACGAAAGGTACGCTAACAGGCGTAGTTACTCGTTTAGAAGACAAAGGGCTTGTTGAACGAGCGGCATCCAAAAAAGATGGTCGCAGTCAGATTCTGCGCTTAACTGAAGCGGGGAACGATTTGTTTGAACGCTCATTTCCAGAACATTTAGTATTTATCAATCGCTTATTTGAAAATTATTCGGCTGATGATATTGCAACACTTGAAAACGCGTTGATTCGTTTACAAAACGCAGTGGCGACGTGTCGTGGTGATAAAACGGCAGATGATGAAACCGATTTTTAGAATGTTTCACACGCTAAATAAACTATATAATCGCGCCAATTCCTTAATTTCAAAACAAACGAGGTACAAAAAATGGTGACGTTAGAAACGCCAATTTGTGATTTTGGCAAACCTGCAATTGATTTTTCATTGCTAGGCGTTGACGGCAAAACGTGGACGCTCAAAGATTGCATGGGCGAAAAAGGGTTGCTCGTGATGTTTATTTGCAATCATTGCCCGTATGTAAAAGCAGTGAAAGAACGCATTGTGCGTGATGCGTTAGAACTCAAAGCGTTAGGCATCAACAGCGTGGCGATTATGCCAAACGATTTTGTCCAATATCCTGATGATTCGTTTGAAAATATGAAAAAATTTTCGGATGAGTTAAATTTCAGTTTTCCGTATTTGCTCGACGAAAGCCAAGAAGTTGCCAAAGCCTACGGCGCGATTTGTACACCTGATTTCTTTGGTTACAACGCCGATTTTGAATTGCAATATCGCGGACGTTTAGATTCAAGTCGCCGCGAAATTACCCCAGACAACACACCCCGTGATTTATTTGAAGCCATGAAACTCGTGGCAGAAACAGGTCATGGCCCAAAAGAACAATTAAGCAGCATTGGCTGTTCAATCAAATGGAAAGAGGAAGCATAAATATGACAATTTTACGCATGGTCGATTTAGATTTAGCAGGCAAACGGGTTTTAATTCGTGAAGATTTAAACGTGCCTGTTAAAAATGGCAAAGTAACCAGTGATGCACGCATTCAAGCGAGTTTGCCAACCATTCAACACGCTTTAAACGCTGGCGCAGCAGTAATGCTTATGTCACACATCGGTCGTCCAACCGAAGGCGAATACAATCCCGAATACTCGTTGCAACCTGTGGCGGAATATTTAGCAAATTTATTAAATAAACCTGTTCGTTTAGAAAAAGACTGGCTCGACGGTATTGAAATCAACGCGGGTGAAGTGGTTTTATGTGAAAACGTTCGTTTCAACGTCGGTGAAGGTAAAAATAACGACGAACTTGGCAAAAAAATGGCAGCGTTGTGCGATATTTTTGTGATGGACGCATTCGGTACAGCACATCGCGCTCAAGCCTCAACTCACGCGATTGCTAAATTTGCCCCAATTTCTTGTGCAGGGCCTTTGCTTGCGAGTGAATTAGATGCGTTAGGTCGTGCTTTGGAAACACCCGAAAAACCAGTAATTGCGATTGTTGGTGGTTCAAAAGTTTCAACCAAATTAACAGTTTTAGAATCACTTTCTAAAAAAGTTGACCAGTTAATTGTTGGTGGTGGTATTGCTAACACGTTTATTGCTGCAATGGGCTTTTCAGTGGGCAAATCGCTCGTGGAATTAGATTTAATTGACGAAGCAAAACGTTTAATTGCTGATGCAAAAGCCGCAGGTGCAGATATTCCTATTCCTACAGACGTAGTTTGTGCAAAAGAATTTTCAGAAACCGCCGAAGCAACGATTAAAAATGTCGCTGATATTGCAGACGACGACATGATTTTAGACATTGGCCCCGAAACAGCGGCGCATTATGCAAACATTTTAAAATCTGCGAAAACTATTGTTTGGAATGGCCCCGTCGGTGTTTTTGAAATCGAACAATTCGGACATGGCACACAAACACTTGCTTATGCGATTGCAGGTAGTGACGCATTTTCGATTGCAGGTGGCGGTGATACGCTGGCAGCCATTGATAAATATGGTATCAATGACCAAATTTCTTACACGTCAACAGGTGGCGGGGCATTCTTGGAATTCCTAGAAGGCAAAGAACTTCCAGCCGTTGCCATTTTGAATAAATAAAATCGTAGGGGCAGTGCCTTGTGCCTGCCCCTACGTTGCGTAACATTAAATAGTAAAAGCTAAAAACTCTCCTTTCGGCATTGGCTTGGCGTAGAAATAACCTTGAATGTATTCACAGCCCGCTGTTTCAAGCAAATCGCGCTGCCCTTGCGTTTCAACACCTTCTGCGACAATTTTCAAACCTAAGCGATGCGCCATCACAACAATTGCCTCAGCAATCGCCACATCACTTTCTTCCGTTTCTAAATCTTTCACAAATGACCGATCGATTTTCAAATAATCGAGATTAAATTTTTTCAAATAGGCAATAGCAGAATAACCCGTCCCAAAATCGTCCAAAGAAAGCTCAATACCAGCCGCTTGCAAACGTTCAAGTTTTTCAAGAATGAGCGCACTGTTATCGAGCAAAACCCCTTCCGTAATTTCAATCACCACAAAATTTGGATTGATATTCATCTTTTGTAAAAATTCAATTGCCATGTGGTCGCCATCACCTTTGAGCAGTTGGCGCGGTGACATGTTAATACTAATTTTTAAATGCCCATCGTCATCGTTTTCTAAGTTCCACTGCTGCGCGGTGTGTGCAGCTTGATGAAATACCCAAGTGCCAATTTCTTGAATTAAATTCGTTTCTTCGGCAAGCGGGATAAAAACAGCAGGTGAAATCATACCCAGCGTTGGATGTATCCAACGTATTAAGGCTTCAGCTTTGACAATTTTTCCTGTGCTAACGTCAACAATTGGCTGGTAATACATGTGCAGCTGCTCATTTTCAATGGCTAAACGTAGATTGTTAATTAACATCAAACGTTCATGTGCTTGCTCTTGCATACTACGCGTAAAGAAATTAAAACTATTTTTCCCCAGTTCTTTGGCGGCATACATTGCCTGATCAGCGCATCCCATTAGCGCATCGACATCGGTTGCATCGTTTGGATACACCGCAATGCCAATACTGCCCGAAATATAAATAATATGCTCTCCAAACTGAAAAGGTTTAGCCAGCGCATCAATGATTGCCGCTGCAATACGTTCTAGCGGTGGAATAAGTCCTGCTTCAGGCAAAATAGCCACAAATTCATCGCCACCTAATCTTGCAACCGTATCCGTTTCTCGAACACAACTTTGAATGCGTTTTGCGGCTTCTACCAATAAGTGATCACCTGTTTCATGACCCAACATATCGTTCACTTCTTTGAAATTATCCAAATCGATAAATAAAAGTGCGACACGGATTTGACTGCGTTCTGCCTTGAGAATTTCTACCCGCAAACGATTATTAAACATGCGGCGATTAGGCAATCCCGTTAGCGTGTCGTAACTCGCGTGGTAGTGCATTTCTTGTTCGATACGTTTGCGTTCGGTGATGTCACGACCAATCGCTATCACCCCTATAATGTCTCCATTCAGGTCATATTCAGCGACATAACGAATGTGATGATTTCGCATTTTGCCAAGCGGGTTCGGCAATATAAGCTCAACTTCATATTCTTCACCCGTTGTAATGACATGCTCAATGGTTTTGTGACTCACGATTGCCATATCATCATTGGGGAATCTTTCGATAATTGTCATCCCAATGGTGGGTAACATTTCAGGGACAAGACTCGCTATCAATGCAGGATTCATGTAAATCACACGACCTTGTCTGTCATAACGCGAAAGATGATCAGGCATATTTTCTGCCAACGATCTAAATTGTTGTTCGCGTGCAGCAAGTTCTTCTTCCATGTGTTTGCTTTCGGTGATGTCTCGACTAATACTCAATACACCGACAATTTCACCATTTCTGTCACGCTCAGGCACAAAACGAACATGATGGATTTGTTTTTTGCCGTTCCAGTCTAATGCAATGTCATGTTCAAAATTCTCTCCCGTTGCAATAACGTGTTTGACGTTTCTATGACATTGCGCTGCTTTTTCATCGTTAGGAAAACTTTCAATAAGTGTTTTACCCATGGTCGGTAAATGCTTTTGCGTTAAAGAAGATTTCATCGACGAATTCATATAACACACTCGACCGAGAGCGTTATAACGCAACAAATTATCAGGCATATTTTCTGCGAGCATTCGGAACTCGCGTTCGCGTGTGGCAAACTGGTGTTCAATAAGTTTGAGTTCGGTAATGTCATGCCCCATTAAAACCACACTGATTACATTACCGTTTGCATCGAGTTCAGGGGCATAACGATTATAAAAATAACGTGTTTGTCCATCAGCAAGCACTAATTCCGCTTCACCTTCTGTTGCTCGCCCCGTTTTTATAACGTACTGCAACACCCGTTCGACTTCGTTTGTGACATGTTTATCAAGCAGCGTTCCCTGCGTTGGCGTATGCGTTAACAATTGTTCTTTTGTTTTTCCCGACATTGTTTCGACAGCAGGATTAACGTAAATGCGACGACAATTTGTATCGTATCGAATAATTGGAGCTGGCGATGTTTCAACTAAAATACGGAATTCTTGTTCACGTTGGCGGAGTTTTTCCTCCATTTTTTTGCGTTCGGTGATGTCATGTGAAATAACGATAACGCTTGTGACTTCACCTTTTGCATCGAATTCGGGGGCATAACTGTTATGGAAGTAATATATCTGTTCGGTAACGGGAACTTTAAATAAAACATCCCCTGTTTGAGGCGCACCCGTTTTTAAAACTAGCTCAATTGTTTGCTCTACCTTCTTTAATTCGTCCGCATTTAACGGTGAGGAATCGGATGCTTTTTTGTATAACAATTCCTTCGCGGGTATTCCTGTTATTTTTTCAGTAATCGGATTCACATAAATGCGGCGACACTCTTTATCAAAACGACAAACAGGGGAAGGCAATGTTTCGGCTAAAACTCGGAATTGTTCTTCTCTTGCCGCAAGCTCATTTTCCATGTGTTTGCGTTCGGTAATGTCCGTAATAATTCCGACTAAAAATTGCTGTCCGTTACTGTCTGTGTAACACGTTTTTTTGGTGATAATCGTCCGAAGATTGCCGTCGGCATCTGTTAAGTTTTCTTCGTTGATATTTTCTTCATTACTAGAAAAGACGAGTTCATCTTTTTGCCAAAAAACGTCCGCTTGTTCTTTTGGGAAAAAATCGTAATCCGATTTACCAGACAATTCTTCTCGAGAATGACCAATAAATTCACAAAACGCTTGGTTAAGTAAAATCCACCGATGCTGCCTATCTTTAACAAAGACAGGGTCTGCGAGCGTATTGACGATTTGTTTTAAAAAGTGATGTGCATCGAATAAAACTTGCTCGGAATGTTGACGTTCTAATTCGGCAGCAACGCTGGTTGCAACTAATTGCACAATCGATGTAATGAAAGAAATATCATTCATCGGTTTGGTGTCCATGACAGCAATTAAGCCAATCACTTCGCCATTTGTATTCCACAACGGAAGTCCTGCATAACTCTCAACTTGCATTTCAACAAGTAAATGGTCATCGGGAAATAATTGCTGAACATTTTTAGCATGAATGCAAAGTTTGCCATTCATCACCCCATCGCAAGGCGTGCCTTTTAAGTCATAAATCATATTAGGAACAATATCGCCTTTGACATAAAGTGCGACGGTTTCCGCTTCTGTCGGTGATGCGCCTAATTTGTCGATAACAATGTAATCCACACCGAAAAGCTGTCCTAGATATTGTGCAAGGGCATGTAAAAATGATTCACCGCTTTCTTTCCAACCACGTTGAGCCACAAATTCTAATGTCTCTTTGACCCGTTGTTGCTCGGTAATATCCATTGCCGTTCCGACAAAACGGAAGATATTGCCGTTTTCATCTAAAAACGGTTCACCACGTTCAGCAATGTATTTGATTCGACCATCAGGAAATAACAAACGATGTTCGATTTGATACGAAGTTTTATTTGCAACGGATTCGTTGTAAGCCGTCGCCACTTTTTCTACGTCTTCAGGATGAATAGTGTCATAAAAGGCTTCGACGGTTGCACCGAACTGGGATTTATTGATTTCCCAAATGCGATAGGTTTCATCTGACCAAACTAATTGTCCACTAGTAAAATCGACTTCCCAGCTGCCAATATGAGCAATATGTTGCGCTTCGGCAAGCAGTTCTTCACTGCGTTGCAAGGCTTCTTGCGCTTGTTTGCGTTCTGTTATGTCATGCGAAAGTGCGAGATTGTAGCCTTGCCCCTCGAATTCAAAATAGCTGGCATTTACTTCTACAGGAAAAATATGTCCATCTTTTGTTTTATGATCAATTTCAAGACGAATAGCATTCGATGCCTTCAGTTCTTGCCAATGAATAATCCAGCTTTCTATTGGGAAATCAGCACCGACATCCGAAACACTCAACTGTAGCAACTCATCGCGTGTATATCCTGTGGAATGACAGGCTTCTTGATTGACATATTGAATCTTGCCATTTTCATCACCTAACCAAACAGCCTCTTTGACATGGTCGAGTGCAAAATTCAACAAATTGAGTTGTTTTTCTGTCGCTTTGCGCTCGGTAATGTCACGAATTAACGCTAAGTTATAACCTGTGCCATCGAACTCAAAATAGTTTGCGTTGATTTCAACGGGAAAAATACGACCTTCTTTGGTTTTGTGCAGACTTTCAAAAGTCAGTGAACCATTTGCTTTAAGGTCTTGCCAATGTTCAGGCCAAACTTCCAATTGATAAAGTGGGTCAATATCAGGCACACCTAATTCAAGTAATTCCTCGCGTGAATAGCCAATTGCACGACTGGCTTCGGCATTGTTGTAATGGAATTTTGTATTTTCATCGATGAGCCAAGCGGCTTCACCAACATGGTCGAGTGCATAATTTAATAAGGCAAGTCGGTTTTCTGTTGCTTTACGTTCGGAAATATCACGCGAAAAGGCTAAATTATAGCTTTCACCACCAAATTCAAAATAGTTAGCATTCACCTCAATGGGAAAAATATGACCATCTTTTGTTTGAAGACTACTTTCTAACGTAATTGCCCTCTTCGCTTGAAGATTTTGCCAATGCTCAGACCAGCGTTCTGATGGAAAATCAGGATCAACATCGGTAATTGTTAAGGTGAGCAATTTTTCACGCGCAAGACCTGTTTCATGACAGGCTTTTTCATTGACGTAATGAATTTTCGCGTCTTGACCGATTAGCCAGACGGCTTCTTGAACATGGTTAAGCGCGTGATTTAATAAGCTGTTTTCTTTATCTTTTGCTTTACGCTCGGAAATATCGCGAACCAGCGACATGTTGTAATTTTTTCCTTGATAAGGAATGGAACTGACTCTGACTTCTACAGAAAAAATACGTCCATCTTTGGTTTGATGGCGAGTTTCGAGCGTAACAGATGGACTTCCCACGGCTCGAGCATCTTTATATTCCTCCCAATGTTCGCGCGTGAAATC
Source organism: Methylococcales bacterium (assembly GCA_028688755.1). Classification (GTDB taxonomy): domain Bacteria; phylum Pseudomonadota; class Gammaproteobacteria; order Methylococcales; family Methylomonadaceae; genus UBA10906. Next base: position 7,471 of record JAQTXN010000038.1, on the reverse strand, counting down.
GGGGTCGATGTCAAAAATTTGCATCGATAATAATTCTTTGCGTGTATAGCCCAAACTTTGGCACGCTTTCTCATTGACTCTGACAAATTTGGCATCTTCGTCAGCTAGAAAAATAGCTTCATCGACATTATTAAACGCATGAACAAGTAATGCGATACGTTCATCATCTTGGTTGTGTTCTAGTAAATCTTGCATGAGACCGCGTCAGTGAATTAGGAATAGCTAAAATCAATTGCCATAAAATTCTACAATTCTGAATCAATGACCTTCATAAATCAAACAGCGTTTACAACTATAAGATAACTAGCGGCATATTAGCTCCCGTCGTACAATACTACCGTTGTGTTTATTCGCCTGCGTTCATTTTTGAACACATTAAGCGAAGTTAAGAAGTTTTAATTTTTATATTATTGGAGAGCCTAATGGCACGAGTTACCATCGAAGATTGTTTAGAAAACCTTGAAAACCGTTTTAAATTAGTTTTATTAGCCAGTACCCGCGCACGTCAACTCAGTCACGGCGCAACCGAATTTGTCAAACGCGGCAAAAATAAAGATACCGTTGTGGCGTTGCGTGAAATTGCAGGCGGTTTTGTAACGGAAACGAATGTTTTATCTCTGCACCGTGTTGGCGATATTCACGAACATAAAGAACCTGTTAATCCGTTGTTTTAATTTAACGTTATGACTGCATCTAAAGCCGAATCCATCACGCCAATTGAATCACTTGAATCACAATTGGTAACACGTTTATCCAACACGTTGGAAAGTTATTTAGATGCACCGCATATTGCCCAATGTTTGCGAGCCTATGAATTTGGCGCAAGCGCACACAAAGGGCAATTTCGCAAAAGCGGCGAACCGTATATTTGCCATCCGATTGCCGTTGCAATCAGTTTGGCAGAAATTCGCATGGACGCAGACGGGATTACCGCCGCGATTTTGCACGATGTTGTCGAAGATACTCAAATTAGCAAACAAGAAATCGCCATGCAATTTAACGATGAAGTCGCTGAATTGGTTGATGGCGTAACCAAATTATCCAAAATCGAAAATCAATCACACGCCCAAGCGCAAGCTGAAAATGTTCGCAAAATGTTTTTAGCAATGGCAAAAGATTTGCGCGTGATTATTGTCAAACTCGCTGACCGTTTGCATAACATGGAAACGTTAGGCGTGATGCAACCACCAAAAAAACGACGCATTGCCAAAGAAACCTTAGATATTTACGCGCCCATTGCAAACCGATTAGGGATGAATTCAATTCGTCATAAGTTGGAACGGCTTAGTTTTGAGGCGATGTATCCATATCGTTACGCGGTGTTAAATCATGCAATCAAAAAAGCACGCGGCAATCGTCGCAAAATCATTGACACCATCGAAAATACGATTCGAGCGCGATTAGAACAAGCGTCTTTTCCCTGCGAAGTCGTTGGACGCGAGAAAAATATCTACAGCATTTATAAAAAAATGGTGAAGAAAAAAATCCCGCTCGCTGACGTTTTCGATGTCTATGCGTTTCGGATTTATTGCGACGATGTAGACGGTTGTTATCGTATTTTGGGCATGATGCACAATTTGTATAAACCCGTTCCTGGTCGTTTTAAAGATTACATTGCCTTACCAAAAGAAAATGGCTACCAATCATTGCATTCGGTTTTAATTGGGCCTTACGGCGTGCCAATTGAAGTGCAAATTAGAACCCATGAAATGCACCGCATGTCAGAATCAGGCATTGCCGCGCATTGGCTTTATAAATCAGAAACAGACACCGATAAAACTCGCAATTTCCAAGCCTTAGCCAATGAATGGCTGAAAGATTTACTTGAAATTCAAAAAAGCGCGGGCGATTCGCTGGAATTTATCGACAATTTAAAAGTCGATTTATTCCCACAAGAAGTATTCGTTTTTACACCCAATGGCTCAATCATCAAATTACCACGCGGTTCAACAATTGTTGATTTTGCTTATGCCGTGCATACCGATTTAGGAAATGCCTGCGTTTCAGCACGCATTGATAAACAACTCATTCCACTGCAAACCCAATTAGAAAGCGGTGTAACGGTTGAAATTATTACCGCTGAACACGCCCGCCCAAATCCGCTTTGGCTCAATTATGTTGTCACCGCCAGAGCAAGAACCGCGATTCGTAACCGTTTAAAACATATCGAAGAAAAAGAAGCTCTCGGTTTAGGACGACGGCTGCTTGAAAATGAATTACTCGCCCTAAATGTGCAACTAGCCGACATTGACGAAGAAAGAATTGCAACGCTACTCAAAATGATGGGCTTGAAATCATTCGACAAATTGCTCGAGGATATTGGTTTGGGTAATAAAATGCCCCTACTCGTGGCAAAACAACTCACGCAAGCCGATGTGAATACGCACGTTAAACTCGATGATGACAGCTCAAAATCGCAAAATCGACCGCTGATGATTAAAGGCACAGAAGGAATGGTTGTGACGCTGGCAAAATGTTGCCGTCCGATTCCAGGTGATGCGATTATTGGCTTTTTCAACCCTGGCAAAGGCATCGTGGTGCATCAACACGATTGTCACAATCATGCGTTAATTAAGAAAAAGAATAACAGTTGGCTTGATGTGGCGTGGGGCGATGATGCGAAAGGGGATTTCCAAACAGAAATTCGCATACAAATTTTGAATCAACGTGGTTCACTTGCGACCGTTGCCGCGACGATTTCAAATTTAGATTCCAACATTGAAAACGTTACCGTTGTTGACCAAGATGCGCGAATTTGTACCGATTCGATTATTTTAACCGCACAAAATCGGGTGCATTTAGCTCAAATCATGCGTCGTTTAAAAGAACTGTCGATTGTATTGAAAATTACGCGCGTGAAAGGGTGATAAATGAAAAAAATAGCCATTTTTTTGATGACAAGCCTGTTACTTTTCGGTTGTGGCAACGACGAAAAAGCAAAACCTGCTGAACGCATAACCGTTCATATCGAAAAACGCAGCAACGGTTTAGCTTACGAACAAAACCAAGATAAACCGTTCACTGGCATGTTTGAAGGTTATTATCGCAACGGTTATAAAAAAGCAGAGATTCACTTTAAAAATGGCAAGCAACATGGCACGGCAAAATTGTGGTATGAAAATGGACAACAAAGTAATGAAGCCAATTTTTACGAAGGTAAACTCGAAGGGCTTGCAACTGAGTGGAACAAAGACGGTTCAAAACACAAAGACCGTATTTTTAGAGATGGCAAATTGATTGGTTCGATGGATTAAAAATGACCGAATTTTTACCCTTAAATATCGCTGTTTTAACCGTTTCTGACACACGAAATGAAACGAACGACAAATCAGGCGAAACGCTTGTTGAAAGCATTTTCAACGCAGGTCATCACGTTGCTGACAAACAAATTGTCCCCGACAACATTTACCACATTCGCGCCATCGTTTCGCATTGGATTGTTAGCGAAAAAATCGACGTAATTATCACAACAGGCGGCACAGGCGTGACAGGTCGTGACGGAACGCCCGAAGCAATTACGCCGCTACTCGATAAAGTGCTTGATGGTTTTGGCGAAACATTTCGTTGGCTCTCTTTTGCTGATATAAAAACGTCAACGATTCAATCTCGTGCCATTGCTGGCGTGGCAAATGGAACGTATATTTTTTGTTTACCAGGTTCGGCGAGCGCGTGCAAAACTGCGTGGGATTCGATTATTCACGCGCAACTTGATTCACGCACGCGCCCGTGTAATTTAGTTCAACTTATGCCTCGACTTTTGGAAAAATAAATGAAACCGTCTGTTTTTTTATTTCTGGGAACAACTTGTGCATTTTTAGCGGTGGCTTTTGGTGCGTTTGGCGCACATGGTCTAAAAGAAATGATTTCGCCTGAATTACTCGTCACTTATAAAACTGGCGTGGAATATCAAATGTGGCACGCCTTTGCACTAATTGCCATCGCGTTAATGCAGCAACATGACGCGCAATCGCTGTTGCTGAAATGGGCAGGCGCGTTGATGTTTTTAGGGATTATTTTGTTTTCGGGCAGTTTGTACGCGCTGGCGATTTTGAATTTACCGATTTTGGGCGCAATTACACCGATTGGCGGCGTAAGTTTTTTAGTGGCGTGGTCATTGCTCATTATTTTTTCGGGCAAAAAATCGTCACACAATAAACGCTACAAATCGTCACGCTATTAACTTTTAGGAATTAAGAAAATGGAACTCGACACGCTCACTAATCAAGTCATTGCACTTGCTGGGATTGCACAAGCCGCTGCGCTGGTCAATCAATTAGCGACCACAGGAAAAACCGATGAAATCGCATTGCAAACCAGTTTAAACAGTATTTTAAAAACTGAATCGGACAGTATTTTAGAAATTTACGGCGACGATTTAGCAAATTTGAAACTGGGATTGGAGCATTTGAATTCGCAATTAACAGGTTATGAAATTGCTTATCCTGACGAAGCGCGTTACGCCGCGTCATTGGTGTTTTTAGAACGACAATTTTCTGAACAGAAATCGATGCTCAAAACGGTTTCTATCGGTATTGAACGAGCAAAAGCCCAAACCGAACATTTTCATATTTTGCATGAGAATGTACTCGCCAATTTTGGCGATTTGTATTTGCAAACCGTGAGCCGCTTAGAACCACGCATTATGGTCAATGGCGTGCCTGATTTTTTGTCGCGTCAAGACGTAGCGAATAAAATTCGGGCTTGTTTATTAGCAGGTATTCGCTCGGCAATGCTTTGGAAACAATGTGGTGGACGGCGTTGGAAATTTTTGTTGTTTCGCAAAAAAACACAAACCGAAGTAACGCGATTGCTCAAGTTGATTGAATCAACTTAAGGCTTCAGATTCTAAAACATCAAAAAGGCTGGATTTTTCCAGCCTTTTTTACGCATGAAAATTTTCGTGAAAACAAATATCGTCTATAGCTCATTGAGTAGCTGCTGCGTATTGATTTCTTTCGAAAATTGTCTTTCTTTTAAATGAAGGATCTCTGTGGTTAATTCATTGATTTTCTTTAGGCAATCAAGTTCATTTTCTTTGTACTCATTGATAATTTGCTGTTTTTCAAGTTCAATTTTTTGGCGCAGATAATTACATTCAGGGACGTTGCATGCAAAATCACAATTACAGTAACTACTGACAGGATTGTGATTATTCTGTGTTCCTTCATTAACACCTATGTTATTTGAGCCAAAAAAGTGAAAGGTATTGAAAGCACTATCTTCACCCAAATCAACTAACTGCCTTAAATTCACGCCAAATAAAGAAGCAATTTTTTTAAGTCGGGACAAGCCAATATCTGTATCGCCTCGTTCTATGCTGCCATATCCGTTAATTGACATTCCCAAATTGTTTGCCATTTGTTCTTGTGACCAACCTTTTTGCTGTCTTATGAAACGTATTTTTTTATGTATTGCCATAATTTTGCTCACTCGCGGCTAATAAATTACCTATTTTGTTTATTTTGAATTCAAAGTTTTAAGCAAAAATAATACCTAAAATTTTTATTTAAAATAATAACAGTGTATTACATCGTCTTCTTCATAATAAATGTCAGGTATTACCCAGTATTTCAAAGAAAATATCAAGTATAGATTGGTGGTTTACCTGCCCATAACACTTTAGAATTTGAAAATATCGTATTGGCTACACGACATAAAGACAAATTTAAATAATACCTAGGCTGTTGTATGCAAAATAACCTTGAACGGGAAGAAATTTTCAAAAGCTCATTAGCCTTAAGTTTTCGAGCGTAAGTGTTTATTCAGTCATTTTTCAATTAAATTGGTAAATAGTAGATACATGATGAAAATATTGGTGATTGATGACGACGAACAAATATGTGACATTGTGGAAAAAATACTGTGTCGTGAAGGATATAAAGTAACCATTGCTCGGGATGGTTTTGAGGGATTACGTTGTTTTGAACAAGTTCAACCTGATTTAGTAATTACCGATGTTTTCATGCCAAACAAAGATGGTCTGGAAGTTATCACCGAATTGCTAGAGCATACGCCAGACTTTAGAATTATCGCCATATCTGGTATGAGAATGCACCAATTAGAAGCCCTCGATATTGCCCTGCTTTTTGGCGCGACGAGTGTTTTAGAAAAGCCCTTTACACGAAAACAACTACTTAGAGCTGTAAAAATGGCATTATTTAGAAAGTCCCATGAAATGAGCGATTCCTGCTCGTTATCACCTGCGTTCTAAAAAATAAAAAAGGCTGGAATTTCTCCAGCCTTTTTTGATGGATAACTTCTAAACATGTTCTTGTTGAATCGCTTTCAATCTGGCTTCCAGCTCACCTCTTAATCCACGCATATTTTTAAAGAAAATCACTGGATAATCTTTGAGGTCAAATTCCAGATGTGTTCCATCTTTAGCAATATAAATAGGAGTTTTATTTAAGCCTTGAGCATATCCAGCTTCGTAAAATACATTTGGTCTTGAATGTGTTAAATCGACAATAACGAATTCAGCTTTTTTGATGGACTCCAAGATTCTATCAGTAATGCGTTCATTAGTTTGAACCTCATCAACTCTTTCGGCATGAATCCCAAATTGATTTGCAACCGTTTTGATTGAATCTAAAACATCCGCTAGCTCATGGTTATCTGGATTTATTGCCATGACAATAAAGGCGTACCCTTTTTCATAACTTTGCGCTGTGACAATTGACACATCTGATATGACTTTTTCTTCAAATTGAGGCTTAAAATCATATTCGTCATTTTGTATATCGATTATTAGTGAATCAATAAAAGATTCGCATTTTTCTCCATATAGTCGCCAAAACCTTTGGGTATTACTTTCATCAAAAGTGCCAAACAATACGCCGCTGTTTAATGTGAATTGAAACCTAGATGAATCGTTGGGCAGTGTTAATTCTAAAAACTCAGTAAATTTTCTCCTCCAAACTGAAAATCTTTCTGTGCCATAGGTTTCGCCTCTAACGTAAGCCTTGTAAATTTCATCATTTAATCGACTTTTGAAATTATTAAGCTCATCTACTATTTTTTCTTTATCCATACATGCCTCATTATAAAAAAGGCTGGAATTTCTCCAGCCTTCTCTTTCTATCTCGAATTAGCGTTGAAATTATTTCAACAAACCAGCCAACAACCCATTCAATTTATGAACAAATTCCGCAGGATTATCCAAATGTCCGCCTTCGCTCAAAATCGCTTGGTCAAACAAAATATGCGTCAAATCCGCAAAACGGTTGTCATCTTGTTCCGCTTTCAAACGTTGAACCAGCGCGTGGTCAGGATTGATTTCAAAAATCGGTTTTTTACCGCCACCAAATCCGCCTAACGCTTGCCCAGCATCTTTCATCAAGCGTTCCATGTGCAAACTCATCCCATAAACGTCAGCCACCAAACACGCTGGCGATTGTGTCAAACGATGACTTAATTTCACGTCGCTGACTTTTTCACCCAACACATCTTTGATTTGTTTTAAAACGCTTTC
>JAQTXN010000179.1 GCA_028688755.1 Methylococcales bacterium | reverse complement strand
TTCTAAATGCAATTCATCCGAAAGTGCGTTCACAACCGAAACGCCTACGCCATGCAAACCGCCTGAAACTTTGTAAGCGTTGTCGTCGAATTTTCCGCCTGCGTGTAAAACCGTCATGATAACTTCAGCGGCAGAACGTCCTTCTTCTTCGTGAATATCGACAGGAATCCCGCGACCATCGTCTGAAACGCTAACAGAACCGTCGGTGTGAATAATTACGTTCACGCCTTTGCAATAACCCGCTAACGCTTCGTCAATCGAGTTATCCACAACCTCGAAAACCATGTGATGCAAACCTGAACCGTCATCGGTATCGCCAATGTACATTCCTGGGCGTTTGCGAACTGCGTCTAAGCCCTTGAGAACTTGAATGTTACTGCTGTCGTATTGTTGGTTTGGATTGCTCATAGCGCGTGGTTTTTCCTGTTGCTAATAATCTGAAAACAACAATGCCCGTTGTCGGGCATCGTTTTTTGGTCGTGCATTATAACGCGAAATGACGATTAAAGACGCATTGCCATCACAACGTATTTGTATTTTTCATTATTGGGTTCGTTGATAAAACAACTGCTTGAATCATTTGCGACGGTAATTAACGCAATATCGCCGTCTAAATTCGATACCGCTTCAGACAAATACTGTGCGTTAAACGCAATCGATAATTCTTCGTCACCGTAGACAATTGCTAATTCTTCTTCGGCTTCATCGTGTTCAGGATTGTGTGCGCTCATTTTCAAACTTTCGCTGGTAATGTCGAAATTTACGCCTTTGAATTTTTCGTTTGAAAGCACGGCAACGCGGGTAAGGGAATTTTTAAGCGCGGTTTTTTCGATTTGAATAGGGTTGAAAAACGATTGTTGGAAAACTTTGCTGAAATCGGGATATTTCGAATCGACGAGTTTTGCTGAGAAAATCATATCGTTGATGAAAATCCGAATGCTGCTGCTTGAAAATTCAACCCGCAATTCAATTTCGCTGTCGCCTAAGAGTTTGTTTAATTCTAAAACGCCTTTGCGCGGCAAAATAATTCGTGCTTCAAAACCTGTTGGGACTTCGAGTTGGTCTTCGTACAACGCCAAACGATGCCCGTCAGATGCCACGATTTCAAGGCGGCTGTTTGAAATGTGCAATAACATCCCGTTCAAGTAATAACGCACGTCTTGGTTTGCCATACAGAACGTTGTTTTATCGAGAGCTTTTTTGAGTTGTCCTGCATTGATAACGAAAATGTGATCAAGTTCACCTTCGTCAAATTCGGGGTAATTATCCGCAGGCAAACAGTTGAGCGAAAAGCGTGAGCGGTTTGAAGTGATTTTAACTTTGTCGTCGTTTTGCTCGAATTTGATTTCGCTACCTGCTGGCAATAAACGGCAAATATCTAAAAATTTCCGTGCTGGAACGGTGATTGAGCCTGAAACTGCGTCGGGTAAATGCAATTTTGAAATTAACTGCACTTCAAGGTCAGTGCCTGTCATCGTGAGGTAATCATTTTCGAGTACAAGTAACACGTTGCCGAGAATGGGCATCGTTTGGCGTTTTTCGATGACGCTGACGATTTGCTGCAAAGGCGTGAGTAATGTTTCGCGGTTGATGGTGAATTTCATGGTGGCTCCTTAGGTTGAAAAGATGAAAATTAAATTTTTGTAAAAGTCAAGGAAAAAGTTGATTTCGTCTATATAAACCATTCAATAACTACTATAAGTTTATATAAATAAACTCTCACATATATTAAATATATTATAAATAATATATTTAATATATAACTATTTCTTCGCGCGAGAAAATCCATTTTTGGTAATTTTTCATTTTAAAACAATTTGTTATCGCGCTTTTTTGTATGGTGTCAGAATTTGCGGACAAAAAAGTTATACACAGACTTATGCACAGATTTTTGGTACTTATGCACAGAAATGAAAAAGTTATGCACAGACTTATGCACAGGCAATTTGCTACGACAAATTAATGACTAGTTTTATTAAAAATCAATAAGATAATGCTAACAGCAAAAAAAATGCCTAAAAATTATATTTCCTTATTTTTCATTTTATTATTGAATGTCAAGTTTTTTATTTTTCTGAGAAAATAATTTTTTTATTTCCGCAATGTGTGCGGTTAAGAAGACAGCATTCGCACTAATTCGACGTAATCTTCTGACACTTTTAGATCGATCAGTTTTAGTTCATTGACCTTTTTGCACGCACTCATAATTGTGGTGTGATTTCGCCCATTAAACGCTTCCCCAATTTCAGGAAAACTATGCGGCGTAAGCTCTCGCGCTAAACTCATTGCAATTTGACGCGGGCGAGCAATGGTTTGTTGGCGGGTTTCTGAAAGCAAATCTTCTAGCGACAAACTAAAATACGTTGCCACCGTTTTTTGAATCGTTTCGATGCTGACGACTTTTTCGTGCAACACAATTAAATCTTGCAAAACTTCTTTGGCAAAATCGAGCGTAATCGGTACATTTTCATACTCCGCGTTGGCAATTAAACGGCGCAATGCTCCTTCCAAATCACGCACGTTAAACGGCATTCGTTTTGCCATGAAAAACGCGACTTCTTCGGGTAAATGAATGTTCACCAAGGAGGATTTTTTGAGCAAAATGGCATAACGTGTGTCCATGTCTGGCGGTTCAATGGACACGGGTAATCCAAAGCTAAAACGTGATTTCAATCTGTCTTCAATACCAGGAATTTCTTTAGGATATTTATCCGAAGTCATCACAATTTGATGTTTTTGTTCGATTAAACTATTGAAAGTATGGAAAAATTCTTCTTGTGAACGGTCTTTTCCTGCTAAAAATTGAATATCGTCAAGCAACAACACATCAATTGTGCGGTAAAATTCTTTGAACTTGTGTAACACGTTCTGTTGCAAGGCTTTTACCATGTCATTCACAAAACGTTCGGTGTGAAAATAAACCACTTTTTTGTCGGGATGTTGCGTCAGAATCGCATTTCCAATCGCGTGCATCATGTGCGTTTTGCCCAGACCTGCGCTGCCATAAATCAGCAGTGGGTTATACATTTTTCCACTATTTTCAGAAACTTGCTGTGCAGCCTCGCAAGCAAAGTGATTGGATTTACCTTCGATGAAATTCTCAAACGTGAATTTGGGATTGAGCGTGTTATGCGGCGTTGTTTTTGGTTCAAGTGGCTCGCTTGAAATCACAGGTTTTAGCGTGTGGCGTTTTGAACCCACGTCTAAAACGACTTTGAGTTTGCCGTTTGAAAATTCGGTGACAGCGGCGTTAATTTGGGCGAAATGGTGGCGTTTTACCCAATCTAAAACGAAACGATTGGGCGCAAGTAGATACAATTCTTTTTCGGTTTCAACGGCTTGCAACGGACGAACCCAAGTGTTGAATTCGGTGCTGGCAACTTCGTTTTCAAGTTTCGAAAGACAGATATTCCAAAGTGAACTCATTGAAAATTTTACTGGTAGAAGGTTTAGAAAATACGAAAAAAACAGTGAGTTAGATTACAAAACTCAAGACTGCGAATTGACACGGCTAGGTGTTTATTCTATCATCCGCCGACTATTTTATCTGTTTTTGTTAAAACCATTTAGGCTGAAAATCTCATGAAAAGAACCTACCAACCAAGTAAATTAAAACGCGCTAGAACTCACGGTTTTCGCGCTCGCATGGCAACTCGTAACGGTCGCAAAGTGTTAAATGCACGCCGCGCAAAAGGTCGTGCTAGTTTAACCACTAGCGGTTAAACGATTTAGTTCTGTGACGAAAACTGACTTTAGTTTTCCGAGAAAAATTCGGCTTACAACACCTGCCGATTACAAGAAAGTTTTTACTAATCCGACGAAATCTAGCGACTCTTATTTTACGTTGCTAGCCGTTCAAAATGATTTTGAACATCCCAGACTCGGATTAGTAGTAGCTAAAAAAAATATAAGAAAAGCCGTACACCGTAACCGAATTAAGCGCGTTATCCGAGATAATTTTCGTAGGCATCAACATTCAATTTCTAGCATTGACATTGTGGTGTTAGCCCGCAAAGAAGCTCTTGATGTTGCGCCTTCATTACTACAAAAGTCACTTGACAAACATTGGCTTAGACTGGTTTCCCGATGCAATTCTTAATCACCGCGCCCATAAAATTTTATCGCTATTTCATTAGCCCCGCTTTGGGAAACGTGTGTCGTTTTTATCCTAGTTGCTCGAGTTACGCCTTAGAAGCGGTTGAACGTCACGGTAGCGTTGTCGGGTCTTATCTCACTCTCAAAAGATTAGCGAAATGTCATCCTTTTCACGAAGGCGGCATCGATCCTGTCCCAGAAAAAATCGGTAAATAATAAACATGGACAATATAAGATTTTTACTCATCGTTACCTTTGCAATGCTTGTTTTCATGCTGCAACAAGCATGGGAAGCAGATTACAACCCAAAGCCTGTGATTCAAGCGGCTGTCGAAAACGTGAATGCGCGTGACGATTTGCCTGCGGGAACAACACCCGCACAAACGCAAGCGGCTGTACCCGCAATCGCTGCGGCTTCAACGGCGAAAGTTATCAAAGTTACTACCGACGTGTTAGCGTTAGAAATCAACACCGAAGGCGGCACGATTCAAAATTTAGATTTACTCGCCTACCCTGTTGAACACGAAAACACGGCGGTGAATAAATTGCGCGAAATGTTCGGTTTTGCGATTCCTGACATCAACAAATATCCTGTACGTATTTTTAATGGCGAAGCGGCTAAATTGTTTGTTGCACAAAGCGGTTTAATTACCAGCACGGGTTCAGTCGAAGCG
>JAQTXN010000037.1 GCA_028688755.1 Methylococcales bacterium | reverse complement strand
TATAAATAATGCTCAAAAATCCCTGTTGCAACATTTAATTTTTCTAAACCACCGCCTTCGATATTTGCCAGCCAAACACGCCCTTTGCTGTCTTCTAAAATGTCGGAGGTTCTAAAATTATGATGACCTTGTGGATTCTTTGGCTCGTAGTAATAGTTTTTACGCTCGTCTGTTACCGTGTTGTAGTGAACAATCGTGCCGTTGCCCGTAACAACCCAAAGCATTTCATTTTTGCTGCCTGAAATTTTGTTGATGTAATCGCCTGAACCTTTGCCAAACGAAATGTGTCTAAACGTATTTTTAGCAACATCAAATCGATAAAGCCCTGTTTTTGTACCAATCCACAACACGCCATTTTGTGCGCGATACAGGCTATAAACGACATCATTTCCCAAGGAGTTTTTGAGATTTATGTCAGGATGCAGAGTTCTAATCGTTTTTCGTGTCGTTAAATCAACTAAGTGAACGCCGCCCGAATAACCTGCAACCCAAATATGTGAATCGTCTTCACCGACCACGCTCGTGATATTTTTACTGCTATTTGTACCATTACCAAAATCTTGCAAAACACTAAAGCCTTTACTCGATAAGTTCAGGCGCGTTACGCCTTCGGAAATGGAACTAATCCACAAAATACCTTGTTTATCTTGCATGAACGTCCAAATATCTTGTGCGCTCGAACCGTCAGAATTTACAGAGCGATGTTTATAGGCGATAAATTCGTTTTTTTCCTCATTCCAACGCGCAAGCCCTTCGGAAATACTGCCCAACCAAATTGCGTTATCTTGATCTTCAAGAATGGAAAAAATGCGGCGCGGATTAAATTCAGGCGATTTGGGTAAAATTTTTCGTTGTGACCAATCGGTGTTGGTTTGCCAAACAACGATATTGCCTTCTGTGCCAATCCATAATTGTCCTTTTTTATCAACGAGTAAGGCGGTTGGCGAATTAAGTTGCAAGTCGTTTTTTTCGTTGCTGTCGATGCGGTAATGTTTAAATTTACTTTCACCAAACGGTAAATAATCGAGTCCATTTAGCCACATTCCTGCCCAAACGCCACCTTGCTCATCAACTGTAATGGCGTTGATGTTATTGAGTTTTATGCTGTTTTCATCTTTATCATCGTGCAGATATTGGGTAAATTCGCCCGTTCTTGGCAGAAAATGTTGCAGTCCGCCGCGCGTTGCAATCCACATCCCATCATGTTTATCTGAAGCGATTGCGCGAATAAAACGATATTGCTCAATACCGTTTTGGGGTTCGAACGTACTGAAATCGTTCGTTTCAGGATTAAAACGTGCTAATCCATCCGACGTGCCGACCCAAATTCGGCCATCTAAATCTTCAAACAACGACACGATGTTATTACTGGGCAAACTTTTTGAATTATGGGGAGAATAACGAAAACCGATGGCGCGATGTCCATCAAAACGAAATAAACCGTCGCGTGTTCCCATCCAAATAAAACCTTGTTTATCTTGCACAAAGGCTTGCACGAGCCGACCGCCTAAAACAGAATCATCAAGTTTTTCAAAGCGTGGTGTTTCCAGCGGTGCAGCAAGTGAAAATTGCGGCGCAAGGCTTAGAAAAATAAACAAAAAAAGCTCGAAAAAACGCCACGCCATTTTGTTAAAAATCCGTTGATAACATAACACTCACACTCGTTGGTGCGCCAACATAATAAGCTGGCGAACGACCGCCTACGCCTTGAGCGCGATTGGTCAATAAACTGCCGCTGCCTGCGTTTAAATTTAAATACTCTTCATCGAGTAAGTTATAAACGTTAAGTTTGACGCTTGGATTTTTAAACCATTCGGTTGAAGCAAAACGATAACCCGCATCAAAACTGACCAGCGTGTAACCGTCCATTGCTTCGTCGTTGACTAGCGTGGAATAACGTTTGCCTGTGTATTTTGCCGATAAACTCGCCGACCAACCGCCGTGTTGATATTGCAACGCCGCGCCTGCCATGAGTAGCGGCACATCGGGCAAGGCTTTTCCTGCTGTGGCTTCAAAACTATTTACGCCTGTTCGCAAATTTTCTTCCATTTCGCTATTTGTTACCGTGAACGAACCGTACACGCTCCAATCGGATAAAAACCGCCATGCAGATTCGAGTTCTACGCCTTTTGTCACCGCGTCACCGACATTCAAATTCGTGCTAATTGCGCTGTTTGGGTCATACGCAGCAGAAATTCTGTCTTTGTAATCGATATAAAAAAGTGTTCCTGAAAACGACAGATTTTGCCCGACGTAGCGATAACCTAAATCCCAATTCATAGACGTTTCTTTTTTAACGCTGACAGGATTTACGCTGTAGTTCGTGAGTTGTCCATTTTGAAACGTGCCGCCATTTGTTAGCCCGTAATATGAAAAATCACCTGGGGCTTTGAAATTTTGCGCGTGATTGAAAAAGATTTGCTGACTATCGGTTAATTGATAACTGATACCAAAATTCGGCAACGGCTCTGAATAGGTTTGCTCAAGGTTGTAATAACCCGCTGCGCCAAAACTGTCGCTGGGATAATTGGTGAAATCGCGCGTGATTTGAGTGTAACGAAAACCTAGCGATAATTTCAACTTGTCCTCGAAAAAACGAATGTCATCTTGCGCGAAAACAGATTGTGAATAGTTGTCCGTTAAATAATCGCGCAATTGATACGTTGAACCATCTTGACGCTGCAAATGTGCTGACGGATTGTCGAGCCACAAATCAGCACTTTTACCGTCTGCACCGATGAGCGTTGCAGGTGAAAGGCGACGTTGCCGCGCGTATTCAAACCAATAACCGACCATTAAATCGTGATTGGCAATTTTGCTTTTTAAACGAGTTGTGACACCTGGGCGAATGGTTTCAGGCGTTGTCGAGTTATAAACCATCACCGTGTCGAGCGTGTCACCGTCTTTGTTGATGTCACGAATTCCGCCGCCTAAACGGTTGGGTGAATTACTTTCGGCAAGCGTCCCAAGCTGATTTCCGCCAAAGCCATAACCGTAAATGTAATACGGATCAACGTCTAAATGCAGATTTGGCAATAATTCAAAACGCCCTTTGAGCGTTGCCAGATAATTCTGAAACGGATTGATATTTAAATCGTAATAAAGATCGCTAGGAACTTGCTCAATTTGCGCTGTCCCGTTCACACCAACCAAATGTTGCGGCGCAAGCGTGCCAAAATCCGCATCACGTCCGAGCGTTTGGATTTGATTTTTCGTGAGCGTGCGAAAATTGTGATTAAGCATTTCGTTGTAAATAAAACCCGCCGTGATGCTGTTATTTTCGGGTAAATTTAAAACGCCTTTGAATTCTAAATGCTCACGGTCTGCGCTGCCTTGACCTTTCCATTTATCGGCTTGTGCTTTCGAAATGGACACATAGGCTTTAAAAAGTTTATCGCCTAAATAACCTGTATCCGCGCGAACAAACGATTTAAACGCATTGTAAGTACCGTAACTTTGTTGCACGCGAAAGCGCGTTTTATCGGTTGGCGCGGACGTGTTTAAATTGATTGCACCACCTGTTGCGCCAATCATCGGTGCATCGGTTGCATTTGAACCTTGTGTGACAGAAATTTCTTCTAAATTCTCCATATCAACATATTCGCTCGGATAAAGAGCCGAATTACCTGCATCATTCGCAGGCGTGCCGTCCACAAACAAACCGATTTGGTCGCTATTAAAACCGCGCATTCGCAACCCGCCACCAAATAAGCCCGTCGCGTCGTAGCTGTAAGTATTCACACCAGGCAATAAATCCATCGCTTGATAGGGATTATTTTGGGTGTTTTTGCGCTCAATGGCTTCTCGTGAAATCACGCTTTTGGCTTGCGGTGAATCTTGGATATTGAGTAATCCATTTCCAGCGGGAACAATGCCATCAACCACCATTGCATCAAGCAAAACAGTTTCTTGAGCAAACGTAGACATTGATGCCAAACCTAACATCAGGGCAACGAGTGGTGTGAATTTATTGAACGTCATAGCAAGCACCAGATTTTTAACAAAGATTTGACGTTATCATAAATTCTAATGACATGATTCAAGAATTTAATTTCAAAATCATCTTGTGATTATGCGACAGGCACATAGCCTTGTGGCATTTCATCGTTGCCTTCAAACAGAAATTTACGACGTTCAGCCGCTAAAAAAGCGCGTGCTTTAGGGTCAAAACTCGCCAAACGATTTTCGTTAATTAGCATCGTTTGTTTCCCAAGCCACGCTTCCCACGCGGCTTTTGAGATTTTTTCAAAAATTTCTAAACCTTGTTCACCTGGAAATGGCGGGGTGTCTAAGCCTTCTGCTTCGGTACCAAGTTTGACGCAATGAATCATTCTGCTCATAAAAAATCCTCTGTAAGTTGAGTTAATAAAGTTTGAATTGGTGCGGGCAAGCCGCGATTTTGCCATTGTTCGTGCGAATGAAAATGGTCATTTTCTACTGCCACAACATCAAGACATAGTGGCGTGTAATCTAAATGATAATGTGAAAAAGTGTGCCGTTGTGACAACAATAATTGTTGATGCTCAATTGTAACGCCTCGTTCATTACACCAATGTTGCGCGTCTTCAATGGTTTCAACTTCGGGCAAACTCCACAAGCCACCCCAAATGCCTTTTAACGGGCGTTGTTCAAGCCAAATTTGTTGTTGCTGATTTTTGATAACTAAAAAAATCGTTTGTTTAGTGGGCAATTTTTTAGTTGGTTTTTTTTCGGGATAATGAGAAACCGTTTTAGTTAAAAATGCCTCGCAAGCCGTAGACATTGGACAGTCAAAACAACGAGGGTTGCTTCGTGTACAAAGTGTCGCGCCTAAATCCATAATCGCTTGCGTGTAATCATCGCAACGCTCAATCGGCGTGATTTCTTCGCTAAGTTGCCATAATTTTGTTTCGATTTCGCGCGAACCTGTCCAACCTGAAATCGCATAAAAACGGGTCAAAACACGTTTAACATTGCCATCCAAAATTGGCTGCGATTTTTGAAATGCAATGCTTAAAATCGCACCAGCGGTCGATTTTCCAATGCCTGATAATTCAAGTAAGTCAGGTAACGTGTCTGGGAATTTGCCGCGCTCGACAATCATTTTTGCGGCTTTATGTAAATTTCGCGCCCTTGCGTAATAACCTAGTCCTGCCCAACGTTGCAAAACATCATCGAGTGGTGCAGCAGCTAACTCTTCGACGGTTGAAAAGCGTTTTGTGAAGGCTAAAAAATACGGAATCACGGTGGCAACTTGCGTTTGTTGCAACATGATTTCTGAAAGCCAGACGCGATACGGCGACTTATCTTGTTGCCACGGCAGATTTTTTCGTCCGTGGGTGTCAAACCACGTTAATAACGCATCGGAAAAATGGAACGGCAAGGGCGGTTTTTTTTGCGTCATGCTATGATTTCAGGCTCGTAAAATAATAAAAATGGAGAAGGAAAAGATGTTACTTGCAAAAATTATCGCTGTGGCAATTTTAGTTTGGTTTTTTCTCAGCGCAAAAGAACATGAACAGCAGCCGTTTAAATGGGCAATCATCGGTTTAATTGGTTACGCCATAACGTGGGAAGCCGCACATTTACTTACTGACAAACTCACTGAAAATCGTCTTGTGGCGGCAACTGTGCCAGCGGCAATTGCAACAATCGGAGCATTTTTCATTCGGGTAAAACTCATTGCTGATGTGAAAAGCGACAACATTTAGAGTAAAAAAAGGCGCAAGATTTTTTCAAATCCTGCGCTTTTAAGTATTTGTATTTTGCTTGTTCAATTGGAATTATCGACGGTTTTATCATCATTTAACGCATTCCAACCAATCACAATTCGATAAACCATTAGCATAACGGTACTAATCAGAACGGCGACGCCAAAAAAAGGCTCTAGCGCAAAAAATATTCCGCCAATTGAAAATCCTGCTAAAGCAATCCACGCGGTTTTAATTTGCCATTCAAAATGTGATTCAATCCAAGTGCCAATAGCTTCCTCTTTATTGTAAAAGTTCAGTGCAACGCCAATGAGTAAAGGCAATCCAGCTAACATGAATGTCAATAATTGACACAAATAAACGCTCGCTGCGATTTTTTTCAAAGATTTTGTCTCTTTCATGATAGTGCCTCGATAGTTAGATGAGTTTTCACTATACGCCCAATGCAGCATAAAACTAAAAACTTTTTCATTTCAGCGAGTTAAAGTTGTCATGAAATAATTTTCTTGTCGTTTAAACACAAAAAAGGCGCAAGACTTTTAATATCTCGCGCCTTTTTTTACGGGCAAAAAATTATAATTTACCAGCGTTATTTGCTAAGTATTCTGCAACACCTGCTGGATTTGCGTTCATACCAGCATCGCCTTTTTTCCAACCTGCTGGGCAAACTTCGCCGTGTTCTTCGTGGAATTGCAACGCATCAACAATGCGTAATAATTCGTCAATGTTACGACCTAATGGCAAATCATTTACAACTTGTGAACGTACTTTACCTGTTGTATCGATAATGAACGCACCACGATAAGCAACGCCTACACCGTCAACTTCAACGTCATAATCTTTTGCAATTGAGTGCGTTAAATCGGCTGCCATCGTGTATTTTACTGCGCCAATACCACCAGCATTCACTGGTGTGTTGCGCCATGCGTTGTGTGTGAAATGTGAATCGATAGAAACAGCAACCACTTCAACGTTGCGTTTTTGGAATTCTTCAACGCGGTGATCTAACGCAATCAATTCGCTTGGGCAAACGAAGGTGAAATCTAATGGATAGAAAAATACGAGGGCATATTTGCCTTTTGTTGCTTCTGAAAAGTTGAACGCATCAACAATTTCGCCACTTGCCAAAACCGCAGGAACGGTAAAATCTGGGGCTTGCTTACCAACTAAAACGCTCATAAATAACTCCTAAAAATGAAAAGAAAAATGGCTAAAACTTCTGTCTATCACGACGACGTAATTCTACACCAAAAAAGTCGGGAATTGTCTAGGTGAATTCGAATTGCTCATGTTTCACATTTTCAACCTCTTTTTTATTTGTAGAATGCAGTAAAATACCCCAAGCAAAAACGCTTAACTTACATTTTTAAATATCTAGGAAACATTATGCACAGCGTAACCCTTATTAGAGGCGATGGTATTGGTCCATCGATTATGGACGAAGCGGTAAAAATTATTAACGCCTCAGGCGCAAAAATTAACTGGGAAGAAACACACGCAGGCTTAGGCGCGTTTGAAGTGTTCGGTACACCAATTCCAGAAGAAACGATGCAATCCATTGACCGTACGCGCGTGGCGTTCAAAGGCCCGTTAACTACACCAATCGGTGCAGGTTTTAGAAGTATTAACGTTGCGTTGCGTCAAAAATACGATTTGTATGCAAACGTTCGCCCTGCAAAAAGTTGGAAAGGTGTAAATACCCGTTATGAAAACGTCGATATTGTCATCGTGCGTGAAAATACTGAAGGACTTTACGCAGGTTTGGAACATTATTTAACGCCGAAAAAAGATATTGCCGAAAGCCTTGCCGTGGTTACTCGTGAAGCATCAGAACGCATTATCGATTACGCTTTTCAATATGCGCGTGATAATGGACGTAAAAAAGTCACTGTTTGCCATAAAGCCAATATCTTGAAATATACACAAGGTTTGTTTTTAGACATTGCGAAAGAAATTGCGCCACGTTATCCCGAAATTCAATTCGAAGATGTCATTATCGATGCAGCGTGTATGCACATGGTGATGAATCCGCAAAAATTCGATGTCATTGTTTGCACCAATATGTTTGGCGATATTTTGTCGGATTTAACAGCAGGTTTAGTTGGTGGTTTAGGCTTAATTGCTGGTGCAAATATCGGTAAAGATGCGGCATTGTTTGAAGCCGTTCACGGTAGTGCGCCTGATATTGCGGGGCAAAACAAAGCCAATCCAACTGCCGTTATTATGGCAGGCGTGATGATGCTTCATCATTTAGGTGAACATGAAGCCGCTGAAAAAATCAAAACCGCCGTTGAAAAAGTGGTTAATGAAGGCATTTATGTCACACAAGATTTGAATCCAAATTCAAAATACGGCACAGTGGAAATGGGTGACGCGATTGTCGCTGCGCTCGCTTAAATAATAAAAATAAAAACCAAGGAAATAGCTATGCACGAACTTGTTGCCCGCGAATTATACGAAGCCATCGAATATGCTCGCAGTATTGATGAAGAAACTGGCAAACGCATTTTGATTCAATTTGAAATCGACCAGCCGATGTTTTCACAAACGCTTTTTACGATTTTTCCTACGATTATCGATAATCAAAGCAGTGAAGTGAAATATCAAAATTTGGCTCAACACTTTGCGGATTTATGTTTTGACGTGCTTTGTGTTTATCAAAAAGCGTTTGGCAAAATGCCGCAAACGTTTGAAGACAATACGTCTTGGATGGAAAGTCAGGCGATGTTGCTTGATAAAGAACTCACGCCGCTTTTAACGTCAAGTCATGTGAATGATAAAGCCGCGAAACAAATGCGCGAAGATTTTTTCAAGCCTAAAGAAGGTGAGTTTATTCAAACAGGTTTGGTCGAATTTATGAACATGGCGGTTGATCATTTTGCTGAGGAATCAGGCGAGGATTATCACGCTTCGTTGCTTGATTTAACGAAAACGATGCTTTTTGTCGTTGTTAGAATGTTCAACAATTTGTATTCGCTCCCGCCAAAAACAGCGTAATTTTCACGTTTTAAGCATTTGAAAAGGCTGGTTTTCCAGCCTTTTTTGTTTTTCAATCGATTTAATTGCATGAAATTTTTCGGCTGTGCATTTCATCTCTGCCTTGCATTATTCTGCTTGACGTTTTTATTTAGTATGCTTGAAAATCCATCAAATTTTATACACAGGTCTATTTGGGTATGTATCTTAAAAAATTACAAGTAAAAAACTTCAAGTCTTTTCAAGACATTAGTATTGAGTTCAATAAAGAGGTTAATATTCTCACAGGCGTTAATAATGCTGGAAAAACAACTATGTTGGAAGCATTAGCCTTGTGGCATGAATGTTTTTCTAAGTTGATTCAAGAGGCAAGAAGAGGTCGAAATACTTATAAACAAGGGGATTATGTTTTAGGAAATACAGCAAATAAATACTTTCCATACGATCAAATAAACAGTGTTCGTGCGCCTAATTTTGAAGATATTTTTTATCAATGTGACAAAAAAAATAATATTGAACTTTTGGCAATCTTTGAAAATATGGAAAAAGAGCTATTGGTTATAAATTTTCAAATAGGGCAATCAGGATTGAATTACATTATTCAACTCGATGGTCATACAACGTACGATTATCGAAAATTTAATGATTTTTTTAAGTTTTTACCCAATCCAATTGGTTTCTATTATGCGTCACCAGTTTCTGCCATTGAAGCAAAAGAAAAATTTGCGACTAAGCCACAAATTCAAGATGCTATTTTGAATAGGCAATCCGCTAAAGTTTTTAGAAACCGATTGTTTAATCTTTACAAAAACTCGTCTTATTTTTCGAATTTCACAAGTGATTTGTCCTATATTCTCTTCGATCACCAACATGAAATAACAATCAGTTCACCGAGCGATCCTAATCAAGATATTTACATCGTTTTTAATTTTAAAATCGGTGCAAGAGATACGGCTAAAGAGATTTCATTGTTAGGTAGCGGATCATTACAGATTATGGAAATTCTGTTGAATCTTCATTATCCAGATGATGCAAGAAAAGATGTTAATTTTGTCTTGTTAGATGAACCAGATAGTCACATACACCGAGACATACAACAACGTTTATTAAAAACCCTCATTAAATTTACTCAAAATACACAGATATTTTTATCGACACATAATGAAGCCTTAATTCGCAGTGCATCAGTTGAGCATCTATTTCATTTAGATGCAAAATCAATCAATAGTTACCATTGTTTAGGAAATCAAGAAATTGAAAAGCAAAGACCTAAGTTCTCAGGAATTTATCCTTCACTTACCAACCCCATTATCAGTTCACTTGGTCACAGTAATGGTTTGGACTTTGTCAATGCCATCGAAGCAGATTATTTAATTTTTGTAGAAGGTGAAGATGATGCCAGAGTGATTGATATTTTGTTAAAAAAAGGTTCAATCGGTAATCGTAAACGTTATGTCTATTGGGTATTGGGCGGTGTAAGTCATATTTTTGAAAAAATATCGCATTATGAAACCGTTTTTTCTGCCATAAAAAATGAAAAAACGTTATGGGAGAAATCAGTTCTTATTTTTGACAGGGATTATCTGGATGATAAATTTTTAGATAAGTTAGTTGAACGACTAAATGTAAAGCTAAAAATGCACGTTTTGTCGTCTTATACTTTCGAGTCATCTTTATTTTCTAATTTAGAGAAAACGGCATTATTGTTGACAAAATGGCTTAAATCAAAAAGTATCAACCCAGATTTAGAAGAGGTTGAGACAAAATTAACAGAGCAATACGAACTGATAAAACCAAATTTAGAAAATGGTTATAACAACAAGTTTTACGAAGATAGGGCGCATGAACACAACGCTATTAAAGACAAAGCTAACAGAATTTTCAAAAATTCCACAATCAATATCAATGAACAGCAATTAAATTCCAACATTCGAGAATATATTGAAAATTGTTTGGATAGCGGAGAATTTTACAAATTGATGGGGAAACCAGAAGTAACAACTGTTATCAATACAGTTACTGGTATTTACGGCGTTTCTTTTAATGTTGAAGATGATTTTGTTTCGTTAATTGAATGCGTTGATAAATCAACTTGGCTGGATGAATGGGATTTTTTGGCAACGTTATGATTATACGAAAACGCTTATAATACGGCGCATAAATTTCTTTTATACAGGTCAAACCCCCATGAAACTAGGCACAGCATTAACCCCCAACGCAACCAAAGCACTGTTACTCGGCAGTGGCGAATTAGGTAAAGAACTCGTTATTTCACTACAACGTTTCGGTGTCGAAGTCATTGCCGTAGACCGTTATCCCAATGCGCCAGCACACGCTGTAGCACACCGTTCGTATGTTATCGACATGACAGACGGCGAGGTGGTAAAAGCGTTAATTGCACAAGAAAAACCAAACTTTATCATCCCCGAAATTGAAGCTCTCGCCACTGACACGCTCGCCGAAATTGAAGAGCAGGGCGGCTCAACGATTGTTCCAAATGCACGAGCGATTCAACTTACCATGAACCGCGAAGGCATTCGCACGTTAGCGGCGCAAACTTTATCGTTGCCAACGTCAAACTATGCGTTTGCACAGTCGTTTGAAGAATTAAAAACCGCCGTTGAAAATGGTATCGGTTATCCCTGTTTCATCAAACCCACGATGTCATCATCGGGCAAAGGACAATCGATGGTCAAAACTGCCGCAGAACTCGAAACGGCGTGGAATTACGCCAAAAACAGTGGTCGTGTCGATACAGGTAAAGTAATTGTTGAAGGCAAAATCGATTTTGATTTCGAAATTACCTTGCTAACGGTTCGGGCATTGAATGCAAACGGCGAAGTAGAAACGCATTTTTGTGAACCGATTGGGCATGTTCAAGAAAATGGCGATTACCGCGAGAGTTGGCAACCGCAACAAATGACACAAAAAGCGATTGCAAATTCTCAAGATATTGCCAAGAAAATTACTGATGCAATTGGTGGTTTGGGTTTATTTGGGGTGGAATTGTTTATTTGTGGGGATGACGTTTGGTTTAGTGAAGTCAGTCCACGTCCACATGATACAGGCATGGTGACATTATTGACGCAAATGCAAACGGAATTTGATTTACACGCGCGAGCAATTTTAGGTTTACCTGTGAATACAACATTAAAAAGTGCGGGAGCGAGCGCCGTTATTTTAAGTCCGATTGACGCGCAAGGCTTGAATTATCAAGGTTTAGAAAAAGCGTTAAGCGTTGAAAATACCGATGTGCGTTTATTTGGAAAACCTGAAGCGTTTGTGAATCGCCGAATGGGGGTAGCTTTAGCCATTGCCGACTCGATGGAAGTGGCGCGTGAAAATGCAGTGAAAGCAGCAAATGCCATTTCAATGTCTAGCTGAAAAACGTACCTTTCTTGTTGCAGAAAAATCCTTTTTTAATCGAAGAATTAGACTCGATACTTCATGTTTTAGGTTTCATTTTTTCGTTGTGAAAATGCGACAAATTGTATGTTTGTTGTAAAAATCATTTTTAGTAATCACTGTATGTGCCGATACAACACGCACAAAGCAGTTGAGATTACTATGGCAGTGGTGATTAAAACAGTTACAACAAATGAAGGTGAAAACGATGTGTAGACGTTTGATAATTTTTTTGATGATGGGGTGTAGCTCTTACGCACACGCCGACATTTACAAAAAAGTCGTCGCAACAAATGGCGTGACTACTTATACAAACAAAGCGACTGCCGCTGAAAAACCAATTATTAAAACAGCAGTGCGACCTGCAACGGCAACGACAGGGTATTTCTACAAATACCAAGACAGTGCAAAGCACGTTGTGTACACCGACAAACCGCGTGCAGATATGCTGCTAATTAGCAAAATGCAAGTGACCGTACCGCCACAAAGTATTTCAACGCCGACATTTTCAAACATGGCGTTTACGCCGCCTGCTTCGTTTTATAACAATCCGAATAAAACACGCTTTAATAATTTGATTTCACGCGCGGCGGCAAAGCACCAAGTTGATGAAAAATTAGTGCATGCTGTTATTCAAACTGAATCTGCGTATCGTCCCGATGCGATTTCTTCGGCAGGAGCGGTGGGGTTAATGCAATTGATGCCTGCAACGGCTAGCCGTTTTGGCGTGATGGATAGCAATAATCCAGAGCAAAATGTGGATGGTGGCACGCGCTATTTGCGGCATTTGCTCGATATGTTCCCAAATAATTTGGATCTTGCAATTGCCGCTTATAACGCGGGGGAAAACTCCGTTTTACGTTATAACAACTCGATTCCGCCGTATCCTGAAACGCAAAATTACGTTAAACAAGTGATGGCGATTTACAAACAAAAGTCGTGATTTTTAGCCTTGAAGAGCTTGGATTTGCGAGGCAATTTCAAGCTCTTCTTGTGCATGAATCACAAGAATTTGTCCAAAGTTCAAACCGTCTAATCCTTTCAAAATTTGTTTTCGAATCGAGGGCGCATTTTCACCAATTCCACCTGTAAAAATCAGTGCATCGACGTTGCCATTTAGCACGGCAAAATACGCACCGATATATTTTTTAATTCGATAACAAAATAAATCTAACGCTAATTTGCATGACTCATCGCCTTTTTCGGCGCGTTGCAAAATGGTTCGCATATCCGTTTCATCGCAAATACCTTTCAAACCACTTTGTTTATTAAGTAAGTGGTTAATGTCCTCTACCGTTTTACCTTCACGTTGCAACGTAATCGCAATCATCGGGTCAATATCGCCGCTACGACTTGCCATGACTAGCCCTTCGGTCGGTGAAAATCCCATTGAAGTATCAACGCTAATGCCATTTTTAACCGCCGTTGCACTCGCACCGCCGCCCAAATGTAAAATGATGACGTTTAAATTTTCAGGCGATTTACCCAGTAATTTCGATGCCGTATTGACGCTGTGTTGACACGAAATACCGTGAAAACCGTAACGATAAAAATCGACGTTTGCCGATAAATTTTCAGGAATGGCATAACGCCCTGCGTAATCTGGAATGTTGCGATGAAACGCCGTGTCAAATACGGCAAATTGCGGCACGTTTGCAAACAACTCTTCTGCCATTTCAATCCCCAAACGATTTAACGGATTATGCAATGGCGCGTAATTATCGAGTTGTTGAATGGTCGCTAAAACTTCCGCTGTAAGTGGCGTGATGAGTTTAAAATTCGCCCCACCGTGAACCACGCGATGCCCGATTGCAGAAAGGGTTAAATCATTTTCTTCAAGCCATTTTTGCCACTGTGCATAAAGAAACGCGAGGGTATTTTTTGCGTCGTGAATGTCTTTATCTTGATGCAAAAACACGTCACCTTGTAAGTTTTTACCTTCAACGGATAAGCCATTTGTCGCGCCGTAATCCGCATTGAGCGTAGCTTTGACGTTGAGTGCGTTGTCGAATAACTGGCTTTTAACCGAGGTACTGCCTACATTAACAATGAGTTTTGACATGGTTTTTCCCGTAAAATGTTAAGTTATAAATCATCACTATAATTTTAATCTTGGAGCATTTTTTTACCTCATGACCATTCATACCAAACAGCATAGCAATAAGCAAACTGTTGCGTTAATTATCGGCAGCATTGGTGTCGTTTTTGGCGATATTGGAACTAGCCCGTTGCACGCGATGAAAGAAATTTTTCGAGAACATTTAACGCTCGACTTTACTCATGTTCTAGGTGTTTTGTCGCTTATTTTCTGGTCATTGATGCTCGTTGTGGCGATTAAATATGCCATCATCATTATGCGAGCGAATAACAAAGGCGAAGGGGGCGTGATGGCATTAACAGCTCTTGCTTCGCTGGCAACAAAAGACAGTCCAAACAAAAAACATCTCATCATCATGATGGGAATTTTGGGCGCGACGCTATTTTATGGTGACAGCGTCATTACGCCTGCAATTTCGGTTTTAAGTGCTATAGAAGGTTTGCAAGTTATTGCACCAAAATTAGAACATTATGTGGTTCCCATTACGCTCACGGTGCTGGCAGGATTGTTTTTCATCCAAACTCGTGGCACAGGAAAAGTAGGCAAAATATTTGCCCCCGTAATGATTATTTGGTTTTTAACGTTAGCCACGTTAGGTATTTTGCAAATTATTCAGCAACCTCAAGTTTTACTCGCGCTAAATCCGTATTATGGCATTCATTTATTGGGTGAATTAGGCGTAAAAGGCTTTTTAATTATGGGGTCTGTCGTTCTTGTTATGACAGGGGCAGAAGCTCTTTATGCTGACATGGGACATTTTGGTTTAAAACCCATTCGCTATGCGTGGTTTGGTTTTGTCTTTCCCGCATTGCTTTGTAATTATTTCGGTCAAGGCGCGTTGCTACTGAATCATCCTGAAGCAATTGAAAATCCGTTTTACTTACTTGCGCCATCATGGATGCTTTATCCAATGCTAGTTTTATCGACTTTCGCAACGGTCATCGCGTCGCAAGCGGTGATTTCTGGTGCATTTTCGATTACGAAACAAGCGATTCAACTCGGTTATTGCCCGCGTATGAATGTGACACATACGTCTGATAGTCAAATTGGGCAAATTTATGTGCCGACCGTGAATTGGATGCTGATGTTTTCCGTATTTGTATTGGTATTAGGCTTTGAATCCTCGTCAAATCTAGCCTCCGCTTATGGTATTGCGGTGACAGGCACAATGATGATTGACACAATTCTTTCGTTTATTGTGGTTCACGCATTGTGGCATTGGAATCGCGTTGTGAGTTATTCATTTTTGGGCTTATTTTTACTTGTCGATTCGATATTTTTATCATCAAACAGCTTGAAAATTTTGTCAGGCGGTTGGCTACCTTTAGTTGTTGGTTTGGTGCTATTTTTACTCATGACAACGTGGATAAAAGGTCGCGCCGTATTAGCGGAAGCTATTGATGAAAAGAAAGTGTCTTTTGAAGAATTAGAAGAAAAAATCAACACCCATGAACTTGTGACTGTAAAAGGCACGGCAATTTATTTAGCGCGAAATCTGCACGGTATTCCGCAAGTTTTATTACATAACTTAGAACATAATCATGTCATTCATGAACGAATTGTTGTTTTGACGATTGTGACTACTGAAGAACCGTATGTTGATGATGAAAATCAACAAGTGAAAGTGCGAACTTTTGGCAGTCATGGGCAATTTTATCGCGTGAAATTGTATTTTGGTTTCAAAGAAAGCCCTGATGTTCGTTACGCGTTAAGTTTGGCGGCTAAAAAAGGGTTAGATTTAACAGGTGACGTGTCATTTTTCGTCGGCAATGAACATATTACCTTCAAACCACGCAGCAAAATGCCTGCATGGCGACGCGATATTTTCTTATTCTTATTTCATAACGCGAGCAGTGCGATTGGTTTTTTCAGAGTACCTGTTGAAAAAGTTATCGAACTTGGCGTGCGAATTGAGTTGTAACGTTTCGTTTTATGCAAATAAAAATTAAACAACTCGACGTTCAATCTTATGAAAATGTGTGGCGCGACATGCAGGAATTTACGCAAAATCGCACGAGTGACACGCAAGATGAAATTTGGCTTGTTGAACATTTTCCTGTTTTTACGCTGGGGTTGAATGGACGACGTGAACATTTGCTCAATGTCGGCGACATTCCCGTGATGCAAACTGACCGAGGTGGACAAGTGACGTATCACGGGCAAGGGCAGGCGGTTGTTTATGTTTTATTTGATTTGAAACGTTTGAATTTGAACAGTCAGCAAATCGTTTCTCATCTTGAAAATGCGATGATTCAAACTCTCGCTGATTTTCAAATTTCGGCGCAAGCACGAGCCGATGCACGAGGTGTTTATGTTCAAAATAAAAAAATCGGTTCAATCGGTTTGCGAATCAAAAAAAACGGCTGTTATCATGGTTTGAGTTTGAACAACAATATGGATTTAACGCCGTTTCAATTTATCAATCCGTGCGGTTATGCGAATTTAGAAATGACGCAACTTGCTGATTTTGGCGCAATGATTGACACGCCAAAACTTGCCGAGAAAATCGCTTTTAACCTTATCCAAGAAATTCAATGAGTAATTATCAAGCCCCATCACGCACCACGCCGCAAACGCATCAACGCAATAGCGAAAAATTGGCGCGAATTCCGATTAAAGTTGAACAAAGAGAAACCACGTTACGCAAACCTGAATGGATACGCATTAAATTACCGTCAGGGCAAGAAACGACGCAAATCAAGCAGCTTTTGCGTGAAAGTAAATTGCACACGGTTTGCGAAGAAGCGGCGTGTCCGAATCTTGCCGAATGTTTTAAACACGGCACGGCGACTTTTATGATTATGGGCGATTTGTGTACGCGCCGTTGTCCGTTTTGTGATGTCGCGCATGGGAAACCATTGCCACTCGATGAAAATGAACCTCGTCAACTTGCTGAAGCCGTGCAAAAAATGGCGTTGAAATATGTGGTGATAACCTCGGTAAATCGTGATGATTTGCGTGATGGCGGGGCTGGGCATTTTGCGGATTGCATCAAAGAAATTAGAGTACAAACGCCGCAAACGAAAATTGAAATTCTCGTTCCCGATTTTCGCGGGCGCATTGAAAAAGCAGTTGAAATTTTAGCCGCGCAACCGTGCGACGTGTTTAATCACAATTTGGAAACCGTACCTCGCTTGTACGAAAAAGCCAGACCTGGTGCAGATTATCACGGTTCGCTGGAATTATTTCGCCAGTTTCACGCTGCAAAACCGCATGTGCCAACAAAATCAGGTTTGATGCTGGGAATTGGTGAAACAGAAGACGAAGTTGTGCAAGTGATGAAAGATTTGCTTTCAGTCGGTTGTTCAATGCTCACGTTAGGGCAGTATTTACAACCTAGCAAATCGCATTTGGCGGTTGAAGAATATGTCACGCCCGCGCAATTTGACCATTACGCACAAATCGCCAAAGAGTTAGGTTTTAAACAAGTTGCGAGTGCGCCGCTAGTTCGCTCGTCGTATCATGCCGATTTACAAGCAAAATCCGTCGTTTAATCATTTTAGGAACAAAATTATGCAAACTGTTGATACCTTAATTCACGCGCGTTGGGTAATTCCGATTGAACCTGAAAACACGGTTTTTGAGCATTACAGCCTCGCTATTCATGAAGGCAAAATTGTGGGGTTATTGCCGACTGAACTCGCGCAACTCGAATATAAAAGCGACAACGTAATTGAATTGCACACGCACGCTGTGACCGCAGGTTTTGTGAACGCACACACGCACGCGGCAATGAGTTTAATGCGCGGTATTGCCGACGATTTGCCGTTGATGGATTGGTTGCAAAACCATATTTGGGTGTTAGAAAGTAAATGGATGAGTGAAGAATTTGTCCGCGATGGAACGGATTTGGCAATTGCGGAAATGTTGCGTGGTGGTACGACGTGTTTTAACGATATGTATTTTTTTCCCGAAATTTCTGCACAACAAGCTATTAAACACGGTATTCGCGCAAGTTTAGGCTTGATTGTGATTGATTTCCCGTCGATTTGGGCGCAAAACAGCGACGAATATATCGAAAAAGGTTTAGCGTTGCATCAAACCTTGCTTGAACACGAGTTAATTTCAACGCCTTTTGCTCCACATGCACCTTATACCGTTTCAAATCAGCCGCTCACGCGCATTAACGAATTGGCGCAGGATTTAAAGTTGCCTGTTCACATTCATTTGCACGAAACCGAGCATGAAGTGGAATCGGCTTTTGCGGAAAGTGGTGTGCGTCCCATCGACCGTTTGAATGCGTTAGGCTTAGTGAATGATTCGCTGATTGCCGTTCATGCAACGCAATTAAGCGATGAAGATATTGCATTACTCGCCCAAGCAGGCGCGAGCATTGTGCATTGCCCAGAATCCAATTTGAAATTGGCAAGTGGGTTTTGTCCTGTGGCGAAATGTTTGGATGCAGGGGTTAATGTCGCACTCGGCACGGATGGCGCGGCGAGCAATAATGATTTGGATATGATTGGCGAAATGCGAACTGCTGCGTTAGTTGGCAAAGCTGTTGCAAATAACGCTAAAGCCATTCCCGCCATGACCGCATTACGCATGGCAACCATTAACGGTGCAAAAGCGTTGGGTTTAGACAAACAAATTGGCTCGCTGGAAATTGGTAAATCTGCCGATGTGATTGCGATTGATTTAAGTGATTTAGAAACCCAGCCACTTTATTGTCCGATTTCACAAATTGTTTATGCGGCAAATCGCACGCAAGTTAGCGACGTGTGGGTTGCAGGCAATCACCTTTTGAAATCACGTCATTTGGCAACGTTTAAAATGACCGAACTTAAAGCAATTATTGATAAATGGCATGTTCGATTAGCTGCAAAATGAGAGATGAATATCTTTTATTTGCATTCCAATCCTAAAATTTGCGCCGAGCAGCACGTCGATAAACACGTTGTGAAAATGATTTTGGAATACGCACAATTGCTTTCCACAACACACCGTTTTTTAGATGGCACGGAGACATTAACAATTTCAGGGGCAGGGCGAAAAGTAAAGCGTTGGAAATTACCCGATGAACGCGATGCGATTTTGTACGAAGCAACGCATATTCAACATCCATCAGCAATTTGGACTCGTCAAAGTGCTGAAAATTATGCTTTTTTATGGGAATTGTTTAATTGCCTACTCGATGAATACACGTTTCGTTATGAAAAACAGCACGCTACCAGTCGATTATTAACACCTTTGAAAACCTTGCCGAATCAAATTTTATCAAAAGGTTTTACTCAGCCTACGCCAGCAATGCCTGATGAATATAAGGTTGCAGGCGATTCTGTTGCCTCGTATCGGAATTATTATTGTGGCGCGAAAGCTCAAATGTTTAGTTGGAAAAAACGGGGGATACCAGATTGGCTTATTCGTTGAATTGCCAATACTTAATCGTGATTGTAGACATGGTTTTTTCTCAAATTAAAGTGGCTGAAAGTTTTGTTGAAATCAACTTAATTCAAACAAATCAACGTTCAAATCAATGTGTTTTGAAAAATGCTCAAAATCTTTATCAAACG
Source organism: Methylococcales bacterium (assembly GCA_028688755.1). Lineage (GTDB taxonomy): Bacteria > Pseudomonadota > Gammaproteobacteria > Methylococcales > Methylomonadaceae > UBA10906. The sequence continues at coordinate 1,451 of JAQTXN010000037.1, read as the reverse complement.
TCATTATCGTAAGCATTGGCGACGGCACAAATTAAAAAATCCGTGTCTGAACCTTGAATGCCTTTCGTTCGACAACGATTGAAAAATTCTGCTGCTGTTTCAAAATCCGTTGTCGTTATTGGGTAATCTGGAAACGGTCTGAGTTTATTTCGGATTCGTTCAAATTGTTCTTGATGTTGAATCCCTGAAAGGATTTCTTGGCGAATCACGCCCACCATCACAACTCGTTGTTCATCAATCAGCTGATGTAATTTTTCAACGATAACTTGTTGATGATTCGTTTGGTTATTTTTACGGCGCAATGCCAACGACCAAATGCAAGTATCAACCAAAACCCTCATAACCGTTTGCGTTGTTGCTTGTAATCGTAGTCATTTGAAAAATCAACAGTTCCAAATTCTTTCGTGATTTCTTGTTGCTGCAAATACTGCACATATTTTTCTAAGGCTTTTTCAACAGTTTCATTTAAATTTTGGTGGTGTCCTAATTGCTGTGCGGTACAACAAAGAACTTCGTTATCAATCGTGATTGTGGTCATGGTTTTCTCACTTCATTTCAAATGCAGGTTTGTTGTATTGGCGATTGCCAATCGAATCTGTTGGAAAAATTTTATCGCCTTCAATTCGATAACTTTGTTTATCGTAGCGTTTGTTGCCGCTTGAATCGGTTTCGTAAATTCGCCCATTGTCTGTAATCGTGTAAGACGGTTTGTCGTATTGGCGGTTGCCAATTGTGTCGGTTGAATAAATGCGTTTGTCAGCGGCTTGCGCTGATAACGCAAAAATAATTAAGCTGGTGAAAAGTGTTAGTTTCATTGTTTTTAGTTAAGTATGAGAATTATTGATTGCAGAAACTCTTCGTTGAAAATCAGCATCAGATAAAAATCCCTTTCTGTGTGCGGCTTCAAGTTCCTGTATTTGCTTTTGTTGCTTGTTAGGCAAATTTCTACTTGAGACAGTAGTGTTCCTGCCAATTCCAAATAAACGTCGCAAATTACGTCTAGCGATACTTGCACGACTAGTGGGCTGAACACTATTGTTTAATGTTGGATTTGTTCTACTAAATAAATACCAGCTACGTCTAACTGGTCTAATGGGTGGGTTGTTAGGTTTTGTTGCAAATAGCCCTTTAAAAAATAACAACAAAAAAATTATTCCAAAAGGTATTGATAAAGAACCTGAATCTGAATCATCGTTTGCAGCTACAACACAAAATACAATAAAAAAAAGTGCTGCTTCTATTCCCGCCAGAAAACAGAAAAGCGTGACAATTGCCAATAAAACGATTATTCCTTCCAAAGAAAAGATAAACTTCAATATATCTAACGCGATGCTCGACTTAGAGGTAAAAATTTGAAGGCATGAATATATCCCTGTAAAAGTTATTGTTCTGAAGAATAACAAGCAGGAGAACAATCATGCCAGTGGAAAACTTTATCATCTACGTCTATT
>JAQTXN010000178.1 GCA_028688755.1 Methylococcales bacterium | reverse complement strand
TCGTCTTTTGTCGTGTTGCGTGAAGCAGTAAAACTTAAATCCACAACTGACACGTTAATCGTTGGAACGCGCATTGCAAAACCATCTAATTTGCCTTGCATTGAAGGAATTACAAGACCTACAGCGGCAGCGGCACCTGTTTTTGTTGGAATCATTGATTGTGTCGCTGAACGCGCACGACGTAAATCTTTGTGGAAAACGTCGGTTAACACTTGATCGTTTGTATAAGAGTGAATCGTGGTCATCAAACCGTGTTCAATACCAATTGTATCAATCAATGGTTTTACAAGCGGAGCTAAACAGTTTGTCGTGCAAGAAGCGTTTGAAATAACGGTGTCACTTGCTTTCAAAATTGTGTGATTTACACCATAAACAATCGTTGCATCCACATCATTGCCACCTGGTGCTGAAATGATGACTTTTTTTGCGCCAGCAGCTAAATGTGCAGAGGCTTTTTCTTTGCTCACAAATAAACCTGTGCATTCATGAACGACATCAACGCCGAGTTCTGCCCAAGGTAATTTTGACGGATCACGTTCTGCTAAAACGCGAATTCGATCGCCATTAATTACGATGTAATCGCCATCAACTGTTACATCGAATGGGAATTTTCCGTGAACCGTATCGTATTTTGTCAAATGTGCATTTGTTTGTGCATCGCCTAAATCGTTAATTGCGACAACTCTAAATTCGCTCGTGCGATTTGTTTCGTAAATTGCACGAACAATACAACGTCCAATTCTGCCATAACCATTGATTGCAATTTTTTGTGCCATAAAAAAGTCTCCAAATGAGTAAAAATAACGAAATAAAATATCGTAGCTATGTGACAACTATAACAAAAGCGGCTGTAAAAACGTATCACTAAAAGCAGTTAGTGGTTTTCTTCCATGTCTTCAAGTTCAATGTTTAACGCTTTCATCGAAAAAAACAGCTCGATAATTGACGCTAAAAGCGATAACACAATAAACAGCATACTGATGGCAAACGCGATATTGCCGTAATTTTGCAAACCATAAAAAATAAAGCCCATTGCAATGGTGCAGCTAATAATGCCTAGAACGGCAAACATTTCCATCGCCACAATGTAACGAAGACGACGGCGAAAACTCATAATTTGTTTTTCAGCGACAGGGCTGTGAGTTTTATTAAAATCGGCATGTTTTTCACGAATGCGTGTCGCAATAGTTAAAAAGCGATTCGAATACGCTAAAAACAAAATCGTAATTGCAGGAAAAAGTAAGGCAGGCGTGTTAATAGCTATGTCCATCATAATTTTTCTACCTCGTCACGTTTGAAAAAAGAATTGTAAATTTTAAAACTCAAAATGACCAATGAGAGAAATAACGTAATCGCATTGGCGTAAATAATGGCGTTATTCGCTAAATAAATGCCGTAAATGAGCCAGCAAAAAACGCCTAATGTGAAAGTGCTATACATTGAAAGCGATAACGCTTCTGTGTCGCGAGTACGAATGGTTAAAATGGCTTGAGGTAAAAAAGAGGCGGTCGTTAACGTTGCAGCGGTATAACCTAGGATTTCAGTATTAAGTATTTCAAACATGGTAAAGATTTTTCGAGTTCAACATTGTGGTAATTATAACGAACCAGAAAGATAAATCGTTTTAAAATTGCCACCTTTATCAATCTTTCGAGAATTTGAAATGACAAAATTACTCGCCGTTGCAATGATACTGTTATTTACAACAACTGCTTGTGCAACCGTTTATAAATGCGGCAATGTTTATACGCAATCGCCTTGTGGAACGAATAGCGAGATTGTGGAATTTGAAAATCAACCTAAACAATCCACATCATTGCCGAAAATTCCGCTGTCGCAAGTTCCATCATCCAATGTAAAAACGCTCAAAACAATTGAAGGCAAAGTCATTCGAGTTGCAGACGGCGACACGATTACGGTTAAAAGTTATCAAGGCAAAGAAAAAATTCGTTTCGCGCAAATTGACGCTCCTGAAACCACGCATTTTGGCAGCGCAGCGCAACCTTATGGCAAAGAATCGGCAGCATTTTTACGCAGTTTAGTTTCAAATAAAAATGTGCGTGTTGACGTTGAAACGGTTGATCAATACGGGCGAAACGTCGGCACAGTTTTTGTGGACGGCATTAACGTGAACCGTGAAATGGTGAAAAATGGTTATGCGTGGGTTTATCGACAATATGCTCACGATGAATCACTGTTAGAGTTAGAGAAATCGGCACGAGCAAATCGAATTGGTTTGTGGACGCTGGATAATTCGATTTATCCACCTGATTTTAGAAAAAAGAATAAATAAATTTTTAGCGATAAATCGCGCCACGTTGTTTAAAACATCGACTACTAAATAAAACCTGATGCTCGACGTTTTGCATTTGTGAGTGTGAACGAATTTGCCCAATTTGCGCTGTGACGGTTTCTTTATCTTTGCCATGAATCATGCAATACAAGTTGTATTGCCATTCTGGTTGCATGGGACGTTGATAACACAGTGTCACAAACGGAAACGTTAGCAAATACCTTGCAATATCATCGATTTGATTTTCAGGAATTCGCCACACGCACATCGCATTTGCTCGATAACCTAAAGCGGCGTGTTTCACAATGACACCAAAACGCTTGATTATTCCTGATTGCTGCAATGCAGTAATTCGTTCGATGACTTCAGTTTCGCTGATACTCAAACGTTTGCTAATTTCGTCGTAAGGACGTGAGCAAATCGGTAAACCGTCACTTAATTGCGCGAGTAATTGTTGATTCAACTCATCAAGCATTCGCTAAATCCAAGTTAAAACTTAAATCAATAAAAAATTCTTTTTCGAGCGGGAAGCGTAAAACCTTGTAACCCGTTGTCGCTTCAATGTCGTTAATCACGCTATCTAAATGCGTGACATCATTTGCAATCACGACAAACCACAAATTCATGGCATTTTCGCGTTCATAATTGTGATTAACTTCACGGAAATGATTCACTTGCAACGCAACACGTTCTGATTCATCTTTAGGAACAGACATTGCCGCTAACGTGCTTACACCAATTTGATTAGGCGGAATAATTGCGCCAATTCGGCTAATAGCCGCTTGTTTACTTAATTCTTGAAAGGCTTGTAAAACTTGCGCTTCTGTCACATTTAACGTTGTTGCAATATCCGCATAAGGTGTAGGCGAAAGTGGAAAATTACGTTGAAAATCGTTCAGCAATTTTTTTTGCAACAACGTTAATGACATAGCACTTACTTTTTAAGTAAATCGAAATTTTGCGCTCGTTGACGCAATAAATGATCCATTAACACAATCGCCATCATTGCTTCTGCAATCGGTGTGGCGCGAATACCCACGCAAGGGTCGTGTCGTCCTTCGGTAATCACATCAACGGCGTTGCCTTCTAAATCAATACTTTTTCCTGCAAGACGTAAACTTGAAGTCGGTTTTAAGGCAATACTTGCTGTAATCGTTTGACCGCTTGAAATCCCGCCTAAAATCCCGCCCGCATGATTGCTTAAAAATCCGTCGGGCGTGATTTCGTCACGAAATTGCGTGCCTTTCGCTTCAACGCATCTAAAACCATCACCGATTTCTACGCCTTTTACCGCGTTAATACTCATTAGCGCGTAAGCAAGCTCCGCATCTAAACGGTCAAAAATGGGTTCGCCTAAACCTGCGGGAACATGGGTGGCAACCACTTCAATGCGTGCGCCAATCGATTCACCTTCTTTACGAAGTGCATCCATGTAACTTTCCATTTCAGCGATTTTATTCACGTCTGGACAAAAAAATGGATTGGTTTCGACAATATCCCAATCAACTTGTTCAACTTTGATTGTGCCGAGTTGTGACAAATAACCGCGAATTTCAATACCTGCAACTTGCTTGAGATATTTTTTTGCAATTGCACCAGCGGCAACACGCATAGCTGTTTCACGCGCCGATGAACGTCCACCACCACGATAATCACGAAAACCGTATTTTTGTTGATAAGTAAAATCAGCGTGACCAGGACGAAAGGCTTGTGAAATCTTGGAATAATCTTTTGAGCGTTGGTCAGTGTTTTCAATCAACAAGCCAATCGGCGTACCAGTCGTTTTACCTTCAAAAACGCCTGATAAAATCTTCACTTCATCCGCTTCACGGCGTTGCGTAGTGTGGCGCGACGTACCTGGTTTTCTGCGGTCTAAATCGATTTGAATATCCGCTTCACAAAGTTCCATATTTGGCGGGCAACCGTCGATAATACAGCCTAACGCCACACCATGACTTTCGCCAAACGTTGTGACGGTAAATAATTTTCCTATGGTATTTCCTGACATTTTTTATCCTGTTTTTTGTAATTTTTGGCGTAATTCCAGCGAGCTATGTTACTGAAAGTCGATTATCAGTGAAATAATAAAATCAATTTCTTCATTGGTTAAATTCGGATACATCGGCAAACAAATCACTTCATGAGAGATTTTTTGTGCTACGGGTAAATTCGATGCTGCTGCCGATGGCAAAGCGCGATACATTGGAAAATCACTAATCAACGGATAAAAATAACGCCGTCCGAAAATGCCATTTGCCTTTAATTTTTCATAAAGCGCGTCACGATTTTGTTCTACAAAAATCGGAAAATACGCATAATTTGCAACGTGTTCGCCAATGTTTGCACAACGAATTCCCGCTATATTTTTCAAACTTTCTCGATAACGCACGTCGATTTTTTTGCGTCTTGCTAACGCTTCGTCGATGTTTTTCAATTGCAACAAACCAAACGCGGCATTGATTTCACTCATTTTTCCGTTAATGCCTGCCGCGACAACAGTCACTTCATCGACAAAACCAAAATTTTTCAAATGGTCAATGCGCCGTTTCGTTTTTTCATCAGGGCAAACAATCGCGCCCCCTTC
>JAQTXN010000177.1 GCA_028688755.1 Methylococcales bacterium | reverse complement strand
ACGCGCCTTGAAATTCGGCAACGATTGCAACTTGAAAATGCGCCGCTTTATATCAGTGGTTTTGACCGTCCAAACATTCGCTACACAATTGTGCAAAAAGAAACGGGAAAAGAAAAACAACAAATGCTCGACTTTATTCGCAAACATCACGAGGGCGAAGTGGGCATTGTGTATTGTTTGTCGCGCAAAAAAGTCGATGCGGTGGCGGAATGGTTAAACGAAAAAGGTATTAACGCTCTGCCATATCACGCAGGTTTATCAACCGACGTGCGGCAAAAAAATCAGCAACAATTTTTGATGCAAGAAGGCATTGTGATTGTTGCTACGATTGCCTTTGGAATGGGAATTGATAAACCGAATGTGCGTTTTGTCGCGCATTTGGATTTACCTAAAAGCGTTGAAGCCTATTATCAAGAAACAGGTAGGGCAGGGCGTGACGGTTTGCCGTCGAATGCGTGGATGGCTTACGGTTTGAGCGACATTGTGATTTTGAAAAAATGGATTGCTCAATCTGAAGCGGACGAAGTGCATAAACAGCTCGAAAATTACAAACTTGATTCGATGCTTGCGCTGTGTGAACAAGTGCATTGTCGTCGGCAAACATTGTTGCAGTATTTTGGTGAAATGCTTGAGCAACCTTGTGGAAATTGTGATTGTTGCGTTAATCCACCGAAAACGTGGGATGGCACGGTTGCCGCTCAACAAGCGTTGTCGTGTATTTTTCGTACAGGTCAGCGTTTTGGCGTGAGTTATTTAATCGATGTGTTGCAAGGCGTTCAGAATGAACGAATTCGCGGCAATCAACATGACCAAGTTTCTACCTTTGGCATCGGTAAAGAGTTAGACGAAACACAATGGCATTCGGTTTTTCGGCAACTTGTGGCGCGAAACTTAGTGATGGTGGATTTTGAAAATTACAACATTTTAAAACTCACACCCGCAAGCCGCCCTGTTTTGAAAGGTGAGGAAACATTGTTGTTTCGTTATGAAATTCGCCCTGAAAAAAGAACGCGTACTCGCCGCATTGAAACACGCCAAACGAAACTCGTTGATGATGTGAGAACTCGCTTTTGGAATGTATTGCGCGATAAACGGCGTGACTTAGCTCTCGCGCAAAATGTGCCACCGTATACGATTTTTCACGATGCCACGTTAATGGCAATGATGGAAACAAAGCCTAGAACACTCGCACAATTTGCGGGGCTTTCGGGCGTTGGTGAACATAAATTGCATCAATATGGCGAAGATTTTTTAAAAATTATTAGCGTATTTTCAATTTTGGAAAATGACAGCTTATCAACGCAGGAAATGTCGGTTGCGCTGTTTAAAACAGGAGTGAGCGTCGAGCAAATCGCCGAGTATCGGCAATTACAACCTTCTACGATTTTTATGCACTTAGCGGATGGTATTTTGAAAGATAATTTATCGCTGAATTCGGTGATTTCGTTACCACAAAATGAATTGGAAGACATTCAAGCCGCGATTCAAGCACTACCTCCTGAAATGGGGAATTCACTTAAACCTGTGTTCGAACAATTTGAAGAAAAATACAGTTATGAAATTTTACGTTGTGTGCGTGCAGCGATGAGAAAGACGTAAAAAAACCGCATCATAAAACGCGATGCGGTTTGAGGTAGGAGATAGCCTTACAACTCTAAAAAAGTTAGTCCCCAAGAAAAATGTTAGTCGCAAACAGTCTACGTTGTTTTCGTCAAAAATAACTATTCGAATGTGTTGCATTTTTTATTTCAAATGGTACTAAAAGTTTTCGGCAATTCATTGGTAATAAAACACAGTTCAAATTAGAATAGTCGGCATTCAAGCCTTTAAATTCACGGATTTTTTAATGTCAGATTATAAATTAACCCACCTAAAACAACTCGAAGCCGAAAGTATTCACATTATTCGTGAAGTTGCCGCCGAGTTCGAAAAACCTGTCATGTTGTACTCAATTGGTAAAGATTCAGCCGTAATGCTGCATTTAACGATGAAAGCATTTTATCCCGCTCCACCGCCATTTCCGATGATGCACGTTGATACAACGTGGAAATTCAAAGAAATGATTGAATTCCGTGACAAGATGGTCAAAGAGTTAGGATTGGATTTAATTGTTCACGTCAATCAAGAAGGCGTGGATATGAACATTAGCCCATTTGTGCATGGCAGCAAAAAACACACCGATGTCATGAAAACCGATGGTTTAAAACAAGCGTTAAACAAATATCAATTTGATGCCGCCTTTGGTGGCGCACGTCGTGACGAAGAGAAATCGCGTGCAAAAGAGCGAGTTTATTCATTCCGAGACAAAAATCACCGTTGGGATCCAAAAAATCAACGTCCTGAATTATGGAATATCTACAACGGCAAAATCGATAAAGGCGAAAGTATCCGTGTTTTCCCGTTATCGAATTGGACGGAATTGGATATTTGGCAATACATTCATTTGGAAAATATCCCGATTGTGCCGTTGTATTTTGCAAAAGAACGTCCAGTGGTGGAACGTGATGGCATGTTGATTATGGTGGACGATGACCGTATGCCGATTGGCGAGCATGAAAAAGTCGAAATGAAAAAAGTACGTTTCCGCACGTTGGGCTGTTATCCATTGACGGGTGCAGTGGAATCGGATGCCACGACGTTGCCTGAAATTATTCAAGAAATGCTTTTAACCACCACCTCAGAGCGTCAAGGTCGTTTAATCGACCACGATCAAGCGGGTTCGATGGAACAGAAAAAACGCGAAGGGTATTTTTAGTTTTAAAAATTAAGGAAAAATAAATGTGGTTTAAAAATTTAAGTGTATTTCGTTTAACCGAAGAATTCGCGTTTAACGATGAAACACTTGCTGAAAAACTCGAAACGCAAGCGTTTCACCCTTGCACCAGCCAACAAACGTTTAGTTTTGGTTGGACTGCACCGCTCGGAAAAGGAGCAGAGCAACTCGTTCATGAATCAAACGGCTTTTTGATGATTTGCGCTAAAAAAGAAGAACGTGTTTTGCCGTCCTCGGTTGTGAATGAAATGTTGCAAGAAAAAATCGAGGAAATCGAAGAAAAAGAAGGGCATAAGCTGTCTAAAAAGGCAAAAACTGAACTGAAAGACAATTTGATTTTTGAATTATTGCCCCGCGCGTTCACGTTTTCACATAATACGTTTGCCTATATCGACACCAAAAATGGTTTTATCGTCGTCGATACCGCCTCGACTAAAAAAGCAGAAGATTTACTGAGTGCATTGCGTAAAACACTCGGTGGTTTGCCTGCAATTCCTTTGAATACGGTCGAAAAACCTGTGTTAACCATGACGCAATGGTTACTTAATCAAAATCCACCTTCTGAAATTACGATTGAAGATGAATGTGAATTGCGTGCGCCTGAAGAAGATGGCAGCATTATTCGTTGCAAACGTCACGATTTAGCTGCGCCTGAAATTAAAAATCATCTCGACATTGGCAAACAAGTGATTAAGTTGGCGTTGAATTGGGAAGATCGTTTGTCGTTTGTGTTAGATGAAAATCTAGGCGTAAAACGTTTGAAATTCTTAGACTTAATTCAAGAACAAGTGGGCGAGTCCGAAGCGGCGACGTTTGAAGAGAAATTCGACATTGATTTTTCAATTATGACCGCTGAATTAGCGAACTTTTTGCCGAGTTTATTGGCAATTTTTGGCGGCGAAAATCGCGCTTAAAAACCTTAACAAATACTTTTAATAACGAGGAGACATAAATAATGGCTACAACTATGGATGACCGCGACGGTTTTATTTGGCAAGACGGAAACTGGGTAGATTGGCGCGACGCGAAAGTTCACGTTTTGACCCATACTTTGCATTATGGTTTAGGTGTTTTTGAAGGCGTTCGCGCTTATCACGCTGAAAAAGGCACAGCAATTTTCCGTTTGCAAGAACACACTGACCGTTTATTTCGTTCGGCGCATATCATGAATATGAAATTGCCGCATACCAAAGAAGAATTAAACCAAGTTCAAATCGACGCACTTAGAAAAAATAAATTAGACAGTGCATATATTCGCGTGATGAGCTTTTTGGGTTCTGAAGGAATGGGTTTGCGTGCAGATAATTTAAAAGTTCACACAATGGTTGCTGCATGGGCGTGGGGCGCATATTTGGGTGCAGATGGAATCGAAAAAGGCATTCGCATTCGTACCTCGTCTTACACTCGAAATCACCACAACAGTACCTTCTGCAAAGCGAAAGCAAACGGCAACTACATCAATTCGATTTTGGCGTTGCAAGAAGCGCAAGCAAACGGTTATGACGAAGCGTTAATGCTTGATCATCAAGGTTTTGCCGCAGAAGGTAGTGCAGAAAATTTATTCATTATTCGTAACGGCAAAATTTATACACCTGAAACTACGTCAGCGTTAGAAGGCATTACACGCGATTCTGTGATGACCATTGCGCGTGATTTAGGTTATGAAGTGATTGAAAAACGCATTACCCGTGATGAAATTTATGTTGCTGACGAAGCCTTTTTTACTGGTTCCGCCGCAGAAGTCACACCGATTCGTGAACTTGATAATCGTACAATTGGAAATGGCGCACGCGGTGTCATTACTGAAAAATTACAAACCGCTTATTTCGATGCCGTTCATGGACGTGGCGATAAATATGCAGATTGGCTCACTTACATTTAACCATTTTTAGGAGAATCAAATGACACAAGACGAATTAAAACGCAAAGTTGCCGAAGCGGCGTTGCCTTATATCAAAGGTGTGCCAGTTATTGGTGTGGGTACAGGTTCAACAGTAAATCATTTCATTGATTTCTTAGCGGATTTCAAAAATGACATTGAAGGCGCAGTGTCAAGTTCAGAAGCGAGTACCAAACGTTTAAAAGAGTTGGGTATTCCTGTTTTAGATTTAAACGACGTTGGCACGCTCGACATTTACGTT
>JAQTXN010000176.1 GCA_028688755.1 Methylococcales bacterium | reverse complement strand
CGCTAATGCAACCGCCGTCGTATCCGAACCGCCACGACCTAACTTTGTGATATTACCGTCTTCGTCAACGCCTTGAAATCCTGCAACCACCACCACTTTGCCTTCGGCTAAATCTGCACGAATGCGTTTGTCGTCGATGTCTTTGATTCTGGCTTTGGTAAAACTGCTGTCAGTTAAAATTTTAACTTGTGTGCCTGTGTAGGAACACGCAGGGCAACCAATTTCATTTAAACGCATACTCAGCAAGGCAACGGTAACTTGTTCGCCCGTTGAAACCATTGCATCTAATTCGCGTTCGTTTGGATGTTCTTGCATTTCTTTGGCTAGACCAATTAAACGATTGGTTTCACCGCTCATCGCAGATAACACCACAACGAGCGAATCACCTGCGTCATGAACTTTTTTAACGCGCTCGGCGACGGCTTTGATACGTTCGACTGAACCTACCGACGTGCCGCCGAATTTATAAACATAAAGTGCCATTTTGAAAATTCTCTAAACGATTTATGATACTTTTTTGACAAATTCTGATTTCAATTGCATCGCGCCAATGCCTTCGATTCTGCAATCAATATCGTGGTCGCCATCAACCAAACGGATAATTTTTACTTTTGTGCCGACTTTGACAACCGATGATGAACCTTTGATTTTTAAATCTTTAATTACGGTAATCATGTCACCGTCTTTTAAAACATTGCCGTTTGCGTCTTTGACGACTTTTTCTTCTTCAACGTCAGCTGCCGCGTTTTTGTCCCATTCATTTCCGCATTCTGGGCAAATAAGCATTTCACCATCTTCGTAAGTAAATTCACTGCTGCATTTTGGACATTTTGGCAAATTGCTCATTGTTTTTCCTTTGATAATTCAAGTTGTTTTAAAAAATTAGGCGAAAAATTCGCCTCGTTGTTATTCGATTCTAATTAAGTTTTGCTAACTCTTCGAGTTCGCTTGCACGTTCTGCTGTCATGGTCAAAAACGTGTCATTTGACGTGATAGTGGCTATTGTTCCACCGTCAGGGTCTGCGTAGAAGCGACTGTTTGCATCTCTGTACTTTATCCACAAACGTTGTGCTTCTTGTAGTTCCTTTTTTCGTGCTTCGGAAAGCAAAGGTATTAACGCTTTGTAGGCTTTATTGAGACGTTCATCTTGATACTTTGTTTCGATGCCAATGCAATCGAGCATTTCGGATGTCACGCCATTTGATTTATCCAAGCAATCGGTATATTGCTTTCTTAAATCCTTGTCTTGAGCAAATACGACTTGTGCAAAACACAATAAAACAAATCCGATAGAAAAAAAATTTTTAAGTTCATATCAATCGTTTTCCACCAGTTTTCTCATTTCAATCACGCTTTGCTCAATAACTTTTATCGCTAGTTCTGTCTCACGAGTGACATTTACCCCTTCGACAGAATAACTAATCGCATCTTCAATTAACGTTTTTGTTTCCTCGGCCATTTTTGCACTGCGAATAGCTAAAGCTCGTACTTCTTCTGCGACAACCATAAAACCAAGTCCATGTTCTTTAGCGCGTGTGCCTTCAATCGCTGCGTTTAATGCCAGCAAATTTGTTTGAAGCGCAATCGTGTTAATTGCTTGTGTGGCTTTCGCCATCGCGTTTGCCGAATCTTTGATTGTATTGATAATACTAGACATCGCTTGCATTTTTATTTTTACGTCATCAGTAGCTTTTGACGCATTGATAACGGATCGGGTAACGAAATTTGAAAACGTCACATCATTCCATTCCACAAAAATGTTTGTAAGCTGTCCATTCTTGTCGAACAATGGCACCACAAACAATTTAAAATCACGACCACCGATTGAAATTTGTGTACTCACACTCGTTTTTAGACCATCCATCATTTTGCGTTGGTGCCTTGCATCTTTATGGAAAAAATCCATATTAGAGCCGATGATTTCGTCTTTATTAAAGTGCGGTAACGCCTTCCGAATGTCTTCTTCTGCGTGAGCGAACATCGCTTTTAATGAGGGATTCATGTAGATGATGTTGTAGTCGTTATCTGCGATTTGGATGCAGGTTGTCACGCAATCATACAACTCAAATGAAAGGTTACTATTTTGATTCTCTAACATTCAAGTCCCTCATTTATTATAGTTATTCGGTGTAGGGTAGTATTTTCAATCTACCTTCAAAAGCAGAAATCAATTTCATGGATAATTTTAAGCGTTCAACAACCCACGCACCAATTCGCCAACATCCGCCAAAGCCCCCGCCAACGCAGCAGGATTATTCCCGCCAGCTTGTGCTAAATCAGGTTTTCCGCCACCTTTACCACCGATTTTTGCGGCAACAAAATTCGCTAATTCGCCTGCTTTGACTTTTGCGGTTTGATCTTTTGAAACACCCGCTACAACGCTGACTTTTTCGCCTTCCACTGCCGCCAACACAACAACGGCGTTATGTAATTTGTTTTTCAATTGCTCGACGATTTCACGCAAAATTTTGGCATCGACATTTTCAACCGTTGTCGCCAAGACTTTCACACCGTTGATGTCAGTAGCTTTCGCCATCAATTCATCACCTGTCGCACTCGCCAATTTTGAATTCAAACGCTCCAATTGTTTTTCCAAACCACGCGCACGTTCAACGAGTTGTTCGACTTTTTCGACCGCTTTATCGGGCGTACCTTTGACCAAATCAGCGATTTGCACCAACGCGCTTTCACGTTGCGCGAACCATGCTAAACAGTTTGCGCCTGTGACCGCTTCAATGCGTCGCACGCCAGCCGCCACGCCGTTTTCGCTGATAATTTTAAAACAACCAATGTCGCCAGCTCGTGCAACGTGTGTGCCGCCGCATAATTCGGTTGAGAAGTCGCCGATTTTTAACACGCGCACTTCTGCGCCGTATTTTTCACCGAATAAAGCCATCGCGCCTGCTTTGACCGCATCATCTTTCGCCATGATTTGCGCGGAAACCGCGTTATTCAAACGGATTTGTTCATTCACCAAACGTTCCATCGTGGCGATTTCATCAGCCGTCAACGGTTCAAAATGCGAAAAGTCAAAACGCAACCGTTCAGGATTCACAAGCGAACCTTTTTGCGCGACGTGTTCGCCCAACGTTTGACGCAATGCGGCGTGTAATAAATGCGTTGCCGAATGGTTTAATTCGGTCGCTTTGCGTTTTGCCATATCAACCGTGGCTTTGACGTTTTGTCCAACTTTCAACGCGCCAGCACTGACTTTGCCTTGGTGTAAAAATAAACTGCCTGCTTGTTTTTGGGTGTCGGCAACCTCAAACGTCGCACTGTCAGTGCTAATTGTGCCGCTGTCACCAACTTGACCGCCTGATTCGCCATAAAACGGTGTTTTGTCTAAAACAACAACGCCTTCGTCGCCAACGTTTAATTGTTCAACGGCTTCACCACCTTTGAATAACGCCACGATTTGCGCGGTGTCGTCGAGTAATTCATAACCTGTAAATTCAGTTTGCGAATCGAGTTCGATATTTTTGTGAGCATCCGCACCGAAATGGCTGGCAGAACGCGCTCTATCACGTTGAGCTTCCATTGCTTTTTCGAAGCCAGCCTCATCCACAGTAACATCTAACTCACGACAAACGTCTTGAGTTAAATCGAGAGGAAATCCATAAGTATCATGTAATTTGAAAGCTGCTTGTCCTGGTAAAGTTAATCCCTTCCATAGTCTGTGCATGAGAATTGTCGATTTACTGCCATCATCGTCTGATTTTGCATACTTCAACAAATCGTTTTCATTTAAACAATCATCATGTACATAAACATTGTGAACAAATCGCTCTCCTAGCGAAGAGCTTATCTCGTTAAAATGACAGCGAGTTATTTCATCGTTAATGCGATTAAAACCAAACATTTCCCAATTAGAGTTGTTTATTTTAGCTTGCTCTGCATCTAAAGCGGCATATAGCAGTTGCATCCCTTGTTCTATAGTTTCTGCAAATCCCAAACCTTCACGTTCCAAAACTTTTTCAACTTGTGTTTGTGCAGCGCGTAATTCAGGAAAGGCTTCGCCCATTTCTTGAACAAGCGGTGCAACTAACTTATGAAAGAAAATGTCTTTAGTTCCCAAACGATAACCGTGACGAATCGCACGACGAATGATGCGACGCAACACATAACCGCGTCCTTCGTTTGACGGCATTACGCCATCGACAATCATAAACGCGCATGAGCGAATATGGTCAGCAATCACGCGCAATGAACTGTTTGTTAAATCTCTCGTATTTGTAACAGTCGCGGCAGCTTTAAGTAAGTTTTGGAATAAATCGATGTCGTAATTGTTATGCACATTTTGCATCACTGCCGAAATACGCTCTAAGCCCATGCCCGTATCAACCGATGGTTTTGGCAACGGTGTCAACGTGCCATCCGCGCTGCGGTCGTATTGCATAAACACCAAGTTCCAAATTTCGATATAACGGTCGCCGTCTTCATCGGGTGTGCCTGGAGGCGAACCGAAAATGTCTTCGCCGTGATCATAAAAAATTTCACTGCAAGGCCCGCAAGGTCCTGTGTCGCCCATTGACCAAAAATTATCTTTCGCGCCAATGCGTGATAAACGGTCAGGCGAAACGCCGATTTCGTTAATCCAAATGTTTGCGGCTTCATCGTCTTCCTCGAAAACTGTGACCCACAATTTTTCTTTTGGAATTTCAAGCACATTGACCAAAAACTCCCACGCAAAATGAATCGCTTCTTTTTTGAAATAATCGCCAAAACTGAAATTGCCGAGCATTTCAAAAAACGTATGATGTCGCGCGGTGTAACCGACGTTTTCTAAATCGTTATGTTTGCCGCCAGCACGCACGCAACGTTGACTGGTTGCGGCTCTGACAAATTCGCGTTGTTCGCGTCCTAAAAACAAATCTTTAAACTGCACCATGCCCGCGTTGGTGAAAAGTAACGTTGG
>JAQTXN010000175.1 GCA_028688755.1 Methylococcales bacterium | reverse complement strand
ACAAACGTATGCAGGTGCAAATGAAACGACAACACCTGCTTATTTATTGCTGAACGTGGGAACGCAATACAAAATCGCGAGTTTTGCGAATTCGGAAATTTTACTTTTTGCGAAAGGGAAAAATTTATTGGATGAAAATATCCGCAGTTCTGTGTCGTATTTGCGAAATTTTGCGCCCGAAGCGGGACGCAGTGCAGAAGTGGGAATTCGAGTAAGTTATTGATTTATTCTTGAACCAAAATCCAAGGCTTAATCACAACAGCCCACAGTTCGGCATTGGTTTCAAACCAGCGCAATGCTTGTTCATCGGCAACCAACGCGACTTGTTTGTTTTCGAGCCATTGTTGAACTTGGGTTTTGTTGTCGATTGAAAACTGATGACCAACTTCGATTAAATCCAAGTCATTGGAAACCCAAACCGCTTCACCTTTGGCAAAAAAACGTTGTAATTCTGACCAATGGATTTTAGCGGTTTCTAAATTTACTTTTGCTTTTTCAAATTCGTTCATCGTTTTATTTTTTGGCTAATGCGTCACGCGCTTGATCAATCATTTTTTGGACTTCTAAGTAATCGTCGCCGCCTTGCGGGTAATGGGTTTGTAATTTTTGCCACAAGGCAATCGCTTCGTTTAATTTACCATTTTCAGTATTCGCCAAGCCTGAAAGCCACAAGCCCATATCATTATTTGCATCAATTTCTAAGGCTTCTGTCACCAAGTCTGTTGGCTCGCCGCGTAATGAACCGCCCTGCTCCATCGCTATTACATCTGCAAGCTGCAACAAAATTTCAGGTTGCTCACCTGTTAACGCACGAGCTTTCCGCAACGCATCCACGGATTCATCGTAGCGTTTTAATACTTTGTAAGATCGTGCAAGCATGAGCCAACCTTGCGAATCTTGAGGATTGTCTTTCATTTTTTGCGCGAGCTTTTCAACCATGCTGTTAATCATTTCAGGCGTAGGTCTTTTTGCTGCTTCACTTTGAGTCAGCGTAACGTCATCAAAAGCACGCAAATCACCTTTCACGCTATAAATTGCTAGTGCAAGCAACGGTACAAGCACAGCTAATGGAATCGCAAGCCAACGCCCTTTCGTTTCATCAATTTTTTGCGAATCTGTTTTTTTTAAATCTCGATGTAAATTGAGCATTAACTCATTTCTGAGTGATTCATATTGCGCTTGTGTAATCACAAAATTTTCCAAATCTGCTTCTAATACCTGCAATTTTTTTTGCGCTAATTGCACGTTAATATCAGACGTATCGGTTTGTGCAACACACTTAGGTTTCATCCATAATGGAATCAACAAAAAACACAGCGCAATCGCAATAAACAGCGCGACAAAAATTCCAAATTGCATCATTGAGATTTACTCTTTTGTTTCTAAAAGTTGATTGAGGCGTTCACGTTCGTCATCGGATAATTCAGATTCTTCATCATCCTCTTTACGACGATTTAGTAATGTCCAAAAACCTAAACCACCAATGAGCAATGTCAAAATGGGAGCTAGCCATAAAATCAACGTTTTTACATTGAATGGTGGTCGGTATAGCACGAAATCGCCGTAACGGTCGGTCATATAAGTAATGATTTGCTCGTTACTTTCACCCGCATTGAGTTTTTCATAAACTTTGCGACGTAAATCTTGTGCGAGTTCGGCATGTGAATCGGCGATATTTTGATTTTGACAAACCAAACAACGTAATTCTTCAGTCAAATTTTGATAACGTGATTCAAGTTCAGGCGTGGCGAATTGATAAATTTCAATTTCAGCGTGAATACTTTGACTTAAAAGTAATAAACATAAGGCTAATTTTTTCATTCGATTCGCTTCTCTTTTCAAACACACAAGCATTTGAATTCGCTGTATTTTGTTGGTTAATATCGTACCAACGCACTACCCCAAGTAAATCCAGCCCCAAACGCTTCAAGTAACACGGTTTGTCCACGTTGAATTCGCCCGTCACGCACCGCTTCGTTGAAAGCGAGTAGAACTGAAGCCGAAGACGTATTACCTTGCGTTTCAAGCGTTACAACGACTTGTTCCATCGACATTTTTAATTTTTTTGCTGTCGCCGAAATAATCCGAATGTTCGCTTGATGCGGTACGAGCCAATCAATTTCTGATTTGTCCATGTCGTGCGCTTCGAGCGTTTCATCAACAATTCGTCCAAGCGTATTCACAGCAACTTTAAACACCTCGTTGCCTCGCATTGAAATATAGCCAGCGGTTTCTTCATCGCCTTTTGCTTGCGGATTAGGGCAATTTAACAAATCTTCGTATTGCCCGTCGGAATGAATATGCGTTGATAACACGCCCGCTGTTTCACTTGCTTGCAAAAGCATCGCGCCTGCGCCGTCACCAAACAAAATGCAAGTACCTCTGTCTGTCCAATCGGTAATGCGTGAACAAATTTCACTGCCAACGATTAACACTGTTTTTGCTGCGCCTGATTTAATGTATTGATCGGCAATACTTAATGCGAAAATTGAACCGCTACACGCCGCTTGAATATCAAACGCTACGCCGCGTCGAATACCTAAACGATGTTGCAACAAACACGCAGTGCTGGGATAAACACAATCAGGCGTTCCCGTTGCGACAATAATCAAATCAATGTCATTCGCTTCGATTTGCGCGGCTTCAATGGCTTGTGAGGCCGCAATTTCCGCCATACTCGCCGCCGTTTCATGCTCGGCGGCAATTCGACGACGGTGAATGCCAGTGCGTTCAACAATCCATTCGTGCGACGTTTCGACGGTTCTCGATAATTCTTCGTTGGTTAAAATGCGCTCAGGCAAATAACCGCCTGTTCCGATGATTCGACTGTAAAGGGTCATGATGTCGCTCGCTGGGCTAAAGTCGCTTCGACTTGGTCAGTAATTTTTTGAATAACGTTGTGGCTTACTTCGACTTCGGCAAGTTTGATGGCAGTTTTAAACGCTAAAACATCCGCGCCACCGTGGCTTTTAATCACCAAGCCGCGCAAACCTAAGAAACTCGCACCGTTGTACAAACGTGGGTCAATTCGTTTTTTAATCATTTGCAAAACGGGATATGCAACGAAGGCGGCAATTTTGGTAAGTAAGTTTTTACCGAAAGATTCTTTCAACACCGTGCCAATCATTTTTGCTGCACCTTCAATCGATTTCAATGCCACGTTGCCCACAAAACCGTCACAAACAATTAAATCGACTTTTTCGTGACCTGCGTTAATCGAATTCCCTTCGACGTAACCGATGTAATTCAAATGGGAGTTTTCTAATAATTTTGCTGCCGCTTTGACTTGTTCATTGCCTTTTACCTCTTCTTCGCCAATGTTGAGCAAACCGACTTTTGGATTTTCAATGCCTTCAATGGCTTTGACAAGTTCGTTGCCCATCACAGCAAATTGAAATAAATTCTCATCGGTGCAATCGACGTTACCGCCTAAATCGAGCATATAAGTGTGACCAAAAATCGATGGCAACGTTGAAATAATCGCGGGACGGTCGATACCGTTGAGCATTTTCAACACAAATCGCGCGGTCGCCATCAATGCGCCTGTATTTCCTGCGCTCACGCACGCATCAGCGCGTTTATCACGCACCAAATTGATTGCCACACGCATTGAAGAATCTTTTTTATTTTTCAGGGCTTTTGACGGCGATTCGTCCATTTCAACGGTTTGCGAAGCGTGTTGAATTTGCAAACGCTCGCCATAAATTGAAAGCGATTGCGAAAGCAACGGATTTAAAACCGCTTCGTCACCGACGAGAATCAGGGTTAAGGCAGGGTTTTCTTGTAAGCAAGCAAGCGACGCGGGAACGGTCACATCGACCCCAAAATCACCGCCCATCGCATCAATGGAAATTATTAGACTCACGTTGACGTGTGCCTCCGTAGTGCATAAAAAGAAGCCGAATCAGAAAAAATCTGATTCGGCATTTTGGTTGTTCGCAGGTTTTGACTTTTAGTCAATTTCAACAGCGGTGCCAACGATTTGACGACCTTTGAAATAACCGTCTGGTGTCATATGATGACGCAAGTGGATTTCACCTGTGATTGGATCGGTTGATAATGTTTTTGCAGTTAATGCGTCGTGTGAACGACGTTGACCACGTCTTGAACGTGTAACTTTACTCTTTTGAACTGCCATTAGGATTCTCCTAGATTTAAATTGGCTAAAACAGAAAATGGATTAGTTTTTTTTGTTGCCGCTTCTTCTTCAAAAGTGGCGGTATATTTTTTGACGATTTCATTTGCCATGCAATCATGCTCATGACGTGGATAATCAGGCAAATTTAATAATAATTCGTCTTCAACAAGCGTTGCCAAAGGCATGGTTTCTTCTTCAAGCAAAAGCGGTTCAACCTCATCGGGCAAACGTTCAACTTGTTCAAACGTTGTGGCAATACCTAAATTGACGTTGTGATCGATTTCATATTTCACGCTTTCTAAGCAATTTTGACATTGCAAATTTAGCGTTGCTTTTAACTTACCATCAATTTTTGCTAATCGTCCTTCGCGCCCAAAATAAAGATCAACGCTCACAAAACCTTCGTCATTGACTAGGTCTTCAGTCAACCGAATAAGGCTTTTAATGGGGATTTGTCCGTGTAATTCGCCGCGTTTGTCGGCAAGATGTAGGGGATCAATGATTTCGGGGAGTCGATTTTGCATCGCGTAATGATATATTGAAATGGTATTAAGCGTCAAATCAACAATTTAACCTGTAATGCTACGTTTTTGTTTGATAATCACGGCAACAAAAAAGCCCACCTGCAAACATGCAGCAGGTGGGCTTTTGTTTGTTGTTTGTTACAACGATTTATACAAAGATAAAGTCAGTTGAAACTAAACTGCTTGTACCAGCTAATTTGAGAACCGCAAAATCATCATCAGCACCAGCTGTAGCAGCACCAGCAGCACTAATTGCTGTATTAC
>JAQTXN010000036.1 GCA_028688755.1 Methylococcales bacterium | reverse complement strand
CAATTCAGCGGCGCGACGATTACACCTCGAAAAGTCGTTTTAGCCATTCGACGCGGATTGGAATTCTACAAAGCAAATCAAGCCACGTTGCTCGCTACAGGAGAAAAATCATGAATCTGTCGATACTTTTTTCACCCGAATATAGAAGAATTGCCCGTGATGGTTTGTGGGATAACAACGTTGTTCTAACTCAAAATTTAGCGTTATGTCCGTTGCTTGCGGTGACGGGAACAGCGACGAATGGTTTAGGCATGGGCTTGGCGACGATTGCCGTGATGGTCGCATCGAATGGCATCGTGTCACTCAATCGGCATTTAATTCCGTCTGAAATTCGGATTCCAATTTTTGTGTTGCTCATTGCCGCACTCGTGACGCTGGTGGATATTTGCCTCAATGCGTGGATGCACGAATTGCATAAAGTTTTAGGCTTGTTCATTCCGTTGATTGTGACGAACTGCGCGATTTTAGGGCGCGTCGAATCGTTTGCCTCCAAACAAGAACCGCTGCCGTCGCTTTGGGATGGTTTCATGATGGGCGTAGGTTTTACGCTCGTGATGGTGATTTTAGGCGCGATGCGTGAAATCAGTTCAACGGGAACATTATTTGCCAATGCGTCTGTGTTGCTCGGCGAAAGTTTCCGTTTTATGGAACTGACCGTGATTGATGATTACAAAGGTTTTTTACTCACGGCATTGCCGCCAGGTGGTTTCATTATGCTGGGATTTTTAGTGGCAATGAAACGGTTGTTTGACCAAAAAGCGGAGAAAAAAGCATGAATATCGGCGTGTGCTATGCCGAAGCAGAACGGCAATTATGGGTTCGTTTAGAAGTGCCTGACGAAAGCACGATTCAAGAAGCCATCGAATTATCAGGGGTTTTAAAACAATACCCACAAATCGATTTAACCACCCAAAAGGTTGGTGTTTATGGAAAATTAGCGAAGTTAGACGCGCCGATTCGAGAAGGCGACCGCATCGAAATTTACCGCAAAATCACCGCCGATCCACAACAAGTACAACGTCGCCGCGTCGATGTTTAATCACAAAGTTTTTTAATCAGGAGAATCAAAATGTTACTCGCAAATTATGACAAAGAAGGTCTTTTATTCATCACGTCTGTGTTGGGCAAAACCAGCGATAAAAAATACACCGCGTTTCGTGGCGATTTAATTTTAATTCAAGGCGAATTAAACGACGGCGTTCACATGCCGCCGAAATTATTGTTAAACCAAGCGGCAGTTTTAGCGACTGACGAAAAATTTGTGTTTGTGAACGGCATGTTTCACGAACTCGCGCAAGTGCCTGAGTTCATTTCAAAATACAAAACCGCTTTAACACCTGAAACCGTGCTTTTAATGTACGTTGAAAACATTAAAGACAATATGCAGATTGAATTAGACGGTTTCACATTCAAATTTGTGCCATATCGTGACGGCATGGTTTGGAATGAAACGCTCGAATTCCTCTACATTGAAAAAGCGGATTTAAAAGGTCAATCTGCTGAAGATAAAGTGGTTACAGCGTATGAAGCGGCGAAAAGTTTTAAATTCAAAGGTGAAACGATTGCCTTTGAAGAAGCATTGACCAAAACGATTTTCGTGAAAAAAGAATTGCACAGCGGGCCAGTGTAACGATGGCAACATTCAAAAATCTTGCTATCAGTGATGCGGCGCAATTTATCGCTGAAAAAAAGCCTGTGATTTTGGATTGTCGTGATGTGAAAGATTATCGCGCGGGGCATCTTGAAAATGCCATGCACTTGCATGAAAAACTGCGCGATAGCCTGATTCAAAAAGGTGAGAAAGAGCAGACTTTTTTGATTTATTGCTATCACGGTCATGCTAGCGAACACGTTGCGGAAATGTTTAGCGATTTTGGTTTTAAAGAAGTCTACAGCCTCAACGAAGGTTATACGGGTTGGCAGGCACACCACAAACTTTAGAGGTGAAAAATGAGTCAATTACCACGAGAACTAGCTTTGCGAATTGCGTTAGCGGCTCGCGTTTTACCTGACGTTGACGTGCCGAGACTGATTGAAATTTTGCATGAAAAAGTCGGTATGCCGCTTGATGATGAAAAACTCAAATCGATTACGGTCACAAATTTAAAAACGGGTATCGGTAGTTTGGACGGCGAAGAAGATGGCGAAGACATTGACATCGGTTTAGCGAATATCAAATTGGCGGTGCGTTATTTGTGGGGCGAAGAAACGGATGAAAATTTGCCTGAAGTCCAAGCGTATAAAGATGGCGATATGCCTGAATCTATCCGTATTGGCGTTGCGTCAAATAGCGGCGAATTATTGAACGGGCATTTTGGCTCGTGCCTTCGATTTTTGGTTTATCAATTGTCAAAAGATGAACATCGTTTGATTGATATTCGCTCGACAATTGGCGCAGATGATTCGGATGACCGCAATTTGTTTCGGGTGAATTTGGTGAAAGATTGTCATGTTTTATTTATGCAATCGGTTGGAGGCCCTGCGGCGGCGAAAATTATTCGCGCGGATATTTATCCGATTAAAGTGCCAGAAGTTACAGACGCGGTTGAACAGTTAAAAACCTTTCAACAAGTTTTTGACGCGCCACCACCTTGGATGGCAAAAGCGTTAGGTCGTAGTGCAGAAGAGCGGAAGCGGTTTTCTAGTCACGATTGAAGTTGCTGAATTTCATTAAAAAAGCCCCGATTTGTATTTATGCGAATCGGGGCTTTTTTGTTGGTTGCTTAAAGGATAACGAAATTTGGCTTAGTTTTTTTGCGTATGGCAGCAGTTTGATAATATATAAGAATGCAATCGCACTTATTTCATTTTCAAAGGAACAATTTATGAATCTTTACGAACGGGACTACTCAAAATTAACTAAGGAAGAGGAACTAGCATGGCAGAATATAAAAAATGAAGAAATAGTTAGTGACTTTGGGAATATGCAAATTAGAAAAAATTTATTTCATCAATATCCAAAAGCGGCTAGGCATTTTAGTAGCTATTTTCCAAACCATTACCTTGATATTGTGGAACTAAGAGAAACAGAGTCTCTTATTACAAAACTAAACGAATTTTTCGAATTACTTAATTCTGATAAGGTGAACGAACAGCAAATACTTAAATTTATCAATCACAAACACGGATATTTTTTAGTCTACAGCATTCTAAAGCAATACTTTCGTTTCGGACATCATGGTGCTTACTTATTTCCTGAATTTCAACTCGGAAATTCATACAAGGTAGATTATTTAATAGTTGGTCTCAGTTCTGGCGGCTGGGAATTTGTATTTGTTGAACTAGAATCACCAACAGGAAAAATTACGCGACAAAATGGTGAAATTGGTGAAGTATTCCAAAAAGGGCTTAGACAAATTGAGGATTGGGATGTGTGGCTTGATGCAAATTATCAATCATTGAAAGAAACTTTTAACAAGCACAAACACATTGAAAAAGCGTTACCAGATGAATTTATAAATATGGATAAATCGAGGCTTCATTTTGTTGTAGTTGCAGGAAGACGTGATGATTTCAAAGAAAAAACTTATCGAATTCGACGTAAAAAACTTGATAGTGAAAAAACTCTCATTCTTCATTATGACAACATAATAGATTCCGCTAGAAATATCATAGGTTCATCAACATATTAGGATTGAGCATGACTGGTTTTGCAATCCATTTTCGATACTCCACCGCCTTATATGACAAAAACGTTAGGTCATAGTGCCGAAGATCGGAAGCGGTTTTTGAATCACGATTAACCCCACAATCTAACTCGTCACTCAACGCCGAGACAGCACAATAGTTTGTTTTTGGCGTTGAGTGCGAATGGGTAAGATTTTTTCTATCGCGTGTAAAAACGGATTTAAATCCGCTGCCTCAAACGTACCGCTCAACGTTTCATTCCGAAGCGTTACATCCGCAAAAACAAAATGCACATCATGATAGCGTTCTAATTCGGTGACAACTTGAGACAATGGCGTGTGATTAAATGTCAAACGCCCCTCAAGCCAACCACTTGCCTGTTCAAAATTTGCAGGTTCGATAGCGTGAAGATGTCCGTCTTCGTCCATTTTGCAACTAAAGCCTGCTTTCACATTTTGACCCAACCAAGCGTGTTCAGGTTTTACTTCGACTTCACCTTCCAATACAGAAACGACTGTGCCATCTTGTCGTTTGCGAACATTAAAGCGTGTACCTATATCACGCACTTGCAGTGTTCCCGCTTTAACGGTGAAGATTCTGAATTTTTCATGTGTGACGTTAAACATCGCTTCGCCTTCTTGTAATTGAATTTCACGGCGCAACCAAGATACTCGAACAGATAATTGTGTCGCGGTGTTGAGTTCAATATGTGAACCATCGGCTAATTCGACGCTTTGTCGTTGACCAATTCCCGTGCTGTGAGTGACAGTTTCTGCGCTGTAATCTAACCACCATCCTGTTGCAATCGCCGCAAACACTAATGTTGCAACGCCTGTTTGCATCGCATTCCAACGTTGATCGCGTGCTTTTAAATTTGGCATAGGCGCGGATTTAACACTATCCAGATTTATCCACAATTTTTCTGCTTCGGCATAAGCGGCAGTGTGCGATTCATGTTGCATTAACCATTGTTGAAATTCTGCGCGTTGTTGCTCGTTACAATCTTGGCTTTGCAAGGCAACAAACCAAGTAACAGCTTGCTCAAAAGTACGCGGGTTAAAATTCATGATTTAAGCATTGAGGCGTTGATGGCAGTGAAGCATGGCTTTAACTAAATGGCGTTGCACCGTTTTTTCGGAAATTTTAAGCTCCTGTGCGATGTCGGCATAACTTAATTCATCGATTTTTCTGAGCAAAAACACTTGCCGACACTGATTTGGCAACGAATAAACAGCATCTAATAAGCGTTCACATTGTTCACGCAACAAGGTTAATTCTTCGGGTTGCCTATTTGGACAAACTAATTCGTCATCAAGCAATACGGATTTACTGGTGACACGTTGTTCATAGCGCAAAAAATCAATCGCTAACCGTTCAGCCGTTCGATACAAATAGCCAATAAGATTTTCGCTGTGCGGGATGGATTCTTTGCGTAATAAACGTAAATACGTTTCTTGACTTAAATCTTGGGCGGTATCGGGGCAACGGACACGTTGCATGAGAAAACTAATGATGGCTTCACGATGATTGAGAAACAACAGCGAAATTTGATCGTGGTTAATAGAAACAGCAGACACTTAGCCAGACTCCAAAGATAATTCAAAAAATATCAATGAAACGGCAATCGTTGTGCCAATACCTTGAAACCATTATGACTACTGGTTTTTAGCGATAAATAGCTTTTTTATTTGCGAGGAAAGATAGGTGATTTAACACACGCACTAAGGCATTTAACGTAGTTTTTTGCGTGTGACAGCAGCTTAAGAATTTGTAAGAATGCAACCGCACTTATTTTATTTTCAAAGGAACGGTTATGAACACAATGCAAAAAACAATAGGGCTATTTTTAACAGCCGCTTTATCTACACAAGTCGCTTTTGCTGCGACAACACAACCTGTTGAAACACGTCATGCCATCGAAATCTCTATCAATGGCAATGGCTATGCGGTTGATAAAAACTCGTACAAAAAAGTACGAAAAGCCATTGGCGATGCGGTAACAAATGATGTGATTGATAAATTCGTCATTTATGGTTACGCAAAAGAAGGTGGTTTTTCGGCGTGCGTTGAAGATAGACCAAGTTCTAATCCACCCAGCGCGGCATTTGAAAAATTCGTGAAACAATTAAACGCCATCAAACCACCGCGTAA
Organism: Methylococcales bacterium; assembly: GCA_028688755.1. GTDB lineage: Bacteria > Pseudomonadota > Gammaproteobacteria > Methylococcales > Methylomonadaceae > UBA10906. The sequence goes on along the minus strand of JAQTXN010000036.1, from coordinate 15,734 downwards.
AACCACAGGTTATGGCATCAATCGTGTGCAAACTTGTCCAGCATTACCAGCAACCGATACAAGCATCCGACCCAAAACTGTTTTTGTGGAAAAATCCGATGAAAGCAAACAATGTGAGGCAACTAGCGGTATTAGTTTAACGGATATGCAAAAGCAATTAACGGACATGGTTGTTTATTCATCGACTAAAAAATCTGATGGCTTGATGCACATTACACTTTGTGGTGCTGAAACGGGAATGCTTAATGTCTACGAAATTGCACAAACAGACCTCGAAAAAGCCAAAACACTAGGTTTTACCGAATGGGTTGAACAGCAATAATTTTTCATCGCGCTAAGTGAACACCTTTAGCGCGACGTTTTTGTAACCAACGCAACACGCTGTTAAATCATGGGATAATAAAAATGGTCACAAAAGAAGATTTAAAACAAGCAATTGAACAACTCGACCCCGCATATTTGGAATTAGCTTTTAAGTTATTACAACAATTTCCGCACTACAAAAAAAATCTAAAACCAGACGCATTAAGTTGTTCACGCACAATTGATTATGCCAACGAAGGCGATGATATAACTTGAAGTAAGTCATCGAAGTGCAAAAGTTATGGTATAGCAATTGATGCAGGCGGTTTTTAAAATAGGCGTTTCAAGGAAAAATTTATGGCACTTTTGAGCATAAGCGAAGAACAAAGAAAAGTTTATAACGATGAACAACAGACTAAATATGCAACTTTGAATAGTTATTATTGTTGTGAAGCAAAATCGAAAGAAGTTTTAGCGAGAAAGTTTCTGACCAATCTTTTAGGTTTTGACGCTCGTTCTGCTAATTTTCAAACGCTATTTGACAAATACAAAGAAAAGACAAATCGGTGCAATTTGCCTACAAATGAACAAGAATTTTATCAGTTCATTTTTAATGTCAAACTTGGATTAGAAAAATTACCACGAGAAACATTGACGGATTTGTATTTCTCGGCGATGCAAGACATCAATTTTATAAATGAAGAATTAAAAAAATTAGAAGCTAAAAAAAAGAATTTAGAAACTAAAAAAAAGGGAAAACAGAGATTTAATGAGGAAGATTTTTGTTCTTTTAACATGATTGAACATTACAAAAAGAAAAATATCTCAGCAAAAGAAGAAATCACTACGTTTTTAACTGGCGAAAAAATTAGAAATTTAGCAGCAAAACAATCTATTAAACATTCCGCTATTTTGTACTCCTATCGCCCTGCACCATATCGTTACGCACAAAAAAGATCTTGGCAATATAACGGTTATGTTGATTATTTTGAATCTTTCAACATAGATGATTTTAATGAGTTTTCTCATAAATTTTCTTATATAGAGACAGATTCAGAACCAGAAAAATATGAACAATTGTATTCACTTAAAGATGAGCCGACGAAATTTGATGAACTTGCAAAATGGTATATCGGAAAATACGAAATCATCGAAAAAATAAAGGCGTTATTTTCAAAAAGTCATTTTTTACATGATAGGAAAGAACTTTTTAATACTCTTTTGACACATTATGAAAAAAGAGAATTTATAACTTTTAACTATATCGTTCCACTTCAAATTGAAGGATTATTTAATGATTTGTGTTTAGCATTGGAGGAAATAGATGACTCTGAAATAAACGCTGGAAGGTCGCCATCTCTTAATCAAAAACTCAAATATATCGAGACAAAATTATTTCATTGCCACTTTTACGAATACTTTGCATTTAAGTTTCCTATCATTAGAAATAACGTAGCACATGGAAGAATTCTTGACGACAACCATGAATCTCTTGCACAAAATCTACTGCTTGATTTTCATTCAATTTGTGAAATGTTCGTTTCTTCTTACCATATTCCTGTAATGCGTTCATTATCGCTTTTGAAAGAAATAGAAAATTCAATCGATACACCGCCTGATGATTTATTTAATCAACTTGTGGAATGGTTCATGGATTTTTCAAAAATAGAAATTCCAGAATTTTACGAAGAAGCGGACGCGCTAAAAAAATCATGTATTGCCCGTTATGAAAGTGAAGAGTTTTGGGGATGGCTAAATTCCATTAAAGAACACGGAAATAGGTATTTTGATTCTGACGAAATACAGGAATTTGCTGGTTTATTGAAACATAAAGGAATTGCAGTTGAACAATGTGTAAGTTTTCTCAGAAATTAAAAATAAGAGCTGGTTTGATTTATAAAGTCTTACGCTCTCATCGCGCTAAATGAACACATTTAGCGCGACGCTTCTGCAGCCAACGCAACACGCCCGTAGCAAAAAGTATCGGGCAACACAATCCTGAAAAAAACACCAATAAACGCCCCGTCATCGAAAACGCTTCGCCGCTGTGCAATGGATGAAGCCAACTAATCACTGTGTCACCATTTGAAAAATCCCTCGGATTATTTACATTCAAAATGTCTCCCGAATACTGGTCAATCCACACGTTTGTTTTTGGAAAACGCTGATTCGGTTCATTGGCTTGGCGTAAATTGATGCGATAACTTCCTAAATTGCCCGATGGCGTTTCAATCCAACATAAACGTGCGTCGGGAAATTGCTGCTTTGCAATATCAACCGCTTTGTCCAAACTGATTCGAGGTTGATTTGAAAAATTCGAAGTCGATTTCGACAACGTTTGCAACGGCGAAAAACAACTAATCAACGGATTCGCATATTCAGGTATTTCTAACGCAATGCCCGTAATGGCCAGCATCAACATCACAATCAAACTGTAAATCCCGCTCACTTTGTGCAAATCGTAAGTAAAACGTTCTCGACTTGCCGAACGTTTAATTAGCAACGCCGAAAAGATTTTATGTCGCGCAGGCAACCATAAATAAACGCCACTGAGTAACGAAATCAGCAAAAATCCGCCTACGATTGCCATGACGATTTTGCCCGTGTGTTTGAGTAGCAATGTGTAATGCAAATCATAAATCCACGTCATGGCAAATCCGCCCCAAAACCGTTTTTTAACGACTTCACCCGAATACGGATTGACCGACACCAGCAGTGGTGCAAAGTGTGAATGTTCAATTTCTTGCGGCGTGTAATAACGCGCCGTCATCATACGCTGAGGATTTTCAGGAATTTCCAGCCGCCAACCATTTTGCCGTTCAGGTTCGATTTGACGCAGCGATTGAAAAATCGTTTCGTAGGGCAAAGGCGTTTTTGCAGGATTGGAAATCACTAATTCAGGATTGATGATTTCATCGAGTTCAACATAAAACACCAACAAACTGCCCGTCAGTCCTACGATCGAAATAATCAATCCTAAAATTAGCCCCACATAAAGATGCACATTTAGCCACAATTTGCGTGCCTGATTTTTACGAGTTTTTTTCATTGGTGATTAGTAATCAAATTTAACATTCACCGCGCCATAAAATGCCCGACCATCACCCGCTGAGAAAAGCGGTTCAGGAAAACCTGCGTCATACCAAGCATATTCGCGGTTTGTATCGGTTAAGTTTTTCACTTGGAATTGCAAATCAACTTGTTTGGTGACTTGATAATCGAGGTTTACGACTCTACGTTCTATGCGTCCATTCAATAAAATGGTGGACGACAGGACTGTGGGGGTTATCCGCATTATTTACTCCGCTCCTGAAACTGCAAAACTAAACTTTAATATGCTAATTAGAGCAATCTGACAATGGAGACTTTATTTCCTGTAAATTTGGTTGTGGTTTATTAGTATTTTTTCGTTGAGATGCACCACTAATAATCGTACCAAGAGGAGCTAAATTGAATGTAAGTTGATCTATTTCATCCACTGGGAAATTTAATTGTCTGGCAATGTCGTTTCGAGTCATACCTTCTTGCCAAAGTGATTTAAAAACTTTTTCAAGAATTTGAGATTTTTCTTTAGCAATGCCCTCAGGTTCTTTTCGCAACATTCCTCGCTTAGACATTTCTATATTCAAATTTCTGTAATGCCATTCTGTGATTAAATTTAAATCGAATAATCTACGAACTAAAGAAGCAACAGAGACGTTCCATATTTTTTTAAGTTGTATTAAGTTTTCGATAGTTGCAAAGCGAGGTGCATTTGCTCTGACACTACTTTCTGACATAAGAAACGCTGAGGCAAATCTGTCAGCCTCTCTTTCAACTGCTCTTTTGTTTTCTTTTCTACCATTTTCTTCATTTATATCTTCTTGCTCGCCACTTTCTTCGCTTACTTGCCCTCCATGTTTATGAAGGACTAAATGCCCTAATTCGTGAGCAGCGTCAAATCGACTACGTTCTGCTGATTTTTGAGTATTAAGAAATATAAATGCAGTATCTTTTTTCCAAAATGAAAAAGCATCTACTTCTTTGTTCCTTTCTTCGAGCGAAAAAACCTTAACACCTTTGGCTTCTAGTAAATGAATCATATTTTTTATAGGCAATTCACCTAATCCCCATTTTTCACGCAAAACACGCGCTGCGGTTTCTGGGCTTTCGATTTCACTTTCACGGAAATTACATAAATCAATAGTTGGTAATTCGAAATTGGTTTCGAGCCAATTATTAAACTCTATTGCTAACTCCGCTGCTGTTAATGCCGCATTTCTCTGTGAAGCTTTCATTGCTTTCATTGATCGAAAGCTAACGCACTCGCAATCAATTTTTTCAATATCCTCTCCAAAAAAGAATGCTTCTGGATAGTTAAGAACTTGTACAATTTTTTTCAAAGTTGAGGTAGGTGGTTCACTTCTACCACTTTCATATTCTGAAACTGTTCTGGTAGTCATACCAATGGCTTCAGCTAATGCTTTTTTAGTTAAAGATCGCCTTTGTCTGGCTAATTCTAATCTTCTAAAATTAAAATCTAATTCGGTATTCATTTCTGGCGACGTTTTATTGGAATATCAATATCTTGAGAATCACTAAAAGACACATTAGATTGTCTTGAACAAGTGGGTTCTGTATCAAACGAAATTGGATTAAGTATTATGCGTTTGTGCCATTTACTAACTTGCCCTTTAATATCCATCTCGATAGGTAACGAAAGTTCTGATCTTATTTCACCTTTGTCGAAATCGTAGAAGTATAAAAAAACAAAAGTTTCAAATTTGGGAAAAATATCTTTTTGAGGTTTTTCCTTTTTTTGATATTCATCTTCAAAACCGAAAATATCATAATTGTCGAAAATGTAATCTTTAGTTCTTTCGCCTTTTGAATTTCTTGTTCGGGGATGACCTTCTGCAATACCTACATCCTGATTACCACTTGAAGCAACTATTGCAATTTTAGTTTCAGGGTTAATAGTGAAACAAAGATTATGTTTATTGAGTTGTTCCCAACCTTCAGGACACAATAACTCTCTTTTTGCACGGACAGTTGCAAAATAAGCATAATTTCCCGCCGCACTGGGTGGGTCATTTTGTGTGGCATTACTTCTGGCAGCGTAACCCCTCCATCCTATTTCCATAAGACTTTCTTCGGGTATGTTGTACAACGAAAGTTCGTTTTTTAAATCTTGATGATCAGTGATAACTTGGGGCTGTGGCATGATTTATTTCTCCTCGAAAATTTCCTGTTATTCTTCCTCATTCGAGGGTAAAAAACAAGAAATACATTTCAACTTAAACTTGGAGGAGCTTAAAACTAATTATGCTGATATTCACTTTGTGATTTAGTCGCAACCATTTTTTCGGTCGCTTCACGCAATTTCGATTCCGAATCAAAAAATGCACGGAAGTCGCTTGTTTAGTAGCATCAAAAAATATAATCTGTTTTCATATAGGCGCATAAATGGCGTACAATTTTCCCATTAACCATAGGAGCGTCAAATGATAACTACCGAAACTAGCAAACAACAACGAATGCACATTCGCCTTGATACGTTTTCAAAACAAAAACTGGAAAAAGCTGCCAGTTACAAACACAAAAACCTATCCGAATTTGTTCTCTCTCAAGCCTTAACTGCCGCTGAACAAATTATTAACGAACACGAACAAATCACCTTGTCTGTCTCTGATTTTGGGTTGTTTTTAGAGGCTTTAGAAAATCCACCGCCTAGAAATAACAAACTAAAAAAGGCACTGCAACTACATCAAAAATCCGTGTTTCCAAGCGCATGAAACTTAATATCACCACACTTAATAACGAACATCGGCGCAAACAGTTTGACTGTGGTGAAAGTAGCCTGAATAGCTATTTACAACAATATGCCCGCCAAAATATAAAACATCGCATTAACAAAGTATTTGTCGCTACGCCTGTTGATTTTCCGTCAATAATTGCTGGTTATTACACGCTTAGCGCAGGCGGCATTAGTGTTGCAGACTTACCGCAAACCTTAAAACAGCGATTACCTAATTATCCAGTGCCTATTGCATTGCTCGGACGATTAGCCGTTGATAAAAACTATCAAGGACAAGGTCTAGGCTCTATTTTGTTGGTTGATGCCATACAACGAGTGGAACAAGTCAGTGAAATACTAGCAGTTTATGCGGTTGTTGTGGATGCGTTAAATACAACCGCCGCTGGATTTTATCAGCAATTCGGTTTTATACCATTTCCTGAAAAACCGCTTAGGTTGTTTTTACCTCTGAACGTATAGATGATTTAGCCGATTACTGATTATGCTGATGAAAAGTGAACGAAAACCAGCGTGTTGCAATATTCGGCAAAATTCATCAAGCAGAAGGAAAGCACTTAACGACTATTCCAAATTCCTAAATTCAATTATTCGCTTACGAAAAGGACAAAGCGTTCTGATTCGAAGTTTTTCATGCGTGATTAGTAATCAAATTTAACATTCACCGCGCCATAAAATGCCCGTCCATCACCCGATGAGAAAAGCGGTTCAGGAAAACCTGCGTCATACCAAACATATTCACGGTTTGTATCGGTTAAGTTTTTCACTTGGAATTGCAAATCAACTTGTTTGGTGACTTGATAACCAAGGTCTAAATTTAACAAACCATAACCGCCGAATTTCCCCAATTTATTGCCTTGGTCAACGAAGTAATCACTTTGTCCCGATGTCCATAAAGAGGATTTGAACGCAGAGGTAATTTGATAATCGATACCTGCCGAAAAGAGATGATTTGGCGTATTTACAATTTGATTTCCCACGACATATTGCGTATTGCTTGGCGCAGTTTTCACAATCGCTTCTTGCAAAGAATAACTTGTCCAAACGCTGACCGAATCAATCGGATTCACTTTGACTTCGACATCAACGCCATGCCGTTTGGTCGCGCCAATGGCGACAGAATCATTGTTTGCACTGTTTAAAACGCGGCTCGATTCATTCGAGGCATCTTGTCGCCAGTACGCAATTCGCGCTTCTGTCCATTTAACAGGTTTTAATTTAACGCCCACTTCCCAACCTTCGTTAATCGAAGGGTCTATGTCTGTTGCGCCACGATTGGTTTTATACGCTGCCGCACCAGCCCCGACCTGAAAAGTTCGCCCCCAGTTCCCGTAAAGACTATAACCATCAATTGGTGTAATCACCGCGCCGATTTTGGGTTGTGGAATGATGCCGTAATTATTCACAGGGGCAGGTGCGCCTGTTAAACGATTGGTAAAACTGCCATCAATTTGATCTGCACGAAATCCTGGGGTAATTTTTAACCATTCGGTTGGTTTAATCACCGCTTGAATGTAACCGCCATAAGTGAGGAAATTGAATTCTTGGTTTCGTGTCATTTTTGTTCGCACCGCATCGGTGGTATTAAAACGCCACGATTTATTATCTTGTTGTTGGAAATCAAAACCACCTTCCAATGAAAAATCATTCAGCCACGAAATAATTGGTCTGTAAGTCAGCGAGGTGATTGCGCCATATTGATGTTCGGCGTTCGTGCGTTCTTGCTGTGAACCTGTGATGTAAAATTTTACAAAACGTTGGTCATCAAACGTATTCGCATAGCTTTTTGTTGACCAAAATAATTGGTCGGTGACATTTACGTCTAAATGTCCGCTGATTTGTCCGATTTGACGATTACTACTGTCTGTTGCATTGCGCGGCATCGATTGTGTGCGGTCGGCGAGTATTTCTTTCGCCGTTAAATATCCCGATTCTTGTGCATCGCCTTCGCTCCAACGGGCAATTAAACCGACTTTGTATTTTTCACTTTCAGGCGTGTAAAACCATTTGCCTGAAAAGCTATTTTTATCTGAATCGCTATGGTCACGATAACCGCTCGTGTCACGATAAGAAACCGCGTAGTTTTGTGAAAAACCGTTTTTCTCATAACCCAGCCCTGATTGCACATCGTAACTATCAAAACTGCCATAACTGACACGACCTTTCGCATAATTACCGCCTGTTGTGGTATTGATGTTCGCGTTACCTGCAATCGCATACAGCCCATAACGCGGGTCGTTTGTGCCGCGTACCACTTCAATTGATTCAATATCAAGCGGAAAAATCGAATCAATAAACGGCATATTGCCATCGTTGGTATTACTCGGAATGCCGTCGATTAACAATTTCACCGCATTGATATTGCCTTCGCCATTAAAACCTCTAAACGAAAGTTTTCCTGTTGTTGTACCTTGTCCGAATTGGGTAATTTGCACACCTGGCATACGATGAAATAAATCGTAAGCGGTTAACACATTCTGATTTTCGATTTTGTCGGCATACATAATATCCACCGACGAGAGAATGTCTTTGCTGGTGAGTTTTTCGTATTTTTCATTGTCACCAACCACAACCATCGAACCTAATTCAAAAACAGAATTGTCTTTGTCACTTTCATGATGGGTTTCTGATTTGGATGAAGGTGCATTTTTAATCGCAATCACGCCGTCGCCTGCGTCTTCATATTGCAAACCGTTGGAATTTAAAACGCGCTTCAAGGCTTGTTGCACCGTGAAATCACCTTTTAATGCGTCGGCGCGAAGTCCTTTCACAACCGAATCGGCGTAAATCAATTTGGTATTTGAATTTTTTGCCAAGCTATCGAGCGTTGCGCCTAACGATTGAGCGGGAATGTCAAAATGAATACGATTTTCGTCAGCGATGGCGATATTTGTCGTTGCTAGAAATAAAGCAACGAGCGGCAAATTGAAACGAGTTGAATTAACTCGATGGTTCATAAACGTGTCTCCTGATGTTTTTTAGGTTCGTCGCAAGGATTTTTTTCCCGAGCAATACCTTCATAACGAAACAGGAGACACAAACTGGACAATTATTTTTTGGAATTTCGGTATCGGTAGTTTAGAACATGACAAAAATAAAAAGCCGCAAGTAAGTCATTGCCAGTGGCTTTTTTATTTCTTGAGGATTCATTTTGTTATTTTTTGCTTGAAAAACTCGAATCAATAACAAGCGAATATAATCCGAAAATAGCGTTAAATTTCAATTTAGTCCGACGTATCCTTAATCAAAAATATAATGATTTCAATGTACTAGGTGCATCTTTGAATAATAATTACTACAGATTCGAATAATCTAAATTTTTCAAAATTGCGTTAAGCTGCAACGACATTTTAAATTGACTGGATGGGGAAAGTTATGATTTTACACGACGGCAAAGCATATCAAGATGATGACGTTGTAGATTGGGAAACGGCTATAAGTATTGACGATAGTTATTTTGGTGTGGCTAGGCGTTTGGGTTTGCCATCGCCGCCTGCCTGTTTTGTATTTTTAGATTACTGCGCGAGAACTGATAAACAGCATCGCATGGCTGGATGGTATGACGCGCTCTTTAATTCGGCAAAACTCGATAGAATTTTAACAAACAGAAAGTTCTAAGATTTATTTGGAGACTAATCATGGATTCATCTAACGTTGTTTACCGTTTTATTCGTGATCTTCATGCGTGTACGAAATCGCACTTAAATTGGGTTTGTGTACCGATAGAACAACGGAATTTAAGGTCAATGCCGCACCACAATTTGATGATTGTAAGAGAGCTTTTCGACTTGGATTCGCATAAATCGTGTAAGTTTGGTCGATGGTTTAGAACGACGTATGAATTATTTCATGAGATAGATGAAGATAGAGCGGAGCAGTTAAAAAAAGATCATTACGATATGCACGAATTAGCGCGTATTTATTACAGCAACCCTGATGGAAATGTTGCCTATTACAATCGGCTTCGTGACAAGCAAGAGGCAGTAGTGGCGCATCTTGCTTATTTTGACTCGAACGATGAGAAATTGCGCCTTCTAAAAAAGGAGGCGGTATGCGAATAGATGAGGAGTGGGTGCGTTTTCGTTGCGAACTCAATACATTTATACGACTATTTCGAAATTTGATAGAAGAATCGATGAAGAGTCTTGAAACATCATGTCCGATGCAAAGTTATCAATTTTTTATTCACGCTATGCAGGGAGTGAAGATTTCTGGTTTTTGTGTCATTGATGCGTGGTTGAGCGACAATGAACAGCGATTTAACGCGTTAAACGAGCGGAAATCCCGATACTTAATGGATTCCTATTATAAAATGGTTCAATATGCAGGCATGTACTTTCAGGATATGAATCGTTACGCTTCGTACTTTAGCCAATATATAAGTCGGCTACTAGAAACACACGACAGTCTTGTTTACTTTAGTCGTGAGCTTGATGGACGGATGCAAAATTAAACCCTAATTTTTATGTTCAAGTGTTAATCCAGTTTCGTAAATGCGGTAACAAGTCACTGGCAAGTAGCCCTCTTTCACCATCATTTTTAGCCGCTTCATCAGCGGCTAAACCATGTCCATAAGCTCCTTGTTGCGCAGCCTCTTCAAGTGACATTCCTTGAGCAACAAGCGAGGCAATGACTCCCGATAACACATCACCCATACCGCCAGAAGCCATTCCTGCATTCCCCGAATTAGAAACCGCAATCCCATTTTTTGAGGCAATTAACGTTCCTGCACCTTTGAGTAGCACTATGCCACCGTATTTTTGTTGCAATGCCTGAACCGCTTCAAACCGATTTGTTTGAATTTCCTTTGTCGTGGTGGCTAACAATCTTGCGGCTTCGCCAACGTGTGGCGTGAGAATCCAATTCGTTTGATTTCGAGGAAATTGCGCTAAAAGATTTAGACCATCCGCATCAACAATCATCGGTTTATCACTGTTTAAAGCCGACTCGAATATCGATTTTGCCCAATCACGTTGTCCAAGTCCCGTGCCAAGCACGATGACACTGGCTTTTGCCAATAAGGGTTCCAATTCTTTTGCAGATGTTACGCCATGACACATAAGTTCTGGGCAAGCGATATTCATCATGGCAGCATTGTCAGGATGCGTGGCAATACTGACTAATCCTGCGCCAACTCGTAAAGCCGCCATGCCCGCTAAACGTGCTGCCCCCGAATAACCCACATCACCGCCAATTATTAGTACATGTCCAAAATTGCCTTTATGAGCATATCGAGAACGAGGTGGTAATGTTTTAGGCAGAACACGCATGATTGATGACGAAATACTTTGCCAAGCAATCTCTGGTAAATCCAACGAAATAGAAATAATTTCGCCAACATGCTGCACCGCAAAACCCGTGAATAAGCCTTGTTTAAGTCCGATAAATGTCACGGTTGCATTGGCTTCAACTGCACATCCCATCACATCACCCGTATTTGCATTTAAGCCTGATGGTACATCTACTGAAATAACGGGAATGCCACATTGGTTAATGCTGTTAATGGCTTGTTCATATTTTTCTGTGACGGGGCGATTTAAGCCTGTGCCTAATAACGCATCGATAAGCAGGTCAGCGTCAAACCTCTCATTTCCTTGAAATGGCACGGCAACACCACCTACATTGATAAACTGTTTATAAGCAATTAGGGCATCATCTTTTAACGTGGTTGTTTCAGTAACGCTATAAACACGAACGTTTAAATTAGCCTGCAACGCTAACTTCGCTACAACATAACCATCGCCTGCGTTATTTCCTGAACCGCAAAAAATCGTTATGTTCTTTGCGGCTGGATAGTGATGCTGAACATAGTTAAAAACGGCTTGTCCAGCTCGTTCCATCAACGTATAACCAAAAAGTATTCCTTTTTGAATCACAAACTGTTCCACCGCTTTGATTTGCTCAGTGGAATATAATGCAGGGGGTAAATTAGAATTCATGTTTTTTTAGAAAGTGGGTTGCAAAAATTTAGTCAAATTTAACATGACACTTATGGAATCGATGTAATTATGCACAATATCTATCAAGAATTACCGTCTCATTTACCCGCAGAATGTATTCAAGTTTTGCTGTCGCAGTCAACGGTGCGAATAGAACGTATTATTTCTCAAGGTCACAGCACGCCCGCAGGCGAGTGGTACAATCAAAACGAAAATGAATGGGTTATCGTGTTACAAGGTTCGGGTGTAATTGAATATGAAAACGGGGAAACAATGACGTTAAACACAGGCGATTATGTGTATCTTCCCGCGCATTTGAAACATCGTGTAGCATCGACCATTGAGAATGAATACACTGTTTGGCTTGCTATTTTTTGGGTTTGAGAACGTATTATGAAATTAAAAGAAAAAGACGTTGAAGTCGGCTATTTATATCTAACCAGTGCTAATCAGTATCGTGCTGTGCTGGCAATGAAAGGGGAGTTCATGATTTATGCACCGAGTTTGGAAGGCACTGAACCATTAAACGCTAATGCAACAAAAATGCCTTTTGAAAATCAGCCATTCAAAAAGTGCCAAATCGTCACTTATGCAAAGAAAGATTATCAAACCTTTAACTTTAACGGAGCGGATGCCATCAGACATAAATTAAACGAAAACCAGTTAGCGCAAGTCATTGCTCAATGTGATGCCAAATCTGCGATTGCAGCGTTATGATTCATTTTGTAAATGGTCATCCAATCAAACCGCCTTTTCCTCAAGGATTAGAACAAGTCATTTTTGCCTTGGGTTGTTTTTGGGGCGCGGAACGTAAATTTTGGCAACAAAAAGGTGTTTACAGCACCGCTGTGGGCTACATTGGCGGCGATACAAAGAATCCCACTTACAAAGAAGTTTGTACGGGTTTAACGGGTCATGCCGAAGCGGTTTTAGTCGTTTTTGACCCAGAAATTATTACCTTTTCGCAATTACTTAAACTCTTTTTTGAATCTCATAATCCCACTCAAGGAATGCGACAGGGCAATGACATTGGCACACAATATCGTTCAGGTATTTACACCTTGAGCGATGGACAACAAAGAGACGCTGAATTTGCAAAAAATCATTATGAAATAGAATTAAAAAAGGCAGGCTTTCCAGAAATCACCACCGAGATATTGCCTGCGCCCGAATTTTATTATGCCGAAGAATATCACCAGCAGTATTTAGCGAAAAATCCAGATGGATACTGTGGTTTAGGTGGCTTAAACGTGAAATATAACCATGACAACTAACACACCATACGGTCACATCGGAGGAGAACAAGCCATCCGTTTGTTGGTAGACCGTTTTTATTTTTATATGGATACATTGCCTGCAGCACAGGGCATACGAGCAATACATCAAGCCGATCTTGCTTCTGCGAATAGCAAACTGTTCAAATTTTTATCAGGTTGGTTAGGAGGGCCAAATTTATTCGTCGAAGAATTCGGTCATCCGATGTTACGCGCCCGTCATTTTCCTTTCAGAATCGGTGAGTCCGAACGTGACCAGTGGATGCTGTGCATGAATAAAGCCTTGGCAGAAATCCCCATGAATCCAACGTTACACACTAACATGCAAAATGCGTTGCAAGAGTTAGCAACGCACATGATAAACATTGATGAAACCTTACTATGATTAACGACGAAAAATTAACCCCCGAACAATTCAGTATTTGCCGTCTAAAATCAACCGAGCCGCCTTTCACAGGCAAATATGTGAATTGCAAAACAGACGGTGTTTATCATTGCATTTGTTGTGATACGTCATTATTTGATTCAAAAACGAAATACGATTCGGGTTCAGGATGGCCAAGTTTTTGGCAAGCAATTGAAAATCATGTTGCCGAAAATTTTGATGATAGTCACGGAATGCACCGTGTTGAGATTGTGTGTGCAAATTGTGCCGCGCATTTAGGGCATGTTTTCACTGACGGTATTGAACCAACGGGTTTGCGTTATTGTGTTAATTCAGGTTCGTTACAGCTGAAAGAGCGTTGAATTGTCCTGTTTTGTACAATAGATCTTGTTGTGTTTCTTACAAAATCGCATTTTTACAAATAATTATCTTTTAAAATCAATCAATTAAAAACTGGTACAGTCCGTGCATTTACCCTTGTAATAATCAACGCAAGAGGTGACACCGATGGAATTGCCAGTTTTAAACGAAAAACCAAAAGGCGGATGTTCCGCTAGTTCTTGTGGGTCGAGCGACGACCAACTTAATCATTTATCCGACGAAATTCGTGCAAAAGTGCAAAATCATCCGTGTTATTCGGAAGACGCGCATCACTATTTTGCGCGAATGCACGTTGCCGTTGCGCCTGCTTGCAACATTCAATGTCATTACTGCAATCGTAAATACGATTGCGCGAATGAATCCCGTCCTGGTGTGGTTTCAGAATTATTAACGCCCAATCAAGCCGTGAAAAAAACCATGGCGGTCGCGGCAAACATTCCGCAAATGACCGTGTTAGGTATCGCAGGGCCTGGCGACCCACTAGCAAATCCTGAACGTACCTTTGAAACCTTCCGCCGTTTAAGCGAAGAAGCCCCCGACATTAAACTTTGCGTTTCAACCAATGGTTTAGCGTTGCCTGATGCCGTCGAAGAATTATCGAAACACAACATCGACCACGTCACTATCACGATTAACTGCGTTGACCCGAAAGTGGGTGCAAAAATTTATCCGTGGATTTTCTGGAAAAACAAACGCATCAAAGGTGAAAAAGCCGCCAAAATTCTCATCGAACAACAGCAAAAAGGTTTAGAAATGCTGGTGGCGAAAGGCATTTTGGTCAAAGTGAATTCGGTCATGATTCCAGGGATTAACGATAAACATTTGGCTGAAGTGAGCAAAATCGTCAAAGCCAAAGGCGCGTTTTTACACAACGTCATGCCGCTGATTGCCGAAGCAGAACACGGCACATTTTACGGCGTGATGGGACAACGAGGCCCTGATGCGTCTGAATTACAAGCTCTGCAAGACGAATGCGCGGGCGACATGAACATGATGCGTCATTGCCGTCAATGTCGCGCTGATGCGGTCGGAATGCTTGGCGAAGATAGAGGCGACGAATTCACACTCGACAAAATCGAAGACATGGAAATCGACTATCAAGCCGCGATGGAAAAACGCAAAGTGATTCATCAAGCCATCGAAGCCGAAATGAACAGCAAACGCGCCGCAAAAGTTGAAGTGAAAGCTGAAAAATTAGGCACACGCCCTGCGTTAATGGCTGTTGCAACAAGCGGTCAAGGCGTTATCAACGTCCATTTTGGTCATGCGAAAGAATTTTTGATTTACGAAGCCTCACCCGAAGGCGTGCGTTTTATTTCGCATCGAAAAGTTGACCAGTATTGCGAAGGGGATACGAGTTGCGGCGACGGCGAAAGCGTGTTGCAACGTACGATTCGCACCTTAGAAGGTTGTGAGGCGGTGTTGTGTTCAAAAATTGGTTATGAACCGTGGGAAATGCTCGAAAACGCGGGCATTACGCCAAACGGTGAACACGCGATGGAAGAAATCGAAGCCGCTGTGATGCTGGTTTACAACGAAATGGCGAAATCTGGAAAACTCGACGACGTTAAACAACGTGCGACCGCTTAGGAGAATGTGATGTCTCTAAAAATTATCGAAAGTTGTGTGAATTGTTTTGCGTGTGAGCCAGTTTGTCC